>CAYSYX010000903.1:0-2992 GCA_964435055.1 uncultured Polyangium sp. | reverse complement strand
CATTTCGGACACGGGTCAAATCAAAGTCCTCGATTTTGGTATTGCCAAGCAAATTTCTTCCGAATATGCCTCGAAAAACGTATCGCCGGCGCCGCCGCCCGTTGACGTGTTCAAGAGTACGCCCGGGGAAGCGTCGATACATGACACGATGCCGGGGGGCGAGGTAAAACCTGCGAACATCTCGGCGTCCATTTCGGTGCGTTCGAGTCATGGTTCGGTGCCTCGAATGAGCGCGGTCGCCATCGCCTCGACGATTCCAGCGATCGTGCCGCCGCAGAACCTACAGGCGACGATTGCGACAGCCCCGAGTGCCGGAGTTCATCGAAGTGCCATTTCCGGGACGATGCCGTACATGTCGCCCGAGCAATGGCTGGGTGAAGGCGTCGATGCGCGTACGGATATCTGGGCCGTGGGAGTCATCCTCTTCGAATTGCTCGCGGGCGTGCATCCGCTCGAGCCGTTTTCCCACGAAAAGATGACGCAAGTTCGTAATCTCGACATCCCCATGCCGAGCGCTCGGGATTGCGGCGCCGAACCGGGACCGCTCGTCGAAATCATCGACCGGTGCTTGAAAAAGCATAAAGAAGAGCGGTTTGGCTCGGCACAAGAGCTCATCGTGGCGCTCGAACGAGTCGCCGCCGATCGGCGTGCCGTCGCGGCGCTCAGCGCGGACGAGAATCCATTTGCGGGGCTTTCGGCATTTCAGAAATCCGATGCGGCGCGGTTTTTTGGTCGAGATCACGATATCACGGCGGCATTGGGAAAATTGCGCAGTCAGCAGCTCATCGTCATTGCCGGGGCCTCGGGCGCGGGGAAATCCTCATTTGTCCGGGCGGGTATCCTTCCGGCGCTCGAACGGGAAGGTCGGGATGTCGAATCATTTTTGATTCGACCGGGCAGGAATCCATTTGCGGCGCTCGCCGATGTCCTCGCATCATTCAACGAGACGAACGATATCGACAAAGAAGTGGATCCCGAAGTGCTGGCGGCGACATTGCGCACGCAACCGGGGATTTTGGGGGCGAAGTTGCGCGCTCGATGCCGGCGACGAGGTTCCAATCATCGCATCGTGTTTCTCGTGGATCAATTGGAAGAGCTCTTTACGCAAGGTATCGACCCGGCGGAGCGGACTGCATTTTGCGCCTGTTTGGAAGGTGTCGCCGACGATGCATCGTCACCGCTGCGCGTCATTGCGACGATCCGCGCCGACTTCCTCGATCGGCTCGCCGAGGATCGGCGTTTTTGGGGTGAAGTGACCCGAGGGCTCGTGTTTTTGCCGCCCATGACGCGGGATGCATTGCGGGATGCATTGACCAAGCCTGTCGAAGCGGCGCAACACCGCTTCGAAGACGCGCGATTGGTCGAAGAAATGCTGGATGGGTTGGAAGGAACGACGACGCCGTTGCCCATTCTGCAATTTACCGCGACGAAGCTTTGGGATGGTCGCGATCCCAAGCAACGATTGCTCACGCGTGCGGCGTACGAGGCGCTCGGTGGCGTGGCCGGAGCCTTGTCGACGCATGCGGACGCGGTGATTGCGGGTTTGTCTTTGCCCGAGCAACAAATTGCGCGGACCATTTTCATGGCGCTGGTGACCCCGGAACGCACGCGAGCCATCGTGCCGATTGCCGATGTCTTGGCGCTCGCGTCCGATACCGCGGCGGTTGATCAAGTCTTGCACCGCTTGGCCGACGCCCGATTGGTGTCGATGGACACGTCGAACGAGCAAGCGGGAAAAACCGTCGAGTTGTCGCACGAATCGTTGATTACGCGCTGGGGGAAATTGCGCCAATGGCTCGATAACGACGAGCATGACGCTCAATTCGTGGCTCAACTGCGAAATGCCGCGCAGCAATGGGAAAAGAACGGCCAAGCGGAAGGATTTTTGTGGCGCGATCACGCGGCCACCGAAGCGGGGCAATGGCTCGAACGGCGACGAACCGAGCGGCGTGACAAGGGATCCCTGGGCCTTGGCAAACGAGAAGAGCGGTACCTCGAGGCGGTCGTTCGCTTGGCCGAGAGGGCGCGCATTTGGCGCCGAAGAATCGTCGTCAGCATCGTTGCATCGCTCGTCGTCGTCGCCGTCGTCGTCTCCGTGTTGGCATTTCGAGCGCAAGAGCAGGCGAAACGCGCCGATGCGGAAAAAGCGATCGCCGAAGCACGGCGGCTCGAGGCGGACACGCAAAAGGCGGAGGCTCAAGCGCGGCGAACCGAAGCCGACAACAATGCTTTGCGGGCTCGAAATGCCATGCGCGTGGCCGCGGCGCGTGTTGCTCACGACGACCCGACGACGGCCCTGGCCTTGCTGCGCGAAATCGAGCCGGGATACGTGCCCCAAGGTTGGTCGGAATTGGCCAAACAGGCGCGATCGTCGACCATTGCATCGACGGTCTTCTCGCTCGAAGATGGTCTCTTTTCTGCGGCGTACAGTCCCGATGGTCGACGCATCGTCGCCGGCGGAATGGACGATACGGCGAGCGTTTGGAGCGTGGATGGATCGGACAAACCCATTGTGTTTCGAGGCCATACCAGCGACGTATTTTGTACCGCGTGGAGCTCCGACAACAAACACATCGCGACGGCGTCATTCGATAAAACAATTCGCGTCTGGAATGCGGATGGCTCGGGCCAGCCGGTCGTTTTGAAGGGGCACGAAGACGATATTTACACCGTCGAATTCAGCCGCGATGGCAAGCGCCTCGTTTCGGCATCGAAAGACAGAACCGCGCGAGTTTGGAGGGCCGATGATTCCGGGCCGCCCATTGTTCTTCGCGGACATGGAGGCGACGTCTTTTCCGCGACCTTCAGCCCCGACGGGACGAAAGTCGCGTCCGCGTCCGCGGATACGACCGTGCGGGTTTGGAATAGCGACGGAACGGGTCAACCGCGCATCTTCCGAAAACACGAGGTCGGCGTCATACGTGTTGCTTTCAGTCCCAATGGCAAGCGCCTCGCATCCGGATCTGACGACAAAACGGCGCTTGTGTGGAAC
>CAYSYX010000902.1:0-2993 GCA_964435055.1 uncultured Polyangium sp. | reverse complement strand
ACTCGAAGGTGCCGACGCACCGTCAACACCGGTGACGATCCCCAAGCCGCCGACCGTTTCTCCGGGTGCGCGTGGGTGCAGCTGCGAGCTTGCCGCCATGGCGGATGATGCCCATGGTTTGTCCGTTGTCGCGGGTTTGTCGCTTGGGACCATTGCGCTTCGCCGCCGGCGCATATCGCGGCGCCAACGAGCCAAATAGCTCGTCGCGGTGCAACCGTGGGTCATCTGGCTCGAAATGCGCCGCTCTGGGAACGGGCGGAAGTCCAGGACCAAGTGAAGCATTGGAACGAATCAGATGTGCGGCGGAGAGCAGGACTTCGCCATTTGCCATGCACCGTCAATCGAGATTCGAATGGGATACAGCTCCCCCGGCGAGCGCCCTGATTGGCCCCTTGCAGGTTGAGCCAAGTATGATGACCTGTTGAGCCGTTGTACGCGCTTCGCTGCTCTCATCAAGGGCGGCAATTTCTTGCCCCGAAGGAGTTCCAATGAAAATCAACGGCTGGTTTGTCCTGGCGACCCTCGCAATGGCGCAGAGTCTCGTCGTGATCGGTTGCAGCAGCGCTCCCACGGAATGTGTCGGCGCCTCGTGCGTATGCGACTCGGCCGACTGCAACCTTGCTTGTGCGGGCACGAGTCAATCCGGATGTGCCTTGTCTTGCGGCGCGGACAATACGTCCTGTGCAATGTCGTGCCCGGGCGGGAGCTGCAACGTGGAATGCTCGGGGTCCGAATCCTGCACGCTCGATTGCCCGGGAGGAAGCTGCAACCTCACGTGTACGGGGGCCAAGACCTGCCAAATCACGTCTTGCGAAAAAAGCTGCAATCTCTTTTGCGGCGGTGCGGCGACGTGCGCATCGAGCTGCGATGCCACGGGGAGTTGCAATACCAAGCCCTGATTTCACGTTCGATCGATTTCGGCGGTCGTCGCCCGCGCGGCGTGCCCACGATTACCGTAAGCCTACGTCAGCGCTAAATCACGGCGCTCAACGCGACGATTGATTCGACGGCCGGCCCATCGAGTTACGCTGTATTGCCCTTGGCGGCCATACCCCTATCGTTGGCATCAACCTCGCAATACCCGGGCAAACCTCATTGCACGACGGCGAGATGGAGATCCTTCCGGCCCGAGGTCGACGGGGCGAGTTTGTCAAGGACAAAATTCGCGATTATGCCCGGCCGAAATATGCCGTATCGGCACCTTATGTGTGTTGTTATTTTCAGCTTGACAGCTTGTCCGTTAAATCATTGTTTGCGCCTTCGAAATCTGCGCAGCGCAGATGCAAGGAGAAAGTCACATGCGTATTCTTTCGTTTCTTTTCGTCGCCGGCATCGCAGCTTTGAGCTTCGCCGGGTGCGGTGATGACCCGAAGACGACGGGCGGCACGGCCGGCTCGGGTGGCAACGGTTCGGGCGGCGACGGCGGCTCTGCGGGCTCGGGCGGCGGTACGGGAGGCAGCGCACCGGCTGCCGGACACTGCGGCAAGAGCTGCGCGATGCCGGTTGATTGCTGTCCCGCGGGCGTCCCGATGTGCCCGGGCGCCTATCCGAACAACTGGACCTGCGACAACGGCACCTGCGGCGCTCCCCAGTGCGCGAGCGACAATGATTGCACCTTCGGCGGTGTGCTCATGGGTTACGCGTGCATGACGGTTTCGGGCTACAAGGTTTGTCAAAAAACCTGTATGGCCGACGGCGACTGCGCGATGCAAATGCTCACGTGTTCCGGCACGGACGACGCGGGCGCGAAGTACTGCAGCACCACCACGATGGGCGGTGGTTGCAAGGCCGACGCCGATTGCATGGGTTTCGGAAAGTGCAACACGACCTCCGGCGCGTGCGAATGCTCGGTGGACGGCGATTGCACCGCGATGGGCGTCGATAAGTGCGTCCAGTGAACCGGGTCCGGTTCACGATCCTTCGGCGAGCTTGATCCGGCTCGAATTCACGTCATCGTCCAGCGACGATTTCCCGTCCGCGTCATCATCCACGACACGATAACAAGCTCTACTTCCCGTACACGAACGTGCAACGCGTGATCGGTTGCGCGATATCCGCGAGGACGTACAGGTAATACGTTTTGCCCATTTCGAGCGCCGCGGGCATACCGTCTTTCGGGAATGCTTGACTCGTTCCTTCGGGCAATTCGCCATAATGCAGTTTGCCGCTACGAACCGTTTTCGACGTCGGCGCTACATCGAGCTTCCACATCGTCCCCGTCGGCAAATCCAAATTCGGCGGAACACCCGGATTTTTCGAGCCGTCTTCGAGAACATACACATACCGTGCCCCACCGCCGGTCCACGTGATCGTATTGTCCGTAGCGACTTTTTCACCTTCGGCGCACGCCGTCGGCTTGTATTGGTCCATCATGTAAAACGGATAAGGCACCGGGTCATAACCCGCCCAAGCATCGGGGCCCGATCCGCGATACACGAGCTCGGCCTCGAAGAACTTCCGCATGCGATCCGGGTCCGTCGACGGAATGCCCGTTATCGAGCGATCAAAACCATTGTTTTGGTCCGCCGGATATGCGCCGAGCAACGAGGAATCCACGAATCCGCCGGCAAACGCCAACCCATAATCGGAGAACGTCCAGATCCAATTGTCCTTGGCATCGATATCCCATACGGATGCCCCCTCCGGCGTAATGCTCTTTTGGTGGCAACATACGCACGCCGTCGCTTCAACTTGCTCTCTGACCCAGCCAAGTTCCGCGACATAAGCCGGATCCTGCATTCGAGTATCCGGGGTCGCCGGCGCGGGTGCGGGTGGGACCGGATGATACGGGCGTTGCGTGCGCACAGCATCACAAGACGCATAATCGACGAATTTCCGGCCGGGTTCCGTACAGCCGCTGATCATCGACCAAGTGCACACCTTGCCGCCTTCGCTCGCGCCCGCAGGTTCACCCGCCAAAGGCTCGCGGCATTCGAGCACCGCAGGCGTAAAGAAGGGGCCCGTCGGCTCGGCGTCCGCCGCAGCGGGACCTC
>CAYSYX010000901.1:0-2996 GCA_964435055.1 uncultured Polyangium sp. | reverse complement strand
TCCGAACATCGCGCGTCATGTCGGCATCACGTTGTTCTTTGTGCTCGTGACGTTGGCGTGGCTTTTGGCGTCGGCAGCGATCGAGCCTTTGCGACTTGATCCATTGCGCGCATCGATTGGTGCGGTTGCGTGGGGCGCGTTTGCGTTGTCGTGGCGTGAGCCGTGGGAGACGGAAGCACCGGAAGTGGAGGCGCGCGATCCGAATGCGTCTTTGCTTCAGGCGCGAGCGGCGCTTCCGCGAGGTGCCGTTGCGATCATGATGTTGGGCATCGTGTCCGGTTTGTCGTTCCTCGTGTTTGCGTGGAGCGTACGCGATGCGGATCGAGCGCTCGTGGCTCAAGCGTTGTCGGTGGCGTGTGCTGTCGCAGTGATTTCGGTGGCCGGTGCGACGGCCGTTGATCGTGGCAGGCGTTCTTCGCGATCGAGTCGCCGAGTGACGCCGACGGCGGGGCGTTCGCTCTTGTTGTTGTTCACGTTCGTGGCTGCGGGAATCGCCGTGATTGTGCTTCGACGCTAAGAGAAATTGCGCGTCGACCGCCGCGTCTTTCGAGAAAGAATCGTGTGCGCGTCGTGTTTCACGTAGCGCGTGCATCGATGTATGCTGCGGGCGTGTCGCGAGCCATCGATGCTTTCGCTGTTGTGCTGCTGTTCGCCGCCGCGGTTGCGTTTGGTGTCGGCATCTTCGCGTTGGGGCAACGTGATGATTTCAAAGCGCTCTATCTCTTGATCGTCGGAGCGTTATCGCTTCGCGCATCGACGGAGTTGTTGCGACCTCGAGGAGGCAGTGCGTGATGACGGCGCATGCACGTCACGCGATGTGTCGTTTGCGTTCGATGCTGGGCGTCGTCGGTCTGCTTGTCGTCGGTTGCAGTGGAAGCACGAAAGAGAAGGAAGTTGCTCCTGTCGAGATGGCCAATCGCGAAGCGGGTGTGATTGCGCGTGTAGGTGAAGAGCGAATCGTCGCGGATGAAGTCGGGCGTATCGCTGCGGTGCAGGGCGTGAGTGTCGAAGTCGCTCGAGACTTGGCGATCCGCGATGCGCTGTTTGCGACGGCGGCGAAAGAAGAAGGCGTCGATGCGGAGCGAGCGACGCAACTGAAGATCAACGCCGTGTTGGCTCGACGCTTGTTGCTCAAGTTGCTCGATGATGCCGAGCGCGCCGGGCCGGCGACGGATGCGGAGCTCGAGCGCATCATGAAGCGTCGGTGGCTCGAGCTGGATCGTCCCGAAGGATTTCGCGTCGTGCATGCGGTCGTGCGGCTCAAGGAGAACGCGGACGAAGCGACGCGTGATCGGGCGAAGGTTGTTGCGAAGGCGATCCGTGAAGCGGTGATGCCTGCAGCGGAGATGGCGAAGACGACGCCGATGCCGCGCAGCGCAGTCGATCCGGTGATCGATGTTTTCAAGAAAGCTGCGGAAGGTGTCGAGCGAGATGGTTTCGAGATCAAAGTCGAAGCGCTCGATCCGGTGACTGCGGATGGTCGAGTCTTGTCGTTGGATGGTGGTGGATACGAGAAGCCATTTGCCGAAGGGGCATCGAAGCTCGGGTCGCGTGGTGAGTTGAGCGAACTTGTTTTGAGTTCATACGGAGTACACGTTGTGTTGCTGCTCGAGCGGATTCCCGAGTCACGTGTGCCGCGTGATGAGCAGCTGCGGATGGTGCGTGAGGAAGTTGTGTGGATGAGGTCGTCGGAGGCGCGAACGAAGTTGCTTGATCAGTTGCGCAAGGGCGCGTCGGTGGGGCGCGAAGTGGAGACGTTGCTCGTTATGGTGCCGGTTGATCGATGAGTGAATCGACGCGTTCTCGAAGGGCTCGTCCCGTAGTGCCGCCGCGTGATCAAGACGCGTCGACGTTTACGGTGATCTTGGAGCGGCTGTTGGCGAGCATCTCGTCATGTCGTGGTGCCGTGCTCGTCGATGCCGATGGCGAGACGGTGGACTACGCAGGGATCTTGGAACCCTTTGACCTCAAAATAGCTGCTGCACATTGGCAGATCGTGATTGCGGAGCTCGAGACGCTCGAGCACTTCGGCGAGTCGCGACAGATCACGGTTCGCGCGAAGAATCGTGGGTACATCGTGCGTCGCTTGCCCGAGGGGTACGGGCTTGTGCTCGTGCTTCATGCGCGAGCAGCGTTTGCGGCATCGGAGCGAGCGATCGATGAGATCGAAGCGGACTTGTCGCGTGAAGCTGGATGGGAGCGGCCTGCGGGAAGTGCGAAGTGGTTTCGAGTGGATGTGGAAACGCTCGCGCCGGATCACGTGCGTCCGCATCGGATGCTTGCGGCGGGCACGTGGCAGACGATTGAAGTTTTGGGGACGATGGTTGGACTTCGGCCGCGGGAAAAAGGGTTTCGCGTGCGTCTTGCGGGTGGAGCGGAGATGTCGCTGGTGCGTGAATGTCGACGTCGCTGGTTTGCGGATGAGCACGTCGAGCCGACGAGTCGCGGATGATTTGCGGGGAAGTTGTGTTGAAACGCCTTGGATTTGCGGCGTTTGAGCAAAATCGAAAAAAAGTTTTGGAGAGTTGTTGACAGGGAAAAAGTTCTGAGTAGAGTCCCGCCTCCCGTTGACGAGAACGCGAGTTCGCGACGGCGGGTGAGTCGAAAGTCGCTTCCGAAAAAAAGTGACGACGACGAAAAAAAAAGGTTGACAGTCGGAACGAAGCCGCCTAAAACAACCGCCCTCGCAGCAAGGAACAGCGACGACGTCGCGAGAGTGACGCAGCCGTTCCCGCGAGATCTGAACGAAGGATTTAGCGAATTTGATTCGCATTAACCTTCGGCTCGGTCCTTGAAAACTGGATTGTACGCAACACGTTCATTGCGACTGTTTTGGTCGCATGAACGATACGCAAAACGTGCGGATGATGTGGCCCCGCGTATGGAGCCTGAAAAGGCAGATACGCAACACGTCATGCCAAAGAGCATGAGCCGTCATGAGCTGTCTTAGCCGGCAGCGAGTGACCTCCAGAAAGTTTAACTGGAGAGTTTGATCC
>CAYSYX010000900.1:0-3005 GCA_964435055.1 uncultured Polyangium sp. | reverse complement strand
CACGTGCACAACGCGTGATCAATGCGACAGGCGTCGTGTTGCACACGAACCTGGGACGAGCCCCGTTGGGAGCTCGCGCCGTCGAAGCTCTTGCGCATTCAGCGGCCGGATACACGTCGATCGAGATCAACCTCGACACGGGCAAGCGCGGGCGTCGTGGCGCGTTTGCCGAGGATGCGTTGTGTGAGCTCTCGGGCGCGGAGGCGGCGCTCGTCGTCAACAACAATGCCGCCGCCGTGTTGCTCATGCTGGGCGCTTTGGCGGCCGGACGTCCGGTGATCGTTTCTCGCGGCGAACTCGTCGAAATCGGCGGTGGATTTCGCGTCCCCGATGTCATGGCTCGATCCGGCGCACGCCTCGTCGAAGTGGGCACGACAAATAAGACCCGCGTCGCGGATTACGCTCGTGCGCTCGAGACAAACCCGGATGCCGTAGCCATTTTGCGCGTACACCAAGGCAACTTTCGCCAAGTTGGTTTCGTGGATCGTCCGGACCACGCCCAGCTGGCCAAGTTCGCTCATGACAAACACCTCCTTCTGCTCGAAGACCTCGGCGGCGGCGCGATGATCGATCTTCGAGCCCTTGGTTTGTCCGACGAACCCACCGTGAAAAATTCGATCGCGAATGGTTCGGACATCGTTTGTTTCAGCACCGACAAAGTGCTTGGAGGTCCCCAAGGCGGCGCGATCGTGGGCCAGCGTGAACTCGTGGAACGTTGTCGCCGCGATCCGCTCGCTCGCGCGTTGCGCCTCGGGCGACTGCCCCTCGTGGCGCTCGAAGCAACGCTCGCCAATTACCTCGAAGGGAACCTCGAAGCGATCCCGACCGTCGCAGCCGTTTGTGCTCCAACGGAATTCATGCGGGCGAAGGCGGAATGTTTACGAGACAAACTCGGGCAACGCGGCGTGAACGTACGCATCGTCGAGCTGCATGCGGCGGTCGGCGGTGGTGCATGTGCCGAAGATCCGCTTGCTTCTTGGGGGGTCGCGGTTGATCTGGCCAAACCCGAACAGCTCGCCGAACGCTTGCGACGAGGTACTCCGGCGGTGCTTGCGCGGGTGCAAACGGGATCGGTGTTGTTCGACGTCCGCACCCTGCTCGAAGGCGAAGACGAATTGCTCGTGGCCGCGATCGAGCAGGCTTTCTGATGAGACAAACCTCAGAGTGAGTGCGTGAAGTAGCCCATCACGCGCCGACCCACTTGGTTGCCGAACGGATGTTGCTGCGCGGGTTCCGAGAACACGCCTGCGAGCGCGTTGTAGACGACGAGCGAAACTTCACCCGTCGTGCTGGCGATGGGGAAACGATACCCAACACGCCCGTTCAGCAACGTGTATGCGGGCAGTTCGAAGGGCAGCACTTGAATGCCCGACAGCGTCGCGACTTGCTCGCCCCACGTCTGCTTGGATTGATAGTGGAAGGTGATTTCACCGTCGATGCCGATCTTCGTACGCAGCTGGACACCCGCGTTGACCTTGTGACTGCTCGTGCGCTGATCCGCTTCTTCGTTGCAGCCTTGGGCCAGCTCTTGGCCGGTCAAGTTGAGCGCGTAGTTGGCGAAGAGATCGAGACCGTCGACGGGATACACACGCGTGCCGACTTCACCACCGACCACGTTGATCGTGTCGCATTGGTTTTCCCATCCGCCGAACCCAACGACGTAGCGGCCCGTATCCGGGTTCAATCCGCCAAGCCCGGCGCCGCGCGTCGACAACGTTGCCGGACGAATGGGAGCCAGTTTGATGAGGTTGGAGATGCGGTTGTAATACGCCGTTACTTCGAACTCGAAACGATCGTTCCCTTGATTCAGGTAGCTCGTCTCGAGCGTGATGATGCGTTCCGGTTGCAGCTTGTGATCGGGATCCTCACGACGTTTCGAAGATGAAATAACTTCCGCGCCCGGAAGTTGCAGCTGAATGGGCAGGTCGAGGTACGACTCGAGGAACGTCGTGTTCCGGAATGCGGTCGAAGCGCTCAAGCGAATGGCTTGAGTTTCCGTGGGTTTGATGATGAGCGATCCACGAGGCGAGGCGACGATCGTGTTCAAGTAAGGCACGTAGTCGGCACGTCCGGACGCGACAAACTGGGCGTACTTGTTGAAGCGAATCGAGTCCTGAAGGAACGCCGAACCCCAGTTTTCGATGGGTGTGTCGCGCGAGAGGTAAGTCCAGTTGATCACTTTGAGCTTGTACGCAGCACCGGCGCGCAAGCTGTGTTCGACCGACTTGGGCCACTTGAAATCGTTGAAGTACTGAAACTCGGCATCGACGCTGTTCTGCGCCGCTTCGCTCGGGAAGAGCGTTTGTCCGAAATAGTCGTGGTTGGAGCCCGTCGAGGCGGTGAAGCGTGCGTAGTAGACACGGAAGCTGGTGTTCTCTCCGCGAAACATCGCGGTCACGTCGGACGTGTCGAAGGTGCCGCGATAGTCGTTGAACGGACCGATGCCGTAGACGTCGACGTCCGACCGGGCAAACCCACCGCCGATGGACAACTCGCGGTTGCCTTTGAGTCGTTCGGCCAAGCGAATGTCGACACGCAGGTTTTCCGCGCCGAGGTTCTGGTTCTTGTCGAACGTGGTGATGTCGACACGACCGTCTGCGACTTCGCGCGTCCAACGCGGGTAACGTGTGTACCCGACAGACGCGCGATACCCGAAATCGCCGTCGCGCCCCGTCGCCCACGCCGATCCGTAACCGGCGCCTTGATCCCCAACTCCAACACGAAACCCGGTGCGTCCTTCACCCGGAGCGATCGTGATGATGTTGACGACGGCCGCGAACGCGTTGGCGCCGTAAAGGGCGGACCCTGGACCGCGCACGACTTCGATGCGTTCGATCTGATCCACATCGATGCTGAGCGTCTCCCAGAACGTCGAACCGAGAACGTCGTTGTATGCGGGTCGTTGTCCGTTGATGAGCACGAGCAGTTTGTTGGACAAACGGCTGTTGAACCCGCGCATCGATACGTTCGAGTCGCCACCGGTCACTTGCATGACGTCCATACCG
>CAYSYX010000899.1:0-3011 GCA_964435055.1 uncultured Polyangium sp. | reverse complement strand
CCTGGTGGCTGAGCGTCACCAGCAAGAACTTCGGGTTGCAGAAATCATCAGTGGTCATCTAACGCACGATGTCCATGCCTTGGCTGAAACCATCAGACCTCACATGCCCATCAATGTGCAAATTCCAATGGATCCGGTAGTAGCTAAAAATATATATCAACTGGTGACGACGATACTTGACACCAAAAATTTGGAGCATGCACTTCGTGCTCAGAAGCAGACGACGATTGTTGAAGTCATTTCGCATCTAGAAGACGCAAAACAAGGAGCAGTCAACAAGGCATTGCAACGCATTAGAGAGACAACGTCAACGTGCGAAATTAATGAATCAAATTTGACCCATCGCGTTATATGTAACGTTGTGCACGACACGCCAAAAAATGTGCATCACCCAGTAAAATCGTTGCTGGAGAATATCTTGGCCAACGCCCTTCGTGCTGCATATCGAGCGGGTGGAGATGTTAGGGTTCGTGTGCTTGATGAAACAGACGGTCTGGTTATCGAAAATCACTCAACGAAAGAGGATTTGGCAGCATTTAAGAAGGCATTCGGGCAAAGCGTGCCAGATATTCATTCACGCCGCGGTATTGGGCAGATTCGAGCACTTGCTGGATCTGTGGGCCTGCGGCTTCACGTGCAGGAGGAAAGCACCACTTCTA
Organism: uncultured Polyangium sp.; assembly: GCA_964435055.1. GTDB lineage: Bacteria > Myxococcota_A > Polyangia > Polyangiales > Polyangiaceae > Polyangium. The sequence continues at coordinate 2,352 of CAYSYX010000899.1, read as the reverse complement.
CAGAAATGGTCAAGGCATCTGTGACATTGACTGTTCCAGCGCACCGATACAAGACAGGAGGCGGGTTGCCATGATTGTAATCATTGACAATGAAAGCGAACCCCGGCAACAACTGCTCAACGCGTTTCTCGAAATGAACGTGAAGGATGTGGTGTTGGCTGAAACGTACAAGGATGGCATCAGGGTATTGCGCGAGGCACACAAGGACAACACTGTACCCATAATCATCAGCGATTATGATCTTGGAGAATCCATGGGCACAGGACGTCAGCTTTGCCAGCAGTTGTTTTTCCCTGAACTTGAACGAGCAACAGGCGGACACGCGTGGCATGTGCTTTATTCGCAGCATTCAACGGCAACCTTAGCAGAGTTCGTTGATTCCACGCAAACGGACGCAATTCTTACTCGGAGGAAGAATGATATCGCATGGGTCGATTCATTGCTCGATTACGTCCGTCCGCTATTGGACAAGAAATTGGCATCAGATGATTACGAACTTAGTCCCGCGCTACCGGATATACCCGTTAAGGATCGAATATTTATCTTCAATAATCGCGATTCAGCGCACATATTGAATCGTAGGCGTGATTCTCTTCAGGACTTCCTCCGAATTGCGGTGATTCCGACACAGGTTCAAAATGATCCGGAGTTTAAGGAGCAAGGAGCATTGCTGTTTCGTGGACGATTTATTCCATTTCCGAAACAATGGGCAAGGTTACTCCTCCGGTGGAGGGCGGCAAGCATGAAGTTCCGTGCCGATTTGATAAAGAAGCCAAGGAGCTATGTGGTAGGGCGGGAAGACAACGAGGAAAACAAAAAGACCAAGAATTACGAGCAACTACCACCTAAAAATTGTGAAAACATTGCAAATGAAATTCGGGGCATGGAGGTGCTTCAACTGATCGCGTCGCATCTTGGATGTAATAAAGACGAACCTCATGCCAAAAACAAGAAACACATCATCCCGCCAATCAAGCGCAGAGCCAATTTCCCGTGTCTTCCGGAATTCCAAACGGAGGAGATAAAGGACGGCTTCGTGACACGAATCCAATTTGTGCTGGATGATCGCGAGCTTGATAATTTTGAAGAATGGCGTGCAAAATGGCTTGTGTAAAGTCGCTTCACGCGAATGGCGACCCCTTTGATGGGCTCACATCAACAAAACCATCCGTGTCGGACAAGTTGTCCCTCCAAACGTAGACCACATCGAGTTTTCATTTGGCACATCGGTGGTCGAAGGCGGGTGTTACCGTTCAAGCTGGTTGATGGCCATCAAGAGCGATTTCGGGTGCCGTCACTACGTTGATGCCCCTCGCCAGAAGAGTATGCCAACGTGCTCGTTGCCGGCAACGTCGCGTTCTCGCCATGCTCGCGCGGCTGCGCGTGGCTCCGAGCGCTCGATTGCCCTGCACTCCGCGCGCTGGCCACGTCGTTGCGTGGGCGATGGGCAGACGGATGCCTCCGGCGGGGGCTTCGATCACCGGATGATGGACATCAAGTATCGTGAGCGAAAAACCTCTGATACGGGCCTACTTATCTTGACCGATAACAGTCAGGTCGACATGCTCGTCGCCCAACTCGGGCTGCTTGCGCATCAGTTCGACGAGGTGTCCCATATCGTCGTTTTAAGTGTCGTGGCTCAAGGCGGAGCCTACGCCACCGCCTCAAGCTAACCCAATGCACGCGCAACATCGGCGTCGTCATACGCCAGGAATGCGCTCGGAGTGGTTGCGGAGAACCAGTCCACTCAATCAATTATTTTTGCCTTCGTTCCGCTCGAACGGCGTTACGGATCATAACCCCCCGTTTCTGAATGCCAAGTATGGTCAATACACCAGCGCTGCAATAGATACCTGCCCCAATCTGAAAAATCAGCATGTAGGTTGGATTTTCGATCCATGTACGCCCAGCGGCCCACCACGCCACCATCATGCCGAGCATAAAAATGCGGCTCGCTTGCGCCAGTGTATCGATGGCGCCGCACCGATGACAAAAATCCTGATAGAGAATGTCCGCTTCTTGTGGTTTTTCGCAGACCAAACAGGGTTTTTCGGGGTTGCCTTCGTCCTCGAGCTCCTCACAGGGAGCAAAACGATGAAAACCATGAGCCACTTCAAAACAGCCTATTCCGAACCACAAGATCCCCCCAGGAGCGCCGTGGCATGCCAAACTTTGCGATCGTAAAATGATAAAGCCCCCCCATCCCGACATCAGGGAGCGCCACCGTAACCGCGAGTTTGCCCAACGGGATCCATTGAATAGCGTTGCAATGATCGCATTGAAACGGCCGTTGCCGTTTGGCCCGACACACTCTGCATTGTTTGTCGCTCGAAGCCTGTTCGGCATTCCCCG
>CAYSYX010000898.1:0-3012 GCA_964435055.1 uncultured Polyangium sp. | reverse complement strand
CGCCGCCGATCATCAGCGGGAACCAACCGCCATTGGCGACTTTGGGGATGTTTCCGGCGAAAAACGCGAGATCAACGGCCAAGAACAACGTGACGGGCGGAAGCACTTTCCACACGGGCCAGCCCCAACGTTTCGTCGCGACGACGAAGTACACGCATGACGTGATCGCCATGGTGATGGTCACGGCGATGCCGTAAGTCGCGGCCAACGCAGTGGACGTCTTGAACGACAAGACGAGCCAAATACAGGCGACGAGAAGCGCGTTGTTGATCTCGGGGATGTAGATTTGGCCTTCGGTTTCTTTCGAGGTGTGGATGATCGTCACGCGCGGGAAGTAGCCGAGTTGCACGGCTTGTTGCGTGAGCGAGAAGGCGCCCGAGATCAAAGCTTGCGAGGCAACGATCGCGGCTCCGGTCGACACGGCGACGGCCGGGTACATGAACCACGACGGGACCATCGAGTAAAACGGGTTTGTCGCGAGCTCGGGATGTTGCAACAAGCGCGCGCCTTGGCCGAAGTAGTTGAGGATCAACGACGGCAAGACGACGGCGTACCAATCGGCTCGAATCGGGCCCAAACCGAAGTGACTCATGTCGGCGTAGAGAGCCTCGCCGCCGGTGATACAGAGGACGACGGAGCCGAGGAGCAGGATGCCGTGGCCCTTGTTTTCCACGAAGAACTGCACGGCATATTGCGGGTTGATCGCGGCGAACACGGCGGGGTTTGCAATGACGTACCGCGCGCCGAGCACCGCGATCATCACGAACCAGACGAATGTCAGCGGTCCGAAGACGGCACCGACACCGGCGGTGCCTCGTTTCTGCATGAGGAAGAGGCCGAGCAAAATCGCGATCGTGACGGGCATGATCGCCGGCTTGAGCGACGTGGTTGCGACTTCCAAACCCTCCATCGCGGAGAGCACCGAGATCGCAGGCGTGATGATTCCGTCGCCGTAGAGCAACGCGGATCCGAAGAGGGCGAGCAAGACGATCGGCCCGCCGGGGCTGACGCCGGGTTTTTCTCCCTTACGTGGAGGAACCAACGCAAGAAGGGCCAAAATTCCGCCGGATCCCTGGTTGTCCGCCTTCATGATGAAGGTGAGGTATTTGACCGTGACGGAGATCATCAAGGCCCAGAAAACCAAAGACAAGATGCCGAGGATGTTGCCCGGCGTGGGATCGACGTGGTGCTTGCTTTCGGGACTGAAGCATTCCTTGATCGCGTACAGAGGGCTCGTGCCTATGTCGCCGAAGACGACACCGAGAGCGCCGATGAGCAGTGGCCACTTGGATCCGCCGCCGTGTCCATGCCCATGTCCGTGACTGGAAGCGGATGCATCGGCGTGGGCGGCAGGTTCGGGTGAAGCCACCGTCTGTTGAGCTTCTTCACTCATGGGGCGCGCATCGTACTCGAACAAGAATGAAACGCGAGCGTTGCCATACGTGGCCGCGCTTGACCCGGACGCGTGAGTGACCTCCCCTTGGTGCTGGATTTCGTATGAGCTTCAAGGATTTCGTTTGGGTTTGTATCGGTGGTGCGTGTGGATCGGGCCTGCGATTCGCGGTGACTTCGTGGACGCTCGCGCGCTACGGCACGGCGTTTCCTTACGGCACATTGCTGGTCAACGTCGTCGGCTCGTTGCTCTTGGGATGTATTTTTCAGGTTTCACGAAGTGCAACGTGGTTGAGTCCGACGGTGCAATTTGCGCTTGGATCCGGGGTGATGGGGGGTTTGACCACGTACTCCACGTTCAACTTGGAGCTCGTGCGCTACATGCAAGAAGGACAAGTTCGAATGGCGTTGGTGTACGGCGTCGCGACGATCGTGACGTGTCTGTCGGCCGGCGCTTTGGGCATCGCGCTTGGTCGAATGCTCACCGTACCGAGTTGACGAAGCGACGGGTTTTTCCGTGTTGCCGTAATCTCCGGGACGTGCCCGAACGTGACGTGCAACGAAGAGGCGAAGAATTCCGCGGGGCACAACGAACCGCACCCAACCCCTCGAAAAACATCACCGAGAAAATTCCGAGCAGGTAGACTGCGTCGCTCGGGAGACAAGGGCACTCATCGATGTCGGAGAACCAGCGTTACCGCGTCATCAAACGGCTCGCCTCAGGCGGTATGGCCGAGGTTTTCGTTGCCGAAAGCGCGGGAATCGAAGGCTTTCGCAAGCAAGTCGCGATCAAACGCGTCTTGCCGCAGCTCAGTAAGAACGAACAGTTCATCGACATGTTCCTGGACGAAGCGCGTTTGTCCGGGCGCTTGGCCCACTCGAACGTCGTCAGCGTTTTCGACATCGGCGTCGGCGACAGCACGTACTTCATCGTCATGGAGTACGTCGATGGTGCCGACTTGAAGCAGGTCATCGAGTACCAGAAGAACTTGGGCAAACCGATGAGCGTCGAAGCGGCGTGTTTCATCGTGACGAAGATCTGCCAAGGTCTCGCGTACGCGCATGATCTGCACACGCCCGACGGCGAACCTTTGAACATCGTGCACCGGGACGTGACGCCCGCCAACGTGCTCATCACGCGGCACGGCGAGATCAAGATCGTGGACTTCGGTCTGGCGAAAGCGTCGAGTCAGCTGGCGTCGAGCGATGCGGGCGTGATCAAAGGCAAGTTCGGGTATCTCGCGCCGGAGACCGTGATGGAGCTTGGCGCGGACAAACGCGTCGATATTTTCGCCGCGGGCATCATCTTGTGGGAGCTGCTCGCGGGTGGTCGGCGGTTGTTCCTCGGCGACACGGATTTCGGCACGGTAAAACTCGTCCGCGACGCGAAAATTCCGCCGCTCGCGCCGATCAACCCGGCCGTTCCCGACAAACTCGAGAAGATCCTCGCGAAGGCGCTCGCGCGAGATCGCGACCAGCGCTACTTGACCGCTCGCGACTTTGCGACCGATCTGATCACGTTCCTGTACCAATACGGCAAACCTGTCAGCGAATATGACGTGTCGAATCTCGTGCAAGGTGCCGCTGGAGCTCCCGCCCGGAAGGTGGACGGTTTGGCGG
>CAYSYX010000897.1:0-3019 GCA_964435055.1 uncultured Polyangium sp. | reverse complement strand
AAAGAATGGCCGTGGCCGCTCATTCCAACGAATGCAGCGCCGCAGCAACAGCCGTCGCAACCATCGGGTCCAAGTCAATCGACGCCTGCACCCGATGGGCCGAATGCAAAGACGCCGACGCAATCGCCGTCGACGAATACGCCGCTCTTGGACAGCCATCTGACTGCGGCAGAACGCGATCAATTGCTCGCATATCTCGCTTATGGGAAAGACCCCGACGAAATGGATCGCATTGCCATGGAACGGGCGACCGATGGATATCCTCTGACGGCCATTGCGCTTCATCGTCGGGCGATGGAACTGCGCAATCAAACGCCCGAAGATTCCGGTCCGCCGGTGATCTTCGTGCAAAATGCGGAATCCACTGCCGACCCCAATGCAGGGAGCGGCGGCGGTGGAAGTCTATTGCCGGCGCTCGCGATTCTCGGGGCTGGGTTCGTCTTGTCGTAACGAATCAACGGGGAGGGCCGGACCGTGGACTTTTACTTTCCGTCTTGGTGGTGGAACTTTATTTTGCGGCAAAAGGAGGAGGAAGCGAATCCCGATGCGCCGTCGCCATTGCCGCCTGTCCCGGCTCCGGCCCCGCGCCCCCGAGGCATTTTTCGCTGGTTGCACACCGAGCGCGATATCAATCTCGTTTCGGCTGCGGCGCTCGATACGGCAAAACGCGGCGCTTGGAATACGCTCGACAAGAAAACGCGTATTCGGCAGTTTCGAGCGCTCACCGTGCTCTCGCTTCGCGTCGCGGCCTTATCAACGCAGCCTATCGCACTGGGACAACTCGGGCCACATCTTTACAGCGATGCGGATCGAAATGCCGCAGGTTCGGCCATTGCACGGACGCTCGTTCTGTTATCGCCGGGTCATTTGCAGCCGACCTCGGATATTGTTTCCGAAGATTCGCAACCCGCACGAGGTGTCATTGAAACGGGCTTTTCTCCAGTCGTTACCGTTTTATTGATTACCGCGTGTGCCGTTGCCGCTGCATACCTTGGATCGACGATTGCCAAGGAAGTGAAGGCCATTAATTTCGACGACGAAATGACCAAACGACTGCTCGCGACGCAAGCACGGGCCATCGAAATCGTCTCCATGCATATCGAGCGGGAGCGTATCGCGGGGCACGAATTGCCATTCGACGAAACCGAACGAGCGTGGCTCATGGGGCTCGAGGATTTGCAGCGCCAATTGGCGACGCTCATGCAGCGGCCCATGCCCGCGCCGTTTCAAGGGGCCACCGAGTTCGTCCGGGCCGCAACAACATTCATTCCCGTAGCTTTGCTTGGAATTGCAGCCATTTGGCTGCTGCAACGAAACGAAAGGAGAAACTGAAGTATGGCGAGTAAAACGATACGAGTCGACCGCTCGCTCGTGGCGGTTCCACGCGCACGAAAATACCGGCATCGTTATCGACACATGGCGCGGGACGTCAGCACCGGCATTTTTTATACTGCCGGGGCGGGCGCGATTGTCGCATTGCTTGCGAATCTCGAAGATATTCGCAATAGCAAGGAGGCAAAAGACCATTGGTGGCTCGTGCCCGTGGGACTCATTGCGCTCGGGTATATGATGCGCAAGCGGAATAGTCCGCACGCCGGAGCAATCATTGCCGCCGGTGGGGCGATTTTTGCGCTCGCGTATTCGGCTCAAAAGAAAGCGGAAAAGCAGGCGCAACCTGCACCGCCACCGCCGCAACAGGCATTTCGGAATGATACGGCCGGACCGTACACCGCATTGCCGGAAACGCAAAATGGTGTGTGGATTCAATTGCCGGATGGGCGATTGATGCGCTTGCCACTTTTGTCGAAACGACCATCGAACGCAAGTCAATACGTATGAATGGGGGGACAAACCATGGCCAACAACGACAAACTTCGACTGGGCGATATCCTGGCCGAATCGGATGCTGAGGGAGAAACTGCGGCGCCGGATGATGACCAACTCGATTTGGATACGTCCGGCCCGGATCACGACGATGACGATACCGCTGCGGCAGAGCTCGAAGCGGACGAGGGGGACACGGGGGATATTCGCGCATTGAAGAAACGCGGCCGAAATAGCGTTTCGCTCGACGAAGCTCGACAGCTTCAAGTGCGCGCTCGTGCGCGGGGCAAATTGGTGGGCTTGAAAAAGGCCAAAAAGATGCGTCCGCCGCAACGACCGGCCGCTCCGAAAAACCTCGTGCGACCGAATCAGAGCGTGCGCAAGTTGATTGACAAGTGGAGCACAAGCGGAGATCCGTTCGTCATTCGGCAAGATGGTCATTATTATTCGCTTGTGGAAATCCCGTGCAAATGCGAAGGAACCGCGACGCGCGCGTGGCTTCACATTCCGGCGGGCGAATACAAGCTTTTCGATCGGGCCGTGAGCGACGACATGACGCTTCTCGGCAATCCGTCGAAAGTCACGACGAACTGGACAAACCTGCAACGTCCATCCAAGAATACCTATAGCGAACAGGAATTCTTGATTCAATCGATTACGATGCAGGAAGGGGGCCTGCGCATTCGTTACGATGCGCAAGAAATCGAAAAAGTGCAGGGTCTCTCCGAGGCTCGAGCGACTCTGACGGGACAAACCTGGTTGTGGGATGATGCGGGAACGTTTTTGCCGCAGGAGATCTTTCACGACTACAGCGGCGAAAACCTCTTGTATCGTGCATTGCGCCGTTCGGCCGTCGTCTTTTTCCATTGGGACAAGGCTCGGACGGGCGGCAATGCAACGTCGCGCAAGGTGCTCATCGATCATTTGCGCAATGTTCCCGATACCAAGGTCAAGAGTTTGTCTCGGACCTCCGGAGGCTCCGCCGTGCTCAGCGTTCCCGACGGATATGTTTTTACCGACAATCCCGAACGGAGCGAACACGGCGCGTTTACAGCGCTCATTTACGTGCCCGAGCCGATCGTGTACCCGGTCAAACCAGTTGACCTCGGAGGTGGGTCGCCGATGAAACCCATCGAAGTGGGGCTGTACGTGCAGCTTTCGCTGAATGGTATTGCTTTCGAGCATGCCAAAAATT
>CAYSYX010000896.1:0-3024 GCA_964435055.1 uncultured Polyangium sp. | reverse complement strand
CCGCGGTGGAGGGCGATCGCGCCGGCTGAAAGGGCAAGTCGGCGTTGGACGACGCGCGCGGTTCTCGCGATGTGGCGACCGTCTCCGTCGTGCGCGCGGCAAACGGCAAGACCGCGGCCGAAGGGACGAGCGGCGTGGTCGTCGTGATGGTGTCCATCGGCGCATCGTCATCGTCGTCTTGACCTTGCGACATCACCCGACTCACCTCGGCCCACGTGAGCTCGCGCCCGGGCATCTCCATGCTCACGAGCACCCGGCCCTGCTCATCCTGTCGAGTCAGCGGGATCCTCGCCCGCCACGTCAAGGTCGCGATGCCACGGTCGGTATCGATCCACAACGAATCGGCCTGCGTCGTCACGCGCGAGGCTTTCCCTTGCATCCGCTCGACGAAAATCGCCGGTCGGCATCCGGGCAGACTCGTGACCAACCGCGCATGTTCGGGGTGCAGGTTTTCGAGCACGATCCGCTCGTTTTCGCGCAACACGGACAGCTGTTGGTCGCTGGGGGCGGCGTTGTAATAGGCGGCGCTCGGGCCTTCCAAGCCTTCACCCGCAGCCGGAGGCGCTCGATTCAGCAAATCCGCTCGCGAGGGCCACGACGCGGCAATCGGTCCAAAACCCACCGGCGCGATGAAATCGTCGACACTCGACACATAGCTCCCAATGGCCTGAAGGTTCGGCACGGGGCGACGACCGTACGTGTCTCGAGCATCCGCCCGAACGCCCACGGGGTTGCTCGTTCCGGGCCCGCCGCCTGCGCGTTCCCAATTGAGGCGCATCCGTGTAAAGCGCGATCCTTCCTGCAAGGTGCCATCCGGGAGGAACGTCCGGTCGCAATGCACTTCGATGGACTTGTCCACTTCGCCCACGATCATCCGGGCGACGAGCGACCTGACGGCTTGGTTGTTGGGCGCGTACGCGTACCCGACGAGCATCACTTCGGGCCGGCTCTTCGAGGGCATCAGATCATTGGGTGCGCGCACGCTGCGATTGGGATCATCGTCCCAATGATCGTCCGCATCGTTGACGGCTTCCTGTTCGGCGGCGACGGCGGCTTCGCCCGGCTTGAGCCAGTACGTGACTTTGCAGACCACGGTGAGCACGTAGCCGCTGCGCGTTTGCCAAATGGTGGATCCGGTGCGGAAAGGTCCCGAAGAGAGGATCAACATCGCGGGCGGGACAATACACCAGGCGGTTCTTTCCGGACAAGCCTCGATGTCAAGGGGAAATGTTTACGTGTCGGAGCGTTGGCGAAAATGTTGCCTTCGCAAAGAGAGCGCTGTAGCGTGGGCGCCGATGGAGCTGCAAGCGTTACGGGTCAAGAATCTGCGCTGCCTGACCGACACGGGCCGAGTTCCGATTCGTCCGATCACCGTCTTGGTCGGTCGCAACAGCTCCGGCAAAAGCACGTTCCTTCGCGCGTTCCCGCTCTTGCGTCAGAGTGTCGAGACGGCAACAGAAAGCCCGATCCTTTGGTACACCCAGTCGCTCGTCGACTTCGGCACCTTCGGCACGGCCATCAACCACCGCGCCGAGGATCGCACGATTACGTTCGAGTTTTCGGTGAAGTTGCCTCAAGGACCGGGGATCCCCGAGCCGGTGGATGTGCACATCGCAATGGCGCTTGCCGCAGGCGTTCCTCCCCATGGTTCGCATGTTGCCGAATACCGCATTGAATGTTTGGATTATGTTGCCGTTTTGCGATTTTCACTCGAAGGGAAGTTGATCCATTTCGATGTGAATGGTCATGATGTTCTACCTTATGAGCAGCCTATTTGTTTGGATGGTCAGACGAACCTATTCCCGGTGCTAAGGAATAAGAGTTCGGGCACGGTCAAGTATGCGCCCATGATATACTATCCAAAAGTATCGGCTCGTTGGGCCATTCCCACAGATTTATTGTTTATTGACAAACTCGTTGGGTTGCTTCGCCCTGTTTATTATAGCAAGACCAGCGATACAGTGATTCGCGGTATCGTCGACGAATTGCCATTGGTTCCTGTGCAAGATGTGTGGAGCCATGTGAAGGGTGCACGCTCGGTGATGAAAGTGTACCAAGATGCCGGATCGGAGTTGGCTAAGCGCGTCGCCCACCTTATTGCGATGTATGGCTTTGCCCGAACTGCCAGGGATATCATTCCTACAGTCGACCAATGCGTCGCCGAGTTCATGAGCTCCGTTCAATACCTCCGCCCGTTGCGGGCAACGGCCGATCGCTCGTATCGCATTCAAGACCTGGCCGTCACCGATGTCGACCCCGATGGCAAGAACCTCGCGATGTTCATGTATTCGCTCTCCCCGGAGGAGCGCGAAAGCTTTGTTTCGTTCACCCGCGAGCACCTCGGCTTCGAATCAAAAATCGAACTCTCCGGCCTCAATGCCGAAATCCTCGTCAAAGAACCCAATGCCGATCGCCACATCAATCTCGTCGACATCGGCTTTGGTTACACCGAAGTCCTGCCTTTGATGGCCATTCTCTGGTCCACTTGCTGTCGCAACACCAATCGCACCACGTCGCTTCTGGCCATCGAACAACCCGAATTGCATCTGCACCCCGCCCATCAGGTCAAGCTCGCGCACGTCATTGCCGGCGCGTGGAAAGCCAGCCGCGACGCCAATCGCGAAGTCAAGATCATGGTCGAAACGCATAGCGAAGGCATCGTCAACGGCCTCGGCGACTTGATCGAAAAGAAGCTCCTTCGGGCCGAAGACGTTCAGCTCGTCATCTTCGACCAAGACCACGAAACGAGGCAAACTCAAGTTCGTCTCGCCGGGTATACCGACGAGGGCGCATTAAATGATGATTGGCCCTTTGGGTTTTTCGCTCCCGTCGCGGATTGAACCATGTTCATCGAGATTGATTCGTCCGCCGTCGATGATGCTCTTGGACATGGTACATCGGCCCAAACGTCGAGGGAATGCATCGAGAACCTCCTCTTGGCGCATCACGGTTGCAAACATGTCGTATGCCTCGAGAAAGACGCCGCCCATGCGTTGGAAAAGCTCGACGTATGGAGTGTACGCG
>CAYSYX010000895.1:0-3026 GCA_964435055.1 uncultured Polyangium sp. | reverse complement strand
GGGCATGGCCGTGCGCACGCTGCAGCTCGGGCCCGGTGATTCAATTTTGGCTGCATGGGCCAATCCACGCATCGATAATGAGCTACTCGAGGCGAAACACTTTATGGACCACGAACGAAAAACGCAATCGGCGGCGGGTTCGCTCGGCCTCACGGTGCGCGCGTCGTGCTCGCATGCCACACGCGCAATGCTGGAAGAAAGGCTCGCGGGACAAACAGCGGCCATTGTTTCGCTGGCCGCACGAAACCATGCACGAGGGTTATGGTTGCACCGGAAAGACCATTGCGAATATCCAAACGACCCGGGCGAGATTGTCTCCGCACGAGACTTGGCAATGATTCTTCGCCGTGGACATGTGGGTGTCGCGCTACTCTGGACCCCGCAAACATCCGAGACGAATCCCATTTCGGCGGCAATGGCCACGACCTTGCTGGATCCGGAAATGGGCGATCTCACGGCGGTCGTCACGTCGGACGTTGAGCTTGGAGCGGAGGCCAATGCCGTGGTGGAACGAATGCTCGCGGCGCTCGGCAATGAGAAGGATTTGGCGAGCGCGGTGGGCGAAGGTCGGAGAGCGCTGGCGGAATCAAATCTGCAATGGGCGTCTCCCGTATATTATGCGCGCCCGCGCGCGGGAATGTCGGTGAGTTTCGCCGAGCAAGTGGCGCAGGCGGTGGAAATGGTGCGCAATGCGTCTCCGGCGGAGCGCGGCAAACCGAAATCGCGAGGGGGTGCAAAGACGACACCAAGCCAGAAGCCCATCCGAAAGCGTAAATCGCCTGAAAAACCAGAAGACGAATTCGAATTCGTTGCGAGCGCCGGGATCCGCGGGCGTCTCACAAGTGTGCGCACCTCTATACCACGCTCGGCCGACAAGACCTTCGCTTCACTTGACCACCCATTACCCCAAGATCGAACTCGTGTTTCTCGTTTTATTGGACCCGCCCCGCGCAATGCCTCGAGTATGGCGGACGCGGTCGAAATAGCTCTGGAACTACTCTACGACGAGAAAATCCTCTGGGTTACCGGGGCACCCGGATCAGGAAAAACGGCGCTGGCTTTGGAGATGCAAAAGGTCGTCGATGCCGCCGCCAAAGCGCGCAACGAAGACCAAGGAGCGCTTTACGTTTCGCTCGACGGGGTAACCTTTGAGACTTGGCACTCGCGATGGCGGGACATCCTTCGCCAACAGATCAATGCAGTCGCCCGCAAGCATGACGATCAGAGGCCACGAGATGCCAACGTCAAACAATTTGAATCGTATACTCTGTTGATCCTCGACCATGCCGAGTTTTTATCGGATCACCTGGGTTACGGCATTGAGGGCATCCTCGATGGCCATCCCGAGTTGAGCGTCTTGCTCGTTGCGCGCTCGAAAAAAACTTATGGCAATTGGCCTGTATTGTACATCGAGCCGCTTTCGCCAACGGCATCGCGGACATTGTTTCTCGATTCGACCGGTCATCGTCTCACACCGGAGGAGCGTAATTCCGCGCAAGTCGATCGTTTGATCGAATCGCTCGAGGGGCACCCGCTCTCGCTGGTTCTTGCGGCAAAACTCGTCGGAGCGATGCCGCTCGCTGCGCTGCACGAACGCCTTCACAAGAATAGCGCGGCGGACATCAGCTTGAATTGGCTCGAGGAGTATCATGTTGCGGCTTACGAACTGTTGTTATGGCTTGGGCACCTTTCGGCGGGTTTGCCCCGCGTGCTCATCGAACCGATTTTCGGAGAATCTGCGCAATCGAGTCGCGCCACGTTACTCCGCAATGGTTTGGCCGCCGAATGGGGCCCCGAGCAGCGGTTGACCTTGGCGCCTGCGCTTCGGGAGCACGCCATGCAGCGGAGATCTCGCCTCGCTTCCACCGAATTGCGCAATCAGTCCCTAGCGATTTTTCACAAAATCACGAAATGGCTGGAAGCGTTCCCGCCCAAGAACGGCGATTGGATCAGAGACGAACAATTCGCACTGGCCGAGATAAACTTGAAAGGCGTCACTGAACGACTCGCCACCCTGCCATCCGTTGTGGATGACAAAAATACCGAACGCACGCTCATTACGACGACAACGACGAGTTTTGATACACTGGCTCGGATACTCGAAACATCGCCGAACAATACATCGCGTGATTTTCGCACACGGACGCACCTGCAACAGATCGCCGACAACTTGATTCGCTGGATGGAACCCATTGTCGGGAGACAACTTGAGTTATGGCGATCGCTCGCCGCTTTGTACCTGAAAGCCGGCCGCGTCGGCGACGAACGGCAGCTGTCATTGCGCGCCGCCTTCGCATCTGGAAACGACGATACTGCTGCGGACGTGCTACTGGCCCAAGAGGTAGTCAATACTCCGCCGGAGCTCTGCTGGGAAATCTTGAAGGGCCGGGGCGGCCCAGCCAAGAAACACGCGGCAACAGCTAGATTGGTGGAGATCGGCCGTGCATACATGAAGGGCAATCGCTGGGAAGATGCAGGGGATATCTTTTTGAAGGTGGCGCGATACGAGAGTGGGCACGTCAATCTTGTCGCAATGGCACGGGAGATCATGCAAGACATAGCCACCGATATTCCGAAGAACGCCGCACGGCGCTATTATCTTGCTTTTCGATTGTACGAAGCTGCCAACAATGTCGAATTGGCCGCCGTTGCATTGGAGTCGTCAGCCAAAGCGAGCATGCGGGCGTATCGTTTTGCCGACGCTGAGGCGCGATACAATGAGCTCGCCGGCTTGTGGTCACGCTTGAACCAGCCCATGCACCAAGCAAAAGCAGAGATTGCCGCGAGCGAAGCACGAGAAAGGCAGAAGCGATGAATGAAGATTCATCTATCCACGGCCCGCTTGGCAACTTCATCCAAATCCACGCCAATTGTCGATCGACTTTTCCCGCGGCCCTTGCTGTTTCTTGTTGCACTGCTACGAGCGTTTGTCGACAAGTGCCCACGCATGTCACGATTCTGGAGCAACTGTTTCCCCAACCCCAATCACCCCCACCGCCTTCGCAAGCTGTTCCAGCTCCCGCACC
>CAYSYX010000894.1:0-3028 GCA_964435055.1 uncultured Polyangium sp. | reverse complement strand
CGTTATGGGATTTTCGGCGGCTTCGACCTGGGGCGGCGTTTGTCGAGGCTTATCGGTTACTTCCGTCGCCTCGGGCGCATCGTCGGGCCGCTGTTCATTGTCCGCGGCGTTTTTTTTGCGTCGCCGCGGACGTTCGATACGCATCGTATTCGGTGCCGGCGCTTGTTCAGGCGGCGCGGCCATCGTATCGGCCACCCCGGCCGCTTTGCGCTTTCCAGCTTCGGAAAGAGTATCTTCCTCCTTTCGGGCAGGTTTTTCCTTCATGATGACTCCTTACCGGCTTCCGTCGCGTCGTCGGCGCCACGCAATCCGTATTTTCTCAGCAACGTGCGCAAGTGACTTCGGTCCATTTTCGCCAAACGCGACGCCTCGGAGAGATTGTCTTTTGCCGCGGTCATGAGCCCCTTCATGTATTCCTTTTCCCACTGATCCGCCGCCCGCTGTTTGGCCATGCGAAACGATAACCGCGGGTCGAAGCCGGCCGAGTCGGCGGCCTTTTCCGCGGTGTTCGTCGGCTGATCGAGCGCCAAGAGCGTCGGGTCTTCAAAAAGAACCGCGCGTTCCACCGCCGCTCGTAATTCACGAACATTGCCCGGCCACGGCTGCCGGCGCAAAGAATCGAGCAACTCCGGCGAAATCGGCCGATCTTGCACCAGATCGGCGTGGAAATGTCGAGCCAGCTGATCGATATCGCCCGTTCGATCCCGCAGCGGCGGAATGTGAATCCGCACCACGTTCAAGCGATAAAACAAATCCGCTCGAAATGCATTGCGATTGACTTCCATGCGTAAATCGCGATTGGTCGCCGCGATGACCCGAGCATCGATTTTGATTCGTTGATTGCCGCCGACGCGTTTGACCGTTCTTTCTTCCAGTACGCGGAGCAGCTTGGGCTGCATGTCGAGCGGCAATTCGCCGATCTCGTCGATGAAAATCGTGCCTCCCTGGGCCTGTTCGAATGCCCCCGCGCGGTCGTTCGCCGCGCCGGTGAACGAGCCTTTGATATGTCCGAACAACTCGCTTTCAATCAGCGTCGGAGCGATCGCCGCGCAATCCAAAACAACGAACGGTTTGGCCGCCCGATTGCTCGCTTCATGAATCGCCGCCGCCAATACACCTTTGCCCGTGCCCGTCTCTCCTTCGAGCAATACGGTGCTGTCGGATTGCGATAATCGCGGAAGCGCCGCGAAAATGCGACGCATCGCCGAACTCGATCCAATCAATGACCCAAATCGATCCTCGGGGCTCAGCTGCTCGCAAATGTCATCGTCGCTCAGGTCGATCTTCAAAGTGGTGCGTCCTACACGTACCCGCACCTCATCATCGACGAATCCCGATTGAATACGAACGGATCCGATGAGCGTCCCGTTGGACGAACCCAAGTCTTTGAGATAGAGGCCTTCGGAGGTCGCCGTCAGGCTGAAATGGTGTCGGGAAACGGTGGGATCCGAGAGCACGAGGTCATTAGCAGCGGCTGTGCCAACGGAGACTTCACTCGTTCGCGCGCGAAATGACGTACCCGCGTCCGGGCCGTCGAGTACCGTAATGGCAAACCCTTCGAGGCGCAATTCTTTGGATTTGGGCTGAATATGCAACGTTCCATGTACCGACATGCGCGGACGTTATCACGATTGATGCGTTTGTGTCGAAGGAACTTCATGCAACAACCGCACGTCCGAATTTTGTGCATGCCAAAACCGCAGTTTCTTCCAATCCCAAATAGGACGAGGCAAACGTTTGGCCCAACCGACCGTCAGCCATACGAATGCTTCTTCGCCCGGAATTCGCGCAACGCGCTACTTCGTAAATGCGCCGATTATTTGGTGTATCTTGATACATACTTCGAACCGCAGTGACGACGTGCGGAACGATACATCACGCACCGGCCCAACCGAGGAAGCATGATCAACGCTGTCAAGGTGCTGAAGATTCTTTGTGCTCATATTAAAATGTGTCGAAGGGCACGCAAATTGGTACCAGTGGCAGCCGATTTTTGTAGCTTACGTTGGAGAGGTCGAGTAACGAGGAGAATTGATGACGAACAAGGAGAATCTCGAGGGCAATCATCTCCGAGCGGACTTGGCGGCGGGGCTGGTCGTATTTCTTGTCGCACTACCTCTGTGCTTGGGAATCGCGTTGGCGTCCGGGGCGCCGCTTTTGGCGGGGCTCGTGGCCGGCGTCGTCGGTGGAATCGTCGTCGGCTTTTTATCCGGTTCGGAGGTCAGCGTCAGTGGTCCCGCGGCGGGTTTGACCGTGATCGTGGCGACTGCGGCGGCGCATCTCGGGTATCCGTCATTTCTTGCGGCCGTGGTCATCGCGGGCGTGATGCAATTGGTATTCGGGATGATGCGCCTCGGGGCCGTCGCCGATTACGTTCCCACGTCCGTCATCAAGGGAATGCTCGCGGCGATTGGTATCGTCATCTTTTTGAAACAAGTTCCGCATGCGCTCGGACGCGACTTGGATTTCGAGTCCGATATGAGTTTCATCGAGCCGGACGGCAAAGAAAATACGTTGTCGGCGATCATCAAAGCTTTGCTCAGCGCCAGCGGCGCGGCGGTGATCATCGCCGGTTTGTCGCTCGCCATTTTGCTCACGTGGGACACGTACGTCGCCAAGCGTTTCAAGCCGTTGAAATTCGTGCCTGCGCCGTTGGTCGTCGTGGTCGTCGGCACGTTGGCGAATGAGCTCTTGCGCGTCGCTACGGGAAATATGTTTCTCAAGGGCGAAGACGGTCATTTGGTGTCGTTGCCGATTCTCTCATCGCCGGGTGATGTTTTCGGACAATTGGTCCGACCGTCTTGGGCGGCATTCAAAGACAAGAATGTTTACATCTCGGCGGCGACCTTGGCGGTCGTCGCGAGCCTTGAATCTTTGTTGTCGCTCGAAGCCGCGGGCAAGCTCGATCCTTACAAGCGTTTTGCTTCGCCAAACCGTGAGCTCGTTGCGCAGGGGTTTGGGAACGTCGTTTCGGGTCTTTTGGGCGGATTGCCGGTGACGTCGGTCGTCGTGCGGACGAGCGCCAACG
>CAYSYX010000893.1:0-3038 GCA_964435055.1 uncultured Polyangium sp. | reverse complement strand
GTGCCTTCGTCCGCACACGCGACGACGAAATGGCTCGACGCCAAAATAACCACGAACGGTCCCGTAAAACGGGTGCGCGATAGGCCGTGCATGTTCGCCTTTCCTGCTGCGACTCGAGCGTGCAGCGAACCGAAGTCCGCGACGACTTCGGCACCGAGCGAACTGTAGAGCTGTGGGGACGTTTCGCGAGCCCTCGCGTCCGAGACGTCGCTTCATTCTTCGCCGCCGCGAATCATTGGAAAAGCGGAAACACCGGCCGTGGCGACCAGTGACCCATCAATCCGGATCGTAGGGCTGCACTTCGGTATTGTTTTGCCCCGTCACGGTCGGATTGAAGGTCATGAACGAACGCATCGACCACCAGAGCAAATTGAACCACGCAGGCGCGGGCAATTTCCTGGTTCCGGCGATTTCGACCAAACCCAGCGCGAAAAATACGACGGGCATGATCGTCCCCAGATCGGCACGATCATCGAGCGCCCGGCGAACATCGCCATTGATTTCCGAAAATGCCCGCGCCACGGTGTTGGCGATTCTCGTGGGCCCGGGCATTCGCTCGGGCGCGGGATATCGACGACTCGACGGCACCGCCGCCATTTCTTCCGCAATGACCCGCGACAACCATTGTTGCAAAGCGTCCGGATCGAGTTTGCCCTCGTCCGCTTCGACAATGACCGAGCCGGTCGACGGGCGCATTTCCACGCGTGAAAATGTCGCATTCGCCTGCATGAGTCTCTCCGCGACGCGTTGGCACACGTCACGATGACCCATCAAAATGCCCGCTCGTATGCGTACGCGTCGCGGCAATCGATGCATGACGACACTTGCCGATTCACTCGCCATGAGTTCTCCTTTGCCTCCCATTCATGGGTGTCCGTCGGACTTTTCCACCGTGCGCGTCGGCTCGATCCGCACCGATTGCGTCACCGGACGTTGCGGCCCCGCCGCCGTACCTCGGTGCCGCTCGTGCGCCCGTTCCCTCATTTCCGCCCACAGATCCTCGACGTGTTCACGTTGCCGCTCCATCACGCCCCACGTCAAGTGCCCGAGGTGCATGCCCAATGCGCCCAATTCAACGGCCACCGGTCGAAGACGTTTTCCCGTCATGCTCAGCACCGTCGCGCTCACGAATCCTATGAAAAACGATGGCGGATGAAATTTCATCGTCGCCCTCCTTTCGGACAAACCATTTTTACGCCGCCTTCGGCAATTCCGATTCCACTTCGTTCGTCGGAGCCGATTCTTCAGGCGCCGGCTCGTTATGAACGGCCGGCAATTCCTCCCGCTCCCCTCGCTTTACAATGACCGGCAATTGCGCCCAGGGGAATGTCGTCACCGAACGCAATAAGGTCGGCGCTGCTCCCAATGCAAACGCCGTCGCCACGCCGGCCGCAGAAACTCGCTCCGTCCGCAGAAGTCGTCGCAACGCGGGAAGTTCCAATGCGAGCATTTCCAGGACCAACCCCGCGCCCATGGACCAAGCGAGCTCCGGGTTTGGCACGTTCGATACAGCCCGGCATTGTCGCGCGTGCAAGAGCTGCGCAGTGACGAGCGAGGCGAACGCCATCGTGCGCCCTTGTCGAGCATTACCGTGTTTCTTGAACGCTCCCAAGCCATACCCGGCAAGCGAGACGGCCGCCATCGAAGATGCATCGAGAGCAATACGTCGATAATCAGCCGAGCCAAACAGCGGCGCGGTGGAATCCCGCGGCGGACGACGCATGATGTTCATTTCGGCGGGTTCCAGAGCCAATGCCAGCGCGGGCGCAACGTCCGTCAGCACGTTGATCCATAGAAGCTGCAATGGTCCCAGCGGTTCGAGTCCGGCAATTCCACCGAGCAACATAACCATGACCTCGCTCGCATTGGTGGAAACCAGGTAATCGATGGCGCGACGCACGTTATCGTAGAGACGCCGTCCTTCCCGTACCGCGCTGGCCAAACTCTGCAAGTCGTCATGGGCCAGCACGACATCCGCAACGGCCCGCGCAATATCGGTCCCTCGTTCCCCCATGGCAATGCCGACATCAGCCGCTTTCAAAGCCGGCCCGTCATTGACGCCATCGCCGGTCATCGCCACGATCGCCCCCTTGGATTGCAATTCGCGCACGAAATCCAATTTCGCTTCGGGCGTGACCCGACTGCGCACATCGCTTTCCGAAATGCCCAATTCGGCCCCGATTGCCCGCGCCGTGCGTTCTTGATCGCCCGTGAGCATCACCGTCCGCACGCCCGCATTCGACAACGTCGCAAGCGCTTCCCGGACCCCTCGACGCGGCGGATCCCGCAATCCCACGAGGCCCGCCAATTCGAGCGGCACATCGGTACCGACTTGACCATTGCGACGCCAAGCCAGCGCCAATACACGCAGCCCGCGCGAAGCCATGCGCTCGTTTATCTCGACAACCGCTTTTTTCTCATCGGCGGATGCACGAATCAATTCGATGACCGCTTCCGGAGCACCTTTCACCAATTCGATCCGACCCAAATCCGGATGTTCATGGATCGTCGTCATGAAGGGCCGATCCGCACTGCGCCGTTTTTCCCCGACCCGCCGCGCCACGCGACGTCGACGACGCACCGGATACCCAATCGCCATGGCAAACTCGACGAGCGCCCGCTCCGTTCCCGAACCGACCGTAATCACATTGCCGTCGCCCATTTCGACGTCCGCATTGAGCGCCGCAATACGCCCGATTTCTCGCAAATCGGAAGGCGACACAACTCGCCCCGATTCTCCCACGAGCCGCACGGAATCAGCCGTCGCCTGCGTATTCGCCTCGGCGCCTTCCACGCGTACACGCCCGAGCACCGGCACGTATACCTCCGCAACGCGCATTCGATTCTCCGTGAGCGTCCCCGTTTTATCCGCACAAGCGACCCCCACGGCACCCAGCGTCTCCGCAGCTGCCAGCCGCCGAATGACGATGCCCTTTTTGAACAGCTTGTGACTCACGAGCGCCAATGCGGTCGTTCCCACGGCGGAAAAACCCTCCGGAATCGCCGCGACGCCCAGAGCCACCGCGCTTCGCACCATT
>CAYSYX010000892.1:0-3053 GCA_964435055.1 uncultured Polyangium sp. | reverse complement strand
GACCGGGCCCAACCCATTGCAAACATCTCGAAAAGCGTGATAAGTCGAGATCGCAATGGCCCGGTCTTGTTTACCGATACGGGCCTTGTTCCGCGGCACTTGCACCGACGAGCTCTCGGCTGACCACGCAACTCCATCCAACATACCATTCGAGGTTCGCGGCGGTCGGCACTGCCGATGGGAATCGCATAAACAACCCGTGACGGTCGATACGCAGGTCATTGGCAAACCGTACGGCATCGCCGAGCGCCCGCAGGAGCGTGGGGCGCGCTAGCCATTGACGGATTCCGGTTTCATCGCGTCCTTGTACCTTGAACGATTCGTCGAAGAACGCATCGCCAACCTGAATATCTTGGGACAAGATTCCCTGCAAGAAGCCGGGAACGTTTGTCCGGCTGACAAAGACGTCGTAAGGGCCGGATCGAGGGAATCGGACGTTGACGACCGTGTGGGGACGCTGTCCTTCCATCTCCACGCTGATATCGATTTGGACGCTGTCGCGCATACCCGACACGGCCATGTACGCGCTGTCGAAGGCGAATCGATTGGCGTCGGCGAATCGCTGCCACTCGAAGTGTTGGGCCTGCTCCCACTGGGACGACGGCAGTGCGTTTCGCCGAAATCGCAGCCAACCGGCAAGTTCCACGGCAGCATCGAGCATCGCGGCAACGTACGCCGGATCCGTGTGTACGCCCGATCGCTTGACTTCCACGTACGAGTCGGTGACGCGACCGACGTACGCTTGAAAGACGCCGAGCATTCTGTTCAGCATGTTCATACCGTCGGCGTCGGCGGGCGAAAGCAACATCACCGCGCGCTCACGATCAATCGCATTGATTTTGAACGCATTGTCGTAAGCGGTATGCCCAAGTGAAACGTCCGTCCCCCCGAACAGTCGACTGAGGACGTTTTCGGAGCTGACCTCGAGGCCGAGCCAGAGGGGCGGGGCGATGCGGGCGATTGCGGAGGTCCAGGTGACGGAGTTACTACCGCTGCCCGTCTCGTACTGAATCACGACGACTTCGGCGCCGCGCCAATGGCCCCACAGCCATTGCGAGTAGTTTGAAGCGGCGGCATCTGCGCGTTGGCCGCGCACACGCTGCATCCGTCGGAAACACATGGCTTCAGCGTAGAGTTCGATGGGCTGGAAAGGGGCGAAGCCCAAAGCGACGGCGAGTTGTCGCCATTTCTCGGGTGAAAATGAATCAAAAAAACCCATACAGCCATGCCCCGGCCGCCAAAGGCGAGCGCGTTACCAGATAGTCGGTCACCGAAGCTGGCACGGGAAGGATAGGGACGCAATCCCCAAAACGCGGGTGCGTCCGAAACGACGAGGTGCGATGCACTTTTTGTAGGTTTGGGTCGAGTGGACAAACTCGAGACGGCATTGAGCTGCTTGCCCTGCTGCGAGGCGGTGCTACGAACGTCGTGATGTCCAGCCTCGACAATCCGTACGAACCACCGCGGGCCGAGGGTTTATCGTCCCATCATACGTTTTCAAGGCTGTGTCGATTGCGCTGTCGTCAGGTCTGGACAAACGCGTCCGGCAGAACATCCTCCCGCCCACGAGCATGGTGCACGGCCTGGCGATGATTGTCCTATCGGCCGGTTTTCCCATCGCCAATGGGGTCGTTGCAATCACGAGTTTTTTGACCTCGAAGATCTCCGAAGGCGGCAATGCCGGCGTGTTTGTTGATAGCATTCGCGCGACCGCCGTACCCGGCGACATTGCGCATGGAATGGCGAAATGCCTGGGTGGCACGATGCGGCATTCCACGAGGGCATCGTGATGATGAAAAGGTGTCAAGCGTTTGAAGCGACGCCCGTCAGACATGGGACGCCCTACGTGGCAGGCCGGATCGAATCGGGACGGTCTACGCGGCAGATCGGCTCAAGCAGCGCGACGACGGCGGCGCATCGCCACGACGGCGCCCGCAATCACCAGACACGCCGACGAGTTTGTCGAGGTATCACCAATCGTGGAACATCCACACCCGCCATCGACATCGATCGGCGGCGATTGTCCTCCGGAACCTCCGGCTCCGCCCATTTCACCCATGCCACCCATGCCACCCATGCCACCGCCACCCATTCCGCCGGCGCCGCCGGAACCGGTACACGCATTGGTAGCATCGAGCGGACACGGATCCGTTGCATTGCCCAAGCCATCGCCGTCGATATCGCCATCGCACGCGTCGCCGACGTTGTCTTTATCTAAATCCGCCTGATCCGCATTCGCGATGAGCGGGCAATTGTCGTCCGGATCGAGCACTCCGTCGCCGTCGCTATCGCCGTCGCACTTGTCGCCAATGCCGTCCTTGTCCGTATCGAGCTGATCATCATTCGCCACGAGTCGGCAATTGTCGACGCCGTCCAGGATCGTATCATTGTCCGAATCCGTATCGATATAATCGGCAGCGCCATCGTTATCCGTATCGATCGGCTCCGTCCCGACGTCCGCATCGCCCGCTTCGTCCGCGTCGCTGATCCCGTCGCCATCGGAATCGTCGTCGAGCGGGTCGATGGTTCCATCTTTATCGGTATCGGCGGGATTGTTCGAATCTTGAATTTCCGTCTTGTCGTCGATGGTGTCTCCGTCGCTGTCCACATTCAGCGGATCCATTCCCAAACCGACTTCGATATCGTTGAGGATCCCATCGTTGTCGGCGTCATCGTCACACACATCGCCCGTGCCGTCTTTGTCAGTATCGAGCTGATCGGCATTGGCCACGAGCGGACAATTGTCCATCGGATCGAGCGCGCCATCGTTATCGTCGTCGGCATCGCATACGTCGCCCTGCATATCGCCGTCGTTGTTCTCCTGGCCGGGATTCATGATCAACGCACAGTTATCCATAACATCCAAAACCCCGTCGTTGTCGTCGTCGGCGTCGCATACGTCGCCCTGCATATCGCCGTCGTTATTTTCCTGGCCGGGATTCGCAAGGATGGCGCAGTTGTCCATAACATCCAAAACCCCGTCGTTGTCGTCGTCCGGATCGCACGCGTCGCCCTGCGCGTCGCCGTCATTGTTTTCTTGGGCGGCATTCATT
>CAYSYX010000891.1:0-3057 GCA_964435055.1 uncultured Polyangium sp. | reverse complement strand
TTCGTCGAACTCCGATACCCTGCATTTCTCGTTGCTCGATACGACCGGACGAACCGTATTTGCCAGCGGTCCGGCCCAAGGTGAACCGGGAACGGTGTTCGTCACGGCGCCGATCATGGTCGGGGAAAGTTCGTCCGGACAAGTCCAGGTCGTCAAACCGACCATCGTCATTCGGCGCATGCTCGAAGATTTCGCGCCGACGGTCGTCACGATCAGTGCATTGCTCGGCGCCGCCGCCGCCGCCGCGGCCATGTTGATTGGTCGCGCCATTGCCACGCCCATCGAAGCCTTGACGGAATTTGCGGTACGCGTGAGCGAAGGGGAACGTCGTGCGCCGCCGCCTCCGGTATTTGGGCGCGAAGTCGCGCGTTTGTCTCGGGCGATCGATTCGATGCGCCGGCAACTCGAAGGCCGACCATTTGTCGAGACATTCGCCGCGGACTTGTCGCATGAATTGAAAAACCCCGTCGCGGCCATTCGCGCAAGCGCGGAAGTGTTGGCCGATGGAGCTTTGGAAGAGCCCGCCGAAGCCGCCAAATTCGTCGCGCGTATTCAGGAAGCGACGGAGCGAATCGAAGCACTGCTCGGCGATCTTTTGAATTTGGCCCGCATTGAAGCCCGCGGCGTCGAAGACGCGGCCGTGGTCGACTTGGACAAACTTTCTCGCGACATCGTCGCTCGCGGGCGCGAACGTGGAGCCACCATCGACGTGACCATTTCGGGCACGCCGCTCGTTCGAGGCAGCGCGCCGTGGTTATCGCGGGCGCTCGAAAATTTGCTCGATAATGCATATACCCACGGCGCCGAGAACGAACCGATTCGTTTGACCGTGGAGCGCGAAGCCGACAAGGTGCGCGTGACCGTCCGCAATCGCGGCAGCATTCATCCTCATGTTGCCGGGCGCTTGTTTCGCAGGTTTGTCACGACGCGCAGCGGCCATGGCGGAACGGGGCTCGGCCTCGCGATTGTCCGGGCCATCGCCGAAGCCCATAGCGGAAGCGTCGAATGCATCGACGGCGGCCCTCCCGAGGTCGCTTTTCGCATTACGTTGCCCCCCGCAACGATGCTGTAAACGCCTTCAATCCACCAGCTCGCGCACGACGACGACGCTTCCGTCCGACGTCACGGCGCTGCAATAATACGACTTACACTGTTCGATCGTGCCGACGTCGTGCAGTTTTTCGCCGTCGAACCATTGAATCGTTTCGTCCACGATGAGCACGCGATGATCCGGCAATGGATGCGTGTGCATTTCCCGCATCGCGCGCACCGGCACGAGCTTGAAATCGACCACATTTCCCGAAGCGGGATCCACGCGCCGCTGCAAAAGCGCCACGTTTCCTTCCAGTCCCAACGCAGCATCGAGAATCGCTGCATTCATGCCCGACAAACCATCGCGTAATTCTTTCAAGGCCTCGGCGTTGACCATCCGCAATTCTCGTAATGACACCGAACCACTCACATCCAGCAGACCCTCGGCATTTTTCGTAAACCGCGGAACATAGACGGTTTCGTATTCCAGATCTTCGTATTGGCGATACACCGTGGGCAGTGGAAACTCGCCTTGTGAAAGCGGGCGATTTTGTGTCCAGGGCGTGGCGTCATACAGACGCGCTTCATAAGGAGCGGCCCAGATGCACCCAAATACAAGGAGCCGGGATCCATCTGCGGACAGCTCGTAATCGGTGTGGCAAAAATCCCAGCTCTTTGTCGATTCAAACGAATGCAAAATGGTTCCGGATTCCGGATCGATGAACATGACGGACATGTAGTCCGGAGCGGAGAGAAATAGTTTTTCCGAGTCGCCCAAACGAACGAAGGAAGCTCGCGCGGACAAACAATACGGATATGTGCCCAAAACGCGGCCGTCGACGGCGTCCAGCAAAAGGACCCGCAACGAACTTTCGCCCGGCGAAGCGGCGACTTCGACGGCCAAAAAGCGCCCCGAAGGCGACAAAGTCAGCGATGTCGGCCAAGGATGCGGCTGTTCCGGAAGGGCAAACTGCGCCGTCGGAACGAAACGATCGCCATCCACGTCGAAACGGCGGAAGTGATGCTCGTCGTCGTAGGTCACGAGCGTGGACTGCGTGGCGACGTAATTGCAGCCATTGTTGACACTTAGAATCGGCGTGCCGGGTTTGTCGTCCCGCAAATCGAGCACGTGCGCATCATTTCCATGCACGTAGGCGACAAAGCGATCCTGCATGATGGTCAACGCGGAATAGACGGGTTTTTCTCCCGTGCCTTTGGGGCTTTGGAGACGAACGAGGCGAGGTTTCATGGGGATGTCGCGGCGGGAAAGCGGAGGTGGGGGAGGTTTGGCTTGGCCGATCATTTCAACGAAGAAATGACCGGCCAAAGCGGGGAGGTCAGGGCATGGTGGGGGCGAGGTGGATGCCGCAACGATAGAACGTGCTGCTCACGTTCGGATCTTGCGATGCCGCTTCGACTTGCAGGAAGAGCTTCACTGCCCCCGCGGGGATGGTACGTTTGTCGATGAAGATCGAGTTCGTTGCGGATTCCGTGGCAATGGCCATGCTGACGGGATTTCCCTTGTCATCGAGCACGGTGGCCTTGAAATCACGCAATCCCGAACCCGAGCGTTGCGCGCCGCACGCGACGCTGATCGTCGCGAGGTTTGCCCCCGCTTTGGCGTCGATGGCGAACACATCGATATCCATCGGGGCTTTGGAGATATCGCCGTCCACGAAGAAGCTGAACGTGCCGTCCATGTTGTTTTGGGTGGCGAGCGTTTCGGCGACCATGAAATCGTCGTTGCTGTTCGGCATGGCGTCGGTTTCTTTTTCGAGCGGATTCGATCCGCCGCCGATATGCGTGAACATGTTGAAGTCATTGGCGCCTTTGGTTGCGCCCATGGTGCGTTCCAGGAAAAACAGGTAATCGGTGCCGAACGTGCACGGCACGCCGATGCTCGGCAATTCGCCCGACTTGGGATCCGCCGCCGTGAATTCGACTTGCGCGATCTTCTTCGTCGGATCCGCCGCCGTCGTGATATAGGCCAATCCACCGCTCTCCACGGTCGAACCATTGCCATTG
>CAYSYX010000890.1:0-3066 GCA_964435055.1 uncultured Polyangium sp. | reverse complement strand
CCCCGAACATGCGCCGCGGAGCTTGCGTCGGCTGGCGCCTCGCGTCCGCCTCCATCGTGAGCGGTTGCGATGCCAACGCCGCCGGCAATAGACCGCGCTTCTGTGTCGAGTCGTGGCAAGACGTGCAGAATGGATTGGCCTGTTGATCAGGTCGCGGCTTTCCAGACACGAGCCGCCCACCACCTCCGGCGTAATACACCGTGTACGCATCCCGGATCGGCTTTGCATTTGCCGGTATGCGGTTCGTGTGGGTCCCTTCTTTGCTCGTCGTGTCCATGTAACAAGCATAGCGACCCGTCTGCGCGACAAACTTCGGCCCATTGGGCACCCGGCTCAGGTAACTCGCGACGCCCGAATGTGACGGATATGCCAGGCTCTTGGCTGCGAGCGCACCCGTCTCGTCCATCATGGCCACCAGCGTGCCCCGCGCGTGATTGCAATAAGTCTCGTCGTTGTACGCCCCCACGAGCACCTTGAAATCGTCGATCCAACCACGGAAACCGGCCACTCCCGCGCTCGCGCCGAGCGTGATCGTTCCCGCACCGAGCGGACCGCTCGCCGTCGAAGGCCGCGTCGTCGTCGCGAAATGATACCCGTCGATGTACACGTAGACAGTAACGCCCTTTATCGCCAATCCAAGGTGCGTCCACGTGCCCTTCGTCAGCGCCAATGCCCCCAGCTGGATCGTTTGACCTCCAATGAGCAGCTTGGACGTACCCTGGAGCGAGACGGGAGTGCCGTCGGCAAACTGCAGCACTTGACGCACAGTGTTGTCGTTCGTGAAACGAGGCTCCAAGAAAATGCCTGCGTAAAACATGTCGTTCGGGGTGATGGGGGCGGTCGCGATCGGGTACGTGATGGCGTCATCAACCCCGTCCAAGAAAACCCCGCGGCCGAAAACACCGCCCGCTGCAACCGGTTCGATGCGTGCGCCTCCGACGAGCGTGCCGTACGCAGGGACTGCCGCGAGCGTCGTCGACGTCGCCGAGTTTTGTACACGAGGCGTTGCGTTTTGCGTATCGACCCCGTACGACCTGGTAAAACCATCATTGAGCGTGGCCCACGTGCCCAGGTTGGTCACGGACGGCATCATCTCCGAAACAATGAATGCGCTTTGCGTAATTTGATCGTCGAACACGACCTCCCCCGTCACCTTGCCGAGATTCAAGTTCTCGACCACGTCGCGTGGTGTGCCCGGGACGAGGTTTTTCGAGTACGCATACAGGTTCTCCGAACCTTCGATGAACGCAAGGTTTCGCGCGGACGTCGTTTCCGAATTACCGTGCGGTGCGCCCACGGGCACCCATCCCGAAGCCGTTCCGCCCGCCGGACTCGTGTTGTCCGCGTAAAGATGAATGTTGCGCCGATGATCGTTCGCGCTTCCAGGCGTGTACACCGAGTTCATCAGTCCAAAATCGGCGTGGTTGATCGGCCCGTCGAGCAGCACCACCTTGCCGTGGCTCCACGAGCCCACCCAGCTGACGCCGATCTTGTGGTAGAGTTCTTCCACCTGCGACAGATTCGACGCGTGCGGTATACCGTTGTTCGTCGTGGTCATGGGACTGCCCAGCCCGCCACTGCATGTGGCCCCGACGCACGTCGCCGGGTAACGCGAAACGAGGAGCGGATCGCCGGTTGCGCCTGCGGGCTTCGAATAGAGGTTCGCCGCGTACGACTCGAAGAAAAGGTTGGCGCCTTTTCGATCGATCCAGGGATACGTGCTGAAAAGGTATTGCCCGTCGGCGATGGGCGTCCCTTCCGTATCGCGCATCTGATACGCCGCAAAACCGTAACGGTTGTTGACGTCCGGATCGTTGTACGCGTGCGAGATGTTGTTGATCGTCGTCCATCCGTCGATGTCGCAGGGACCAGTTTGATTGTAGGAGTAAACAATGGTCTCGTAATGACCGTCGCGACGCCCTTTGGTATCGGCGATGAGCAACCGTCCGTCCGCCGTGATGTTGAACTCGGTGAATGCATTTGCGCTGATGGGGGGGCGGTTCCACATCTTGGCCGTGCCGACCAAATTGACGGCCTGAAGCGAAGCTTGGGCGGTCTTCGGGTTGGCGACGATGATCTGCAAATCGCGGCTCCAAAGGTCGATCCAGAATGTGTTTTCCCCGGGCACCGCGTCCGCCGGATCCTTGTCGCTCTGCGATGCGGCGATGAACGTGAGGTCATAACAATCGTACGTGCCGCTCGAGGATCGCACACCGGTCGAGGTACACGCGTATGCGCCTGCTTGCGTGTTGACGTCACCGACGCTCGACTTGTCGCACAACGTCCCGAACCCACGCCAATATGTCGCCACATAGGGTCGCGGTATCCCGCTCGGCCGCGTCACGGTATGCGCCCAGCCCGTGTATTGAGGCGGGTTTGTCGAAACCTGATTGCGGAACATGAGCATCGAGTTGATGAACACACTCGAGTTTGACAGGAGTTGAAAACCGGGCGTCAGCGCCGACGGCGTGCCGAGTTTCTCGGGGACGAGCAGACTGAATTGAAACTGCGATTCGCTTCCGTTGTAAACGATGGCCGGAGCGACGGCGACGCGCCCATCGTTGCTCGTATGGAATGGGGGTATTTCGGGGACGGTGGGCGTTCCGCTGCCATCGGCCGCGTAAAACGTCAAGTCCCTTGAAATCGCAGGGATATCCGGCGACGGCGTATTCGGCGTATACGTCCCGACCGCGCTCTCTGCGGCGGCGACCTTCTCCGATTCGTCGACGAAGAAGTCATCGTTGCTCCCCCCTGCCTCCGCAGAGCAACCAAGCGCAATGATGCTGGTGAAGAGCAAGGCTCCGCGTCCAACATCGCGGAAAAACATTTGATTTCGATGCCTCATGGTGCTGAGTCCTTTTTTGGCGTCACGACGAGCATGGGCGAACGTTTGTCGTTCATTCGGGTCGAAGGCACCCGAGTCCCAATCTATGAGGTTTGCGCCGGCGTCCGAGCGTGTCAACGAGTTCCGTCTACGCCTGAATTGTTCGCAATGTATGCGGCGGGGCGGTTATGGGCTACGCTCCCTGACCGTCGGCCGGTCGCTTCGCCTCCCAAACCCCATTT
>CAYSYX010000889.1:0-3097 GCA_964435055.1 uncultured Polyangium sp. | reverse complement strand
GTTACACACGACCTGAATCGGCAGAAAAAAACGCGCCTGCGACGCCCAAGCAAGAAGCAGCCAAAGTCAGCGCGTACGTGCCGCCTGTGGATGTGAATACAACGGGTCCCGGCGGGGAGAGTTTGCCGCAGGAAATTACGCCGCCAGAGCCGAAAAAGGAAGGCTTTTGGAATGGCGTGGGTGATGGTTTGGGCGGATTGGTAGATGATTTTTGGTCATTCATTCCGCTGACGCCGTCGTGGTCGCGCAATACGGTGGACATGGTGGATAGAATGGCCACGGCATACCGGCAAGGCGACGTCATTGATGCATTCAACGTGATCAATCCCTTGATTCCGGTGGCCAACGTAGCGCTTGCGGTGGACGACAACGATTGGTATACGGTTGGCAAAGCAGCGGTCAGTGTGGGCGTGGCGATTCTGAGTATCGTCGTCGCCAAGAAGGCGGTGGGTGTTGGAAAAGGAGCAAAGACGACAAGGGGCCCGCCGAAAAACGCCGGACCCATGGTTGGTAAGGTATCGAAACCAGCCGCTGGACCAGGGAGTGTTCCCAAATCCCAGAGAGATCCAAAACGTGCATGGACGCCTGCTGAGCGAGAGGCGAAGCGCCAAGCGCAAGGTGACCTGTGCGCTACGGGTTGTGGGACGAGAATCGATGCGTCAAACTCGCGTGGACATCATCTGAAGCGACATGCCGATGGTGGCCGGACGGATGTGGCAAACCACGCAGAAGTCTGTATAGATTGTCACTTGAAGCTTCATACACCGTAGCTCTGACGTGGGCATCGAGATCAACCAGGAGACTGAAAGTGCAATGGCAACATGAATCAGATAGGCCGATCAAAGACGAGAATTCGGCACATCCCGTCCCAGAAGCATGGCGACCAGCATTCCGGGAGATTGTCAAGGCATTTGCTGCGGGAGATTATGCACTCACGCGAGCAATTCGAGGCGTGGCGTCGATTCCTGTGGCGACCTCAACCCAAGTAAAAACCTACGTCGGTCAATATGGCGAGAAACTCGCCGATCTTCCAGACGAAACGTGGAACACGTCAATCTCGCAATGGATGGGTACCCATTGGGATGTGCTAGTGGACCTATGGACAGTTGAGTCGGGGGAGAGCGATCTCGTTCTGAGTGCGCGTGTGTTCGAGGTGGACGACGGTTTCCGAATCGAAATCGACTCGGTGCACGTTCCGTGAATGCGCGGACGTGCGTTCTTCAAATGCTGACATCTTCGAACTGCCGCAAATAGCCGCACGTGCGGGATGGCTGACGACCGTCGAGGGAAAGCGTGCACGCGCCGAGCTGGCAAACCACCGGCGAACTCGCACTTACGGGCTATTGCAAATTATCTGAACCTTCCGGATCGCTATCGCGTGCGGCGCCTGGGTCCACGTCGATCGTGCCGTCGTCATCGGAATCGGTGGTCTCATCCATGCGCACGCCATAGGATAGATGTGCATCAATCTTCACGGTGTCGAGATACCTGGCAAGCGCGAGTCCGGACGCGTCACGAACTGACGTCAATGCCCCAATTGTTGCGGTTGTAGCAAGTCGTGCACGATCCCCTTCACTTATCGGGAAAGATTGCAAAACCATGTATGCAGCTTTGGCGCACCATGCGTGCAAATTGTCGGGCAAGCCGTAGGTCGCCTGTTTTTCAGCGTGAATGGCCGCAAGGTCATTCTCGCATTCTGCCAACTTTTCCTCAAGCAAGCGTTGACGCTCGTTTGCCGCGGCAAGCCGCTCGGCAAAATAGGTTTCTTGCTGCGCGTTTTGTAGGCGCGCCTCATTGAGCTTTCTTCCAAGCGTAATCACGGTGTCGACTTGGCGCCATTTGGCAGAATCACGTTCTCTTGCAAGACGTTCGAGCTTTTCCTCGTATTGGTTGTCGAGACGTTGCAAGAACCAAAGAGTCACCCCAATGCAGAACATTGGAACGATTATCGCTAGGACTTCCATCTTGCACCTCCCACCATTGCCAGGACCCACAAATGCAATCCAATCAATGCACGAAGGATCCAAATACCATAACTCTCGAAAATGTCCGGCCAAAATAGGAACGATGCCGCAGGCAAAGTCGTCACCCACGACGCAGCGATCGCTATGCCATGCCACGGGCACGGGCGTGGGCGCAGCTTTGACCATTGAATGATCGCCCATATTTCGAGCGCAAATGCCGCCAGGTGTATCACGCCGGCAAGGCGAAACCATTGTACTCCGCGGATCGCGGGATAGACCGCCGTAGGCACCCCGACCGCGAGGAGCCACGCAACGAAAATCGGCAATGGTTTTGCGCGGACGAACGTCCAACGGATCCATGCCGCCATGCCCAAAGGCCAAGCCAAATAGGCGGCGTTATTGACCGCGAGAAGGGCACGATCACGAAATCCCGAAAATGGGATGTCGCTTGGCGGCGGCAATGCTTTGTCGGTTAGATCTACGATGTTTCCAAGAATGAACCATCCAAACCATACAAGCGCTAAATTGATCGCGTCTTGCCGCTCTGCTGAACGTCGCTTTGCGTACGCGTACGCAAAGCACACGACCCAAGCAAGACCATGCAACACTGCGGCCGCGAGCGGCAGATCCACGACAGAGTGACCTTTCATCCCCCGCGGGGTCGCGTCCAGATGTCCGCCTCATCCGGCTCCGTGCTCGTGCCGTCGTGCGGTTGCGCCTCCCTATCCGCACCAGTGGCGCTCTTGCCCCCACGGGGTCGCGTCCAGATGTCCGCCTCCGTGCCGCTCGTACCTTGTGACGGTTCCTTCTGGCGTTTGCTGGGCTTACGCGACGTATCCTTCGAAGGGCGCGCTGGAGTAGCGGTAGGGGCGCTTTTCGTGGTGGAGCGCTTGGCTTTACCCGTGGGCATTCGCCGGGGATATCACCGCGCGCTGGCGGTGTCTACACGTTTGCAAACCAAGGCCCGGCGAATGGCAGCACACGGCAGACGCCCTGGTGTCGCTCGGCGTCGTCACGTTAAGAGCATGTTTATCCGCCCGCGGCGCATGCAGCGTCTGCCGGCCAAGAATGGTCGTTCTGAAAAATTGCTTGCGTGCTGACGTCAAGCGTGATTACCGTCAGGACATGCGGCT
>CAYSYX010000888.1:0-3100 GCA_964435055.1 uncultured Polyangium sp. | reverse complement strand
ATTGGTCCAGCGCTCGCTGGTCCGGGTCCAGGGGTGGACAACCCCTGGTCGGGTCCGGGGTGAAACCCCGGCGACGGCGACGCTGTGCGCAGCTCAATGCGCGTTCGACGCTTCGCTTTCGGCTGCGCGAGCGGACCTTTCGAGCGCCGCCGTGGATTCCGGCGTGCCTTCCCGGGGCAAACGAATCTCGAATCTTGCGCCACCGAGCGGCGAGACCAGCGCATCAATCGTTCCGCCGTGATCGACGACGATTTTTTTGACAATCGTCAAACCAAGCCCCGTACCGTCGTGCTTTGTCGTCACATACGGATCGAAGAGATGATCGCGGACCTCTTTCGCAATGCCCGGACCATCGTCGTCGATATCGATGACGTGCGTATGCGCGTCGGAACGCACGGAGACTTGAATGTTGCCCAGGTTTCCGCGGTGGTTTTTCCCTTTGGCATCGCGCAGCGCTTGCGCGGCATTTTGCACGACGTTGACCAAGACGCGGTGGAGCATTTCCCGATCGATGAGCGTCGGCAATGGTTTGTCGGGAATGACGAATTTCAGCGTGACTCGTCCCAAGAGATTCGTTGGCTCATCGTGACCTTGGGCCGACGTAAAGTGCTCGCGTTGGTCGCGCATGAATTCGATGAGGTTTGCCTTGCCAAGCTCGGCTTGAGGCAATCGGGCGAAACTGGAAAACTCGCCCACGAGCCTGCGTAACGTGCCGACTTCTTCTTCGACGACTTCGAGCGTCGTTTGCAGGATTCGCCGATATTCGGCGTCATTCCCCGCATAACGTCGATGACATTCCTGCACCGACAATTGAATGGGCATCAGGGGATTTTTGATTTCGTGGGCCAAGTGTCGGGCGATTTTTTGCCATTCGCCGATACGCCGCAAAAACTCGATACGCGCTCGACTCCGCTCCAGTTCTTCGAGCATGCGATTGAAGGCGCGCCCCAGATCCGCCACTTCATCTTCGCCTTGCACATCCACCCGGACGCTCAAATCGCCTGCGGAAATAGGCTTCATGGCCGCCCCCAACGCGGCGATTTTGCGGGCTACCGGACGAGCCGTGACCAGACCTGCGCCTACGGCCAAGAGGAGCAACACGACAAACAGCAGCCCGAAGACGTTGGTATACGTGCGGTCGATGTAATCTTCGCGATGATCGCGTTCGATTTGATGGTATGCCTGGACAAACGATTGCACATTTTCCATTTCGGCAAATCGGGCGTTGGGGGTGACAAACGTCGCGATGAGCGACAAACCTGCGTCATCTTCGGCTGATTCGATTGGTTTTCGAACCGTGAACGTCCGTTCGGTGGAAGGATCGACGGCTTTCGGCCGCTCTTTCTTACCCCAAGATTGCCCTTCGCCATTCTCGATGCTCACCGCCACGAGCGCGGCGTGTTCGGACATCACCGCCTCGAGTTGTTTTTCGATGGCCGGTCGATCATGAGCCTTGACGGCCGATTCCAGCGCCGGGCGCAGCGCGATCGCATCCGTTTCATACCGCATCGATTGCTTCGTTACCCGCGCCAGATCCGCATAAAGCTCCAGCGCTCGGTCCAAATGCATGCCGAATTCCGGCTGAAATGCCACGGCGCTCACCTGCGCGACCATCGTTCGCGCCAGGAACAACACCGCGACGAGCGGAATGAGCGCCGTCACCAACACGGCCAATACGACGCGCCGCTCGGTCCGGCCCATGGTCAATGCGGTTCGTTTGTCCTGGGCGATTCGGACGAGGTGTTTGGCCGGAAGAACATCCGCCCGGACAGACTCGCTCCGTTCGGAAGCTTTTGATGGGGAGGTTGGGGAAGGTTCGTCTGGGCCGATCACGGCCTCATTCTAACAGCCTGTCAATTCGCCGGGGTCGAGATGCCTCGTTCGACAGGCGTCGAATCGGGACACAAATCCACGGGCTCCGAGCTGATCGTGACGCCCGGAGCGCTTTCACGCGGCGACCATGTTTCGGGGTTTCTCCGCGTGGCGTCCGCCTTTTTTGCCGGCAAAACGCGCCCGTCCGCCTGGAACCGTTCGAGCTCTTCCGTCGCTTTGCGCAAATACGACTGCTTGATGTGGAACGGCATGAACGAGCTCTTGAAGCCGGAAACGATGATGGATTTGATGTCCGCGAGCGGCAAACCCATCTTCGCGTGGCAAATCCAAAGTTCGTTCGAAACCGTCGTATCCGTGACGAGGCGATTGTCCGTGTTGACCGTTACGCGCAAGCCCAAGTCGTAATAAAACTTGAGCGGATGTGACGCGAGATCCCGCACCGCGCCCGTTTGCACATTCGACGACGGACAAGCTTCGAGCGGAATGCGGTGATCGTTCACGTAATGCAGCAAATCGCCATTTTCACGCAATCGGCATCCGTGACCGATGCGGTGCGCGCCGCAGACGTGAATGGCTTGGGCAATGGATTCGGGGCCATACGCTTCGCCCGCGTGGATCGTGCAATTGATGTTGTTGTCCCGCACCAGCTGAAACGCCGCTTTGTGATGTTTGGCCGGGTTGTCGTACTCGGCTCCGGCCAGGTCAAACCCGACGACACCACGGTTTTTGTAGGCGACGGCGAGCTCCGCCATTTCCAATGACGAATGCGGCGAGATGTTTCGAATTCCGCACAGAATGACCGCGCTCTCAATGCCGAGCGCATCATGCGCCGCTCGCAATCCGGCAAGCACTGCTTCCACGACGCTGGTCAGCCGCAATCCGTGGCGTGTGTGCAGCATCGGCGAATACCGCACTTCCATGTACCGAACGTTTTCGCGCGCCGCGTCTTCGGCCAGCTCATAAGCGCATCGAAACAGCGACTCTTCAGTCTGCAAGACACGCAGCGTCACGTCGAACGCCTTGAGGTACTCGACGAGCGATCCCGTGTTTTCCCCGAGACGCATTGCTTTGCGCAGCCCGACGGGATCGAGCGAAGGCAGCTCGACCTGGTTTTTCCGGGCCAGATCGATGATGGTTTCGAGCCGCAGTGACCCGTCGAGGTGCACGTGCAGGTCGGTTTTGGGTAGTTGCTGGAAGAATTCCAAGGGCAGCATCACCTGGCTGCCCGCTTCCGTCGTTTGCGTTTCCATGGTCGAGTGTTGCACGT
>CAYSYX010000887.1:0-3107 GCA_964435055.1 uncultured Polyangium sp. | reverse complement strand
CAAGATATGCATCGGTATCAAAGGCCCGTGGTAATGACCAACCCACCCACAATTCCGGTGTCGCCACGGCTGCTTCTTTCGTCGTCAATGTCGATGGCGGAGGTTCCGGAGGTACCGGTGCAACGGGTGGAAGACGCGACGCCGCCGGCTTCTGCCCCGGCCCTTCGAGCAATTGCTTTGGCAACGATTGTTCCACGAGCGTGCCGATGGATTGAAGATCAACATCCCCAATGATGAGTAACGTCATGTTGTCCGGCCGATAATGCTTACCTAGAAATGCCGTGACATCGTCGACCGTGATATTCGATAAACTCGAGTGTGTACCTCCGACAGAACGCGCATAAGGATGCGAAGTCGGGAACAGAAGACTTTGCATCGATGCGAACATTTCGCCGGCAAACCCCGTTTCGCCACGCTGCCGCAGTTCATTACGCACGACGTTCAATTCGACGGGAAGAGTTTCCGGGGCCAATCGCGCCACCGGATTGGCCATGCGGTTACCTTCGAGCTGCAAGAGCGTCCCCAGAGATTCTTTGGGGCCCATTTCAAAATAAACGGTGCTATCAAAACCGGTAAAAGCATTCCATTGTCCCGCCCCGGATTTGTCGAGCATTTTCGCGACGCTTTCCTTGCCGAACGGTCGCGATCGAAATGCCAGATGCTCGATATAATGCGCCAATCCTTCCTTACCCACGGGATCGCTCGACGAACCCGCGCCAACCACCAAGACGAGCGCCACCACGGGCGACCGCGAATCCGCTTCGGCGAGCACGCGCAATCCGGACGGAAAACGCATATCGCGCATCGGATACTTGATGTCGCGCATGACCAGTCCCTGCCGGGCGTCATTGACCGCGGCACCTTGTGAACCCCCGCAGCTCGAAGTGCCAAACGCCAACGCACCAAGCATGGGAAGAGCGGCGAGGTTTTTCCAAAATGAAGAACGTTTCGCGTGCATGGGCCGGGTAAAACCACATCGGCGGTGCGGCGTCAAGTACGAAATTCAGCGTAGGTACGATTGTGTGAATCGCGGGGCAAGGGCGGAGCGGAAGTCATTACGGAGCAATGCAACGGACTTGTACGCGATGCACGCCTGAGCCCCTATTCCCCGCCGCGAACGAATACGACGACCCGACATCCCCATTGACACCGCAATCGCTTCATGAGACCGTCCGCTCATGCTTGAAGCTCGAACAACCGCGTGGTTTGTCGCCGCCTTCTTCCTCGGTGCAACATCCATCCTCGCCGGCGCTTGCGCTGAACCCGCAAAATCGACCCCTCATGGCTCGCCCGATGCCGGCGCCGATGACGCGTCGTCCGGATCCGGCGGCAATGGCGGCGCTTCGTCGTCGTCGAGTTCGTCCGGGTCCACATCGGGCGCAGGCGGATCCATGGCGGCATGCTCGACGCGCATCACGTACGGAGCAGAATGGATTCACGGGCCAAACCATCCCGAGGATTTTGACACCGCT
Source organism: uncultured Polyangium sp. (assembly GCA_964435055.1). Lineage (GTDB taxonomy): Bacteria > Myxococcota_A > Polyangia > Polyangiales > Polyangiaceae > Polyangium. Next base: position 1,635 of record CAYSYX010000887.1, on the reverse strand, counting down.
CAGGATGTCGTCACCTGGGACGGCTCGTGTTCGTTCGATGGAACCAATTCCTTCGCCACGCTCTCGAACGGCTGGAAACCGTATTTCGCCGGCCGCAGCAGCTGCGTCATCGCGCTCGATTACGACAATTGCCCGCAAACGCCCACGACCTGCGAAACTCGCGTCTCGTACGGGCCTTCCTGGTTACCCGGGCCAAACCACCCGGCGCTTTATGACGATGTCGGCGACGCCCTTTTGTGGAACGGCGTTTGTCGCAACGATGGAGCCAATTCCTTCGCCACTTTGTCCAATGGCTGGACACCCTATTTTAATGGCAACGGCGCTTGTGATTTGTCCTTCCGGTACACCCAATGCGGCGGCCTCTATCAAAATCCCGTCACCACCAACGACTGCGCCGATCCCGGCGTCATTTACGACGGCACGCAATACGTCATGGCGTGTACCTCGGGAAATGCCCCCGACGCGTTTCTTTTGCGCACGTCGCCCGACTTGATCCATTGGGAAGTGCGCGGCAGCATTTTCCCCGCCGCAACCAAACCGGCCTGGGCCGTGAGCGATTTCTGGGCCCCCGAGATTCATCGCGTCGGAAATTCGTTTGTCGCGTATTACACCGCGCGACATGTCGACGGCAGGCTGAGCATCGGCGCCGCCACCGCGCCGTCCGCATTGGGGCCCTACACCGATATCGGTCAACCGTTGCTCCACGATCCCGGCACGGGCCTCATCGACGCCAATCATTATGAAGATCCATCGGGAAAACATTACTTGATTTGGAAAGAAGACGGCAATGCCGTGGGCATACAAACGCCCATCCACGGCCAAGAACTTTCGGCCAACGGCCTCGAATTCGTCGGCGCTCGCAAGACGCTCATCACCAACGATTTGCCCTGGGAAGGGCCGCTCGTCGAAGGGCCTTGGCTCATTGACAACGCCGGAAAGTATTATTTGTTTTACAGCGCAAACGCCTACAATACGCCGAGTTATGCCATTGGCGTCGCCCGCGCCGATTCGCCGCTCGGACCGTACACCAAAGCGCCGCAATCGATCTTGAGCGGCGCCGGGCATTGGGCGGGACCCGGACACGGCTCGGTCATTACCACGAAAAAGGGCGAAACTTGGCACGTGTACCATTCGTGGATCGCCGGACAAGTGGGCGGAGGTCCCGGCCGCGTCGCCTTGATTGATCGGATATTCTGGGAAAACGGCTGGCCCACGATGCGCGCCGCTCCTTCGTTTCAATCACTCCCGGTGCCGTGATGCAAAAATCGTTCGGTGCACCCAGTCGATTCGACCTCGAAAACCAAGCCATGGCCGAGCTCGTCACGCGCCTGCGCGCCATGCGTCGGAAATGGATGCCGCCATTTCTCGTCGTCATGGTCGCCGCAGGAACGTTGGGCCTCATCGCTCACGTGACGGGGTATTGGTCCATTTTCGGGACCTTGCATGGGAAGTATATCGTCAATGTCGGCACGATCATCATCGCGTTCGGTGTGCCGGCGCTGCCGTTTTTTCTGACGATCGGTCCGGTGTATCGCCGATTGCGACAACGGGTTCGAGACCAATGGATGCTCGAGTATCAGGGGAAGGGTTTGTCCGAGGATTGGTTGCTCGAAACGATGGAGCGTTATCCTTAGC
>CAYSYX010000886.1:0-3107 GCA_964435055.1 uncultured Polyangium sp. | reverse complement strand
CCCCACGAACGCCCCATCATCGAGGTACACCATGCGCGCTTTCAAATCCTCGTCCGAGTCAAAATCCGCTTCAATCAACGCTGCCTCGCGTAATCGAGGGTTCCTCCCCATCGCGCTGGCGGTCCTCGCATCCGCCTTTTCGTTCACACCTACGGCGGTACACGCAGACACACCGGTCAAAGGGTTCTTCACGGATGAAGAAGAAGCCCCCGCCGCCGATGCAAAAGTTGCGGTGACCGCAACCGCTGCGCCGCAAGTTCAAGCGCAAGTCAACGTCGCCGCCGATGCCAACGCCGCGGTCGCCGTCGAAGGCGACGAATACGACGTCGACACGGATCCTTCAGCCCTCACGGATTTCCGCGAACCGCTCGCCGATTACGGCTCATGGTCGGATGACGAGACCTACGGCACGGTTTGGTATCCCGATACGACGATTGTCGGGACAGACTTCGCGCCGTACCAAACGTCCGGTCATTGGGAGCTCGACGTCAACAACGATTGGATGTGGGTCAGCGATTACGACTGGGGTTACATCCCGTTCCATTACGGCCGCTGGGTTTGGATTGGCGGACGCGGCTGGGGCTGGATCCCCGGTCGCGTGTATGCCCCCGCGTGGGTCACGTGGCGCATGACCGATTACGGCTACATCGGCTGGGCTCCGATGGCGCCGTCTTGGTACTGGTTTGGCGGCAACGCCGTCACGGTGTGGAGCACGCCTTATTCGGCGTATGTGTTTTGCCCGTCTTCACATGTCTTCCATCATCACGTGCACACGTACATCGTGCGCGATCGCGACGTGATTCAACGCGTCGGTGCGCATTCGCGTCCTTACCGCCCCGCACGTCCTTCGGTCGGCGCTTCACCGTCGGGTTCGTCCGCGCACGCTCGCGCGTATCGACCGGCGTCACCGCGCCTCGCCGAAGCCAAAGTCGCCGATCAGTTCGCCCCGGAAAAACGCAGCAAGCCCGATGCCCGAGCCGCCGCGTTCGCGCATCGCAGCTCGACCCCGCAAGCCCGGACAAACGCCGCCGAAGCCCGTCGTTTGCACGCGTCGCAGCTGCCCACGCAACGTGATCCGAGTGCTGCTCGGCCAAACCCCGGCGACGCTCGGCCTTCCACTTTGACGAACCCGGCCAACACCGCTCGCCCCACTGCTCGGACAAACGCCGTCGAAAATCGCCCCGTCTCGCGGACGGTCACCGACGCCCGCGTGAACACGCCGCCGAGCCGCCCCGCGACCACGACACACACGGAATCGCGCACGCCCACGCCGCACACGGAATCGCGCACGCCCACGCCGAAAACGACGCGACCGACCACCATCACGCCCCAACCGTCGCGACCGTCGACGACACCTTCACGTCCTTCGACAACCCCGTCGCGACCGTCGACGACACCTTCGCGTCCTTCCGTTTCGCCTTCACGTCCGTCATTTTCGCCGTCGCGACCGTCGTCATCACCGTCGCGTTCGTTCTCGCCGTCACGCGGCGGACGTCGCTAGTCTCAAAGCTCACCGCTACAGTTCATCTTTACGAACAGGAGTACGGTCATGCTTTCTCATCTTAGAAACGTGAAGCTTGGTTCACTCGTTGCCCGCTCGCGCGTTCTCACCCTTTGCGCAGCGATCAGCGCGTTGACCGGATGCATCATCGTCGACGACAACGACAACACCGTCATCGACAACGGCAACACCACCCCGCCGCCGCCCATCGAACCGAGGCTCGTCAACATCGACACCGATGTCGCGCTCGATTCCAAACCCGGTGATGGCGTCGGCGTGTTTGTCGAGTACTACGCGGGCGGGCACTATCGCATCTGGACGACGTGCGACACGAACTTCTCCGGCGTGACGTGTCCGTTCGACATCTACACCTCGGTCGATAGTTCCTCGACGATCTTCTCGATCACCGAAGAGAACCTCGAAGGCTTCGACAGCACCACGACCCAATCCGGTTTGGGCACGGTGGATCTGCACTTCGAAACCGGCGGTGATTACGACGCAGCCGAGATCGACGTCACTCCCGGCGCAATTCTCCGCGTCGAAGCCGTCATCGACGGACAAACGGAACCCCGCTTCATCTACTGGTTCGGCGACGGCGTCCTGCACGAAGGTGCCCCGACGACCCCGATCGACTTCATTCCCACCAAACCCTGAAAAAACGTAGCCCGATCGATTGCTCGATCGGGCTCGTCACCTCCCCTTTTCCTCCAGCGTCACTTCCCCTTCGGCTTGTTCTCCGCCTTGGGTTTGTCTGCGGCCTTCGCATCCGCCTTGGGTTTGTCCGCAGCCTTCGCGTCGGGCTTCGGTTCTTCTTTCGGCGCCGCGGCCGCCACAGGTTTGCCCTCGGCATCCCACAACACCGGTTCACCTCGACCAAGCGCCAGAAGATCCTTCCAAACCGCTTCCTTCGGACCGACGACGACGATGGTCGCCACCGCAGGATCCACGTGCGCCTTGGCCAACGCCGCCACGTCCGCGAGTTTCTGCGATTGCCGCGACAAACTTGCGTCGAAGTCGTAGGTCGGAGGCAAACCCAACCGCGCCAAACCCGCCAACCGATCCGCCGTCTCGCTGATCGTTTCGAACGTCGTCAACAAGTCCGACCGATCTTGCGCCTTGGCCTTGTCGAGCTCCTCCGCGGTCGGTCCCTCCTGCGCCATCTTCTCCAGCTCGCGCAGAGCTTCCTTCAACGCCGGCCCCGTGGCGGGCGTCTCCACGGACGCCATCGCCCAAAAGGCTCCTTTTCCTCGAGTCCCCAAAAACAACGATTTGGCGCCGTAGGCCCAATGTTTTTCCTCGCGCAGGTTTTGGTTCAATCGCGAAGTAAATGAACCACCGAGAGGCGTGTTCACCAGGTCGAGCCGAATGGCATCGGGCTCCGAAGCCATGACGCCGTCACGCACGATCGTGATGACGGATTGCGGCGCTTTCGGCCGATCGACGAGCACGATCTTCGGCCGTTCGGCAGCGGATTTGGGTTCGTGCGGTTTCTCTTTCGTCGGCTTTTTCGGCGCCGGCGTCGCCGACTTCCACGTCCCGAGGTGCGTCTCGATCATCTTCGTCAGCTCCTCGCGGGTGATGTCTCCCGCCGCGACGAGCACCGAGC
>CAYSYX010000885.1:0-3110 GCA_964435055.1 uncultured Polyangium sp. | reverse complement strand
GCGCGGAACTGCCGAAGGTGATGGAGGAACTGAATCGGGAGTTGGCGGCGTGATCGGTGAGCAAGACCTTGTTTATGTGCATGGCGAAGCAGAATCGTTGCCCGATGGCTGGAAGGTCACCACTCTGGAAGGACTAATTTCCGACAATGGCCAGTTTTGTGACGGTGATTGGGTAGAGAGCAAAGACCAAGACCCAAATGGCGATGTGCGCCTGATTCAGTTGGCGGACATTGGAGTGGCGGCCTATCGCGATCGCTCGGATCGTTATCTCACGAGCGAACGCGCTTCGGCGCTCTCCTGCACATTTCTTCAGCGCGGCGATATCTTGGTTGCCCGAATGCCTGATCCCCTCGGTCGAGCATGCCTCTTTCCTGGTGACAAGAAACGGGCCGTTACCGTCGTCGATGTCGCGGTGATTCGTCCAAACAATCCTGAAGTGGATTGCCGCTGGCTGATGCATCGCATTAACTCAATGGAGTTTCGCAACGCGGTGGCATCGCTGCAAAGTGGCAGCACGCGGCTTCGCATTTCACGGCGGAATCTCTCGCGGATTGCTTTTCCACTTCCACCATTGGCCGTGCAATTGGCAGAAGTGGATGAACTCGAAAAACAGTTCTCCCGCCTCGACGAAGCCGTCGCCAACCTCCGTCGCGTCAAGGCCAACCTCAAACGCTACAAAGCCTCCGTCCTCAAAGACGCCGTAGAAGGCCGCCTCGTCCCCACGGAAGCCGAACTCGCCCGCCGCGAAGGCCGCACCTTCGAAACCGGCGAGCAGCTTTTGCAGCGGATTCTTGAGGAGCGGCGGGCGAAGTGGTCGGGGAAGGGGAAGTACAAGGAGCCAATTGACCCAGATACAAGTGATCTGCCGAATCTGCCAGAGGGTTGGACGTGGGCAAGATTGGATAGCCTGGCGGCACTCAAGGGCGGTATCACCGTAGATAGCAAGCGTGTGGACCCGAGTGCGCAGCCTGTTCCGTATTTACGTGTTGCCAATGTTCAACGGGGTTACATCGATCTTGCCGAAGTGAAGCACATCAATGCCTCGGCGGCGGACATTGCCGAGCTTCGTCTGGAGCATGGGGATGTACTGTTCAACGAAGGCGGTGACCGTGACAAGCTTGGCCGGGGCTGGATTTGGGAAGGGCAGCTGAGCGACTGCATCCACCAAAACCATGTCTTTCGTGCCCGCATGTTCCTCCCGGAAATGGCTCCGAAACTGGTTTCCTGGTGGGGCAACACGTTTGGCAAGGACTACTTCCAGCGCATGGGTAAACAGACGACCAACCTTGCATCTATCAATATGGGCAAGCTCAGCGGGTTCCCTGTGCCAATTCCACCGGCGGCCGAGCAGCGGCGAATGGTTGAGGAAATCGAACGTTTGTTGTCAGTCGTGGATCGAGTGGCAGTCGAAGTCGATGCCAACCTCAGGCGCGCGGAGGCGCTGCGGCAATCGTGTCTCGGATCCGCATTTTCACCAGCTAAGACCGAAGGGATACCTCTATGAGTATGACTGCGCTTTTTGACGAACTTGAGGCCTCGCGTGTTGCATGGGGAAGTCTCAATGATCTTCTTGTACAAGGCAGTTACGACTTCGGACGGGAGCGACCAGTACTTGACCAGCAGTCGATGGACGTGTTTCGTCGACGAGTGGATATGGTTTTCGAGGTCCTATTTGCTCTCCGACCGCAAGATCCGAAAGAAACTGCCTATTTGGTAATAGGTGCCAAACTGGTCGAACTGCGGGCGCAGCAGAAGAACTTTCAAATACACGCGGAGGCGACGCTTAGCCAGCTACGTGCGCAATGGCGTGACGGCGCAACTATCCAGGATGGAAATGAAAATTTCCTTTGGCAATTGATGGAGGCGTCAACAAACTACGCGAATGTTGACATGACCGCCAATTTTCAGCAGATGCATCCATCGTTGAACTACTTGGTGGGTGCTGTTGGCACGTTTTTGCCCCTCTGCAAAGCCAATTCCGTGGCTGACCTTTCGGAACGTGTTGCAGCTTTTGCTGGGGCAAATCGCGAAGCAGAGTTGCTTCGACGGCAGACTCAGGAGCAAGCTGCGGCAGTGGCTGCCACCGCCTTGCAGGCCGCTGAGAACGAGAAGGCCGTGCGTGAAAACGTCGCACAAGCGCAAACCGTGGTCGCCAACCTTCGCGAGGTGCAGGCCAAGGCAACGGCTGACGCAAGTAACGTGGCTACATTGGTCGAGCAAATCAAAACAATTGGGGCAAATTCTGAAAAATTGGAGGCGCTAACAAGTGCCTACGTCAGCAAGTTTGAGGCGTTCCAAAAGGAATTGGATGACCGAAATGCAGAGTTCGCGCAGTTCCAGGTGGCCTCGAAAATTTCTAAGGAAACCAACACCACTCGTGAGGCGGAGATTGATCGCTTAACAAAGCTGGCCGATTCGATGATTTCAGGTTCCACCACGGCTGGGCTTGCCAAGAGCTTGGAGGACACACGCAAGCGCTACGAAGAGCGCATGAATTCCGCAAGGTCCGGGTTTAGGTGGTCAATCGCTTTTCTAGTTGTATCGGCGGTGCCTTTAGCCGCTCATTTGCTGCCCGGCTTGTTCGGGGATTTCTTCCCAAAGGTGAGTGCCACAGCCCACGAGAGTTGGTATGGCGTGCTGGGCAAAGTCTTGTTGATGGTGCCTGCCACATGGCTGACAGGTTTCTACACCAAGACATTCGCCGACTTTTTTCATCTTGAGCGGGAATACGCGCACAAGGCCGCACTGGCAATGTCCGTCGATGGCTTCAAACGCCAGGCACCCAATTACGAGGAGGAAATCACTGCAGAAGTGTTCCTCGAAATCCGCAATAACCCGGCAAAGGGTAGTCCCGTAGAACCTGCTTCACATCCGCTTTATGACGTTTTGTCCAAGGTGGTCGGGAAGGTTATGGATAAGAAGAAAGACTAGAGCACAGAGGCGTTTCGATGAAATCTGATCCATTCACAGTTCAACAAATCTTCAAGCAACCTATCCAATATCGCGTGCCGTTCTACCAGCGCGCATACGTCTGGACAAAGGGCAATCAATGGACTCGCCTGTGGGAAGACATTCGGGACAAAGCGGACGCGCTTTTACAAGGGGATGAC
>CAYSYX010000884.1:0-3115 GCA_964435055.1 uncultured Polyangium sp. | reverse complement strand
GCCTTGCCCGGTGTGCGAGCGGCGACGCGCCATACGCTTGGCACATTGGACCCTTCGCTGCGTGTACGCGTGTGGGACCTCGATGTCCCGGGACCGCTGGGTCTTGCCGCAGGTTTCGACAAAGATGCGCGAGGATTCGAGGCGCTTGGAGCGCTGGGCTTTGGGTTTGTCGAAATAGGAACCGTGACGTGCGAAGCGCAAATGGGCAACCCCAAACCACGACTTTTTCGCCTCGAAAAGGATCGCGCGCTCGTCAATCGCATGGGCTTCAACAACGAAGGCTCGCAAGCCGCCGCAGTTCGTCTGGCAAAACGTCGTCCCGGCGGCGCCGTCGTCGGGGTGAACATCGGTAAAACGAAGGTCGTTCCTGACGAACTCGCCGTGCTGGACTACGTCACGAGCGCCGAGCGCTTGGCGGCTCATGCCGACTACATGGTGGTGAACGTGAGCAGTCCAAACACGCCCGGCTTGCGCGATTTACAGGCCGTCGAGCGCCTTGGGCCGTTGCTCTCGGCCGTTCGTGAAACGCTCGATCGGGTGTCCACTCGAAGGCGAGTTCCGCTGCTCGTCAAGATCGCGCCGGATCTCGCCGATGCCGACATCGATGCGATCGCGACGATGGCGATGGAGCGAGGTGTCGATGGGATCATCGCGACAAACACGACGATCGGACGAACTGGTTTGTCCACGGATCCGGCTCGAGTTACCGCACTTGGAGCAGGTGGTTTGTCTGGACGTCCGCTCAAGCAGCGCGCGATCGAGGTGTTGAAACGACTGCGTGCTCGTGTCGGAGACAAACTCGTGCTCGTGTCCGCGGGAGGCATCGAGACGGCGGATGACGCGTGGGATCGCATCGCAGCGGGCGCAACGCTCGTTCAGGCGTATACGGCGTTCGTGTACGAGGGGCCGCTGTTCGCGCGACGCGTGCATGCGGGCCTTGCCGCACGACTGCGCCGAGAAAACTGCGCCTCGATCAGTGACCTCGTCGGACGTGATGCGCGTTAATCCGCGGCGCTTTGGTTGCCTTGTGTGACGGACGGTTTGTCCCGTCCTCTACGCATCGCGTCGAAAGCCGGCGCGCCAAGTCTGGATCCAGCGAGGCCTTCACGCGCTGTACCGATGTGCGGTATACGTGTTGAGTGAGCCAAACCGAAGTACGAAAAACCCCTCACCCGTTCATCTACTTCATCTTGTTTCTGCCGTTCGGGGCTACCTCGGGGTTCGTCGCGGTCACCATTGGTCACTTCGCCGCGAAGGCGGGCATGAACGACGGCGCCATCGCAGCGTTGGTCGCGATGAACCTCTTGCCGCACACGTGGAAGTTCTTGTGGGCGCCGGTGGTCGACACGCTTTGGAACGGGCGCGGGTGGTACATCAGTACAAACATCATCAGCTCTTTGGCCATCATCTCGTTGGGGCTCGTTCCGATCCGGCCGGAAAACATCGATCTGCTCACGGCGATCCTTTTCATCAATGGTTTGTCCACGACATTCGTCGGCATGTGTACCGAATCGCTGATGGCTCATTTGACACCGCTCTCGGATCGCGGCCGGGCGGCGAGTTTTTCCCAAGCGGGCAACGTGGGCGGATCGTTTGTCGGGGGCGTCGCCTTGTCGATCGCCGAGCGTACGCAATCGCAATTCATTCCGGCGCTCGTGATTGGATTGGGCCTTTTGGCTTGTTCCGGCGCATTGCTCACCGTGGATGCACCGCCGAAAACGAAGACCGAAGGATTGGGCGCGGCATTTCGTGATGTCGGGAAAGACATTTGGTCGATTTTGGCGTCGCGCAGCGGCGTTTTTGCCGTGGTTCTTTGCTTCATGCCGATTGGTGCGGGGGCCGCATCCAATCTTTTTGCGGCAATGGCAAACGATTGGCACGCTTCGGTGGATGTCGTCGGGTTCTCCAATGGAATCGGTTCCGGCATCGGGGCCATTCTAGGTTGCTTGATTGGCGGCAGACTGTCGGACGTGATGAATCGGCGTAATGCCTACGCGGCGGGAGGCGTCATTCTGGCTCTCTTTACGTTTGCAATGGCCTTGGCTCCGCGTACGGCCACCGCATACTTGATTTTCGTTTTCCTTTACAACGTGGGCGTCGGTATCTGTTATTCGACCTTCACCGCGTTTGTCTTGGAAATTATCGGCAAAGGCGCCGCCGCGACGAAATACAACGTCTTCGCCTCCTTGGCCAATATCCCGATTTATACCATGGGGCGGCTCGACGGCGTCGTCTCCGACCGCTATGGCCGAACGACGATGCTCTGGTTCGACGGAGGCGCCGGTGTCGCGGGAGCCATTTTGGTCCTCATCGCCGCCCTGCTTCTGCTCCGGAGAAGAGCCGTACCGGCGCCCGAAAGCGATCCCGGAACGACCGCCGCGGCATTACCCGAGCATGCCACGTGATTTGGGATGAATACGCGTCGGCGTATTCGGAATCAGCCTTCCGTCCCCATCCGGAATGGTTTTACCCGGCAGAACCACTTCGCGCATGCAAGACGCGCCCGAGCGCCAAACACAAGAGCGCCTCCGGTTGCGTTTCGATGATATCTTCCCGCGGCCGCGCTTCACATACGGCCATGACCGGAAATGCAGGCAGAAGCGGAAGCGATTTCGCCGCATCGTCGAGCAAATACATGGGAAATACATCGCCGCCCGCGAGAACGAGGTCCGCACGCACGCGTAACGCCCCCAAAATCGTGCGCCGCTTGTAATGGCGATTTTCAACGAGAATGCGCTCGACATGGTTCGGCAAAAAACGAGGCGGCAAATTCATCGAAAGACTGGCCGTTTCGATTTGTTTCACCAAGTTCCGCAACGTCTCGACGGCCGGAGGAATCGACGCCGCAAGGGCTTCCTGGGCGACCGCAATCGCTCCGAGCATCCGTTTGTCCGTTCCAGCCACGGAAGACCCCACGGCAACGGAAACCCGCAAGGTCTCGAGGTCATCGAATTTCGGCTGTAACTCACCGGCGCAAATCACGAGCGGGGGATCAAAATCGGCAAGATCTTCCAGGCTGTCGGCGAGGGCTCGGCGAATGTCCGCCGAGGTTTGTCCTTCGACACACGACAACACGCGCAACACAATTTCTCGATCCGGATCGGGCGGTGTACGT
>CAYSYX010000883.1:0-3133 GCA_964435055.1 uncultured Polyangium sp. | reverse complement strand
CTATTCGTAGGCCGGAGCGAATTGAAACACCAGCGGCGTTTGCCCGATGGCTCGACAACGGAATCTCCGGTCTATTCGTAGGCCGGAGCGAATTGAAACGCGACAACCCACGCGGCTCTTGATGCCATTGCCGATCTCCGGTCTATTCGTAGGCCGGAGCGAATTGAAACAATTGCCGGATATCAACCTTGCCAACGCGTGGACATCTCCGGTCTATTCGTAGGCCGGAGCGAATTGAAACCACGCAGAGCGTCCTTCGTGTTTGGATAAACGCGCATCTCCGGTCTATTCGTAGGCCGGAGCGAATTGAAACGTGCTCTGTGAGATTCGCTTCGATTTCCGCACGGTATCTCCGGTCTATTCGTAGGCCGGAGCGAATTGAAACGCTATCGGTGCATACGGTGCACTCGCCCTGCTCATCTCCGGTCTATTCGTAGGCCGGAGCGAATTGAAACGATTGCGGTGGTGTACCAGGCACCAAACGGCGATCTCCGGTCTATTCGTAGGCCGGAGCGAATTGAAACTATGGTCTTATCGCGGGCGTAACGATTCTGACCGATCTCCGGTCTATTCGTAGGCCGGAGCGAATTGAAACTCGCTTGCATCTACAAGCGGAGCCGTCGACGGTGGATCTCCGGTCTATCACGTCATCAGATACGGCTTGTCGTGGGAATCGTCTTCGATCCAAATGGGCGCGAATCCGCAACCTTGGTATTTCTGTTCTTTTTTCGTCTTTCCGCGCAAGAGGTTCATGACTTTGGGCGTCACCAGCACCCAGGGGTGTCGCGGTCCCTGCACCACCGCGTTGAGTGGTTCACAAAAATGCGGAGGCTCGCCAAACCATTCCGACGTCAGGTTGAAGTCTTGGATATTCGCCAGATCTTCGCCACGATACACAAAGCGAATAGGTTCGTTCATCATGTGCGTGTACCAGCCGCGTCCGCAATCGGGACATGCCTTCGTTCGGTTCAGTGACGATTTGAGCGACATGGGCGGCATGACGTGCTCGATGAAGATTTGTTGGTGACGAAGTTCTTCGAGATCGCCGCCTTTGGATTTGGCATACACGGGCCAGAACAGGGCGCCCGTCACGCCCGCGGCAAGAAGCCGTTCCACGTCGACGTCGAGCACGAGGCGCTCACCATCCGTGGTCCCCGCAACGCGAAATTTCGCGATCTCGTTCAGATCGGAGCGATCGATGTTCAGCGCTGAGGTTTGTCGGGTCCCCGTTCCGCACTTCGGACACGCGGGCGAAGTATCGTAGGTCGTGCCGTACTCCTGTCCCCCGGACGCGGTAGCTCCCGTCAATCCAAGGATGAGCAATGGGGCGGATTGCAGTTCGTCTTCGGTGTAGACATCCCAACGACTGACCCAACGTTCCTCTCCATATTGGTCGAGCAAGGTCAACACCTTGGAAACACGTGGATCCGTCTCCTCCAACGTGATCTTTACCAGGATGCTCGGAACATCGATCGTCAAATCCTGAATCTCGACGACGTCGTTCCCACATCCCGATGGACCAAGGATCGCAGCCTCGCGCCCCGGTAGGCGCGCCGCGTGAAACTCTATATCCATCATTGTTTTCATGGTGCTTCGTTTGCCTTGGCTCGTAACCTAGCGCAAGTAGGATTCGATGGCCTCCAACCAGTGTGGATTCGCTGCGTACACCTTTTTGTAGATCTCTCGCAAGTTTTCCTTGGTCAGCTCTCCCTGCACCTTTGCGGCCTTTGCCACCTGCTCCTTCCATGCCTTGGCAAGCGCGTCGGTGATGACCTTATGCTGCTCCTTGGTGAGGATGATGGCTGGAGCCTTCTCGACCGCCTCATCAAGAGCCTTACCCTTGTATTTGAGTACATCCTTGAGTGCCTGTCTCTCGAAAATCTTATGCGCTTGGAACGCATTGTCGAGATTTGCCGTGAACTTCTGCGCCATTCCATAAGGCATGATGATCTTCTGCTTCCGTATCGATTCGGCCATGACGTACTGGCCGTAATCCTTGATCATGTCGTCGGCGAGTTTGAGCGCGTCGGCATTGAGTTCCTTGACAATCACCGGTTTGCCGAGACCGGTCTTTTCGACGACTTTCTTGATAAAATCTTGCGGCTTCATGCCGACGCCAATCACGATGGACGCCAACCCCACGCCCGCCTGCAGGGCCGGGAAGCTGAACCCTCCGACGTTCCTTCCTCCGGGCATTCCGTAGCGCGAGCCATTGGCAACAGTTGCGGGAGCCGACGTGTCTCCGGTTGCGATTTTTCCTGCAAAGACGACTTCTCGAGCGATTGTTTCAAATGGATCCAAAGGCGGGCCGCTGCCATCGGGACTCGATGTCGACGTGGTTTTTCCGTCGCCTTTTTTCGTGGTTGTCGTCGTGGTTGTCGTCGTGGTTGTCGTGGTTGTCGTGGTTGACCCGTTTGTCGTGTTACCACCGCCTTGCTTCTTCGCGCCGGCCGCGGCCTTTTCCTTCGCTTCGCTGGCTGCTGCAACCTCGGACAACAGTGGCATGGCGCCCGCAGCAGCGACATCGTCGAACGACTTCTTGGGCAACCCGCTCGCACAACTGAGCTTCTTCGGATCCTTCGTGAAATAATAGGCCGACTCAGGCGGGGCAGATTCGTCGAGCGTGAAAATCACGTCGGCGTTTTTGGCGACGAGTTCGGCGTAACGTTCGGGTTTGTCGGTCCACTGGACCTTTTTGTCGTCGAAAACGATCGCCCACTGATTCACCGCCACCCAATTGCCCTTCGCGTCCTTATAAGGCTTGGGAAGCCAAGGCGGACGTACGCAGACCTTGATGTGTACCGGTTCCTTTTTTACCTCTTTGGTTTGCCCTGGCGAATCACACGGAGGTTTGCCCATGTCGGCCATCAAGTTTGAATGGGTGGCCGGGTTGCTCGTGGTCGCCTCTGTGGAACACGGTTCTTTGTTGCGAATCGGTTCGGGCGCCGAGGTTGGAGCGTCGGGCATGTTCGGACACGATAAACCGTACGTCGAGGCCATGATCTCCGCATTTGTGTACCGTGCTTTCTCATTGAATTGAATGAATACACTTGCCAATGGCGCCACATTTTGCAATTCGTCGGGTTGTTCGTCCGTGACGATATGCCCTGTACCAGCTTGCACAGCCCAAACA
>CAYSYX010000882.1:0-3159 GCA_964435055.1 uncultured Polyangium sp. | reverse complement strand
GTTGGCGGGCGACGTTGCCGAAGGCGTCTTGGCCAACACGGCATTACGAGACAAACTCGTGGGGTGTACGCCGTCGGGAACGATGGATGCCACGTGTTTCCGGTCGTTCATCAAGACATTCGGGCGAAAAGCATTTCGACGTCCGCTGACGACGGCCGAAATCGATAAGTTCGCTGGATTTTTGGCCCATGCCTCGGTATCCGGGGATTTTTACACGGCCGTGGATTCGGCCATTCGGGCATTCCTTCAGCATCCCGCATTTCTTTATCGAGTTGAAATCGGGACGCCGGTTCCGGGGACCCCCGGCGTGAGCAAGCTGAATGATTACGAAGTCGCCACGCGTCTTTCGTATCTCATCCTTGGAAGCACGCCCGAAGATTGGTTGCTCGATGATATCGCCGCGGGAAAACTGGCCACGCCGGAAGGCATTCGAGCCACCGCGGAAAAACTCTACGGGCAAGATCGAGCCAAAGCCCGCATGAGTCGTTTCCATGAACTGTGGCTTGGTTATTCGACGTTATCGAATACCGGCATTTCGGCGGATATGCGGACGGAAACGGACGCACTGAGTTCGCGCATCATCTTCGAGGACAAACGCCCCTGGACGGACATGCTCACGTCTTCGGAAACGTTTGTCACGCCGGACCTTGCCACGCATTATGGTTTGCCCTCGCCGGGAGCGGGCCCGGGTTGGGTTTCTTATGGCGCAACAGGCCGAAAAGGAATCCTTTCGCAAGGCACATTCTTGAGCGCCGTATCGAAATTCGGCGACACGAGCCCCACGCAGCGCGGTCTTTTGGTTCGGACGCGGCTGTTTTGCCAAGTCATTCCGAAACCGCCGCCGGAATTGATGGTCAACGTCGATATGCCTCCGAATGCGGGCGATCCGAATGCTTGCAAGAGCGAGCGGTATTTCATGTCCACGACGGCCGGATGCAAGAATTGCCACGCGCTCATGGATCCCGTCGGGTTTGGCCTGGAACGTTACGATGCCGCCGGACGTTATCGTGACACCGAGCCGAACCGTCCCGATTGCCCCATCGACGGCGCCGGCGTTCTCGACGGTGTGGGTAACTTCAACGGCCCCGCCGAACTTGCGGACCTGATGCTGAAAGCCGGAGGCGTCGATCAATGCGTCGCCGAACAGCTTTATCGTTATGGAGCGGGACGAACCGAGCTTGATTCGCATGATCAAGCGCTGCTCGATCGATTGCTCGCCAATGCATCGAGCCAAGGAGGCTTGCGCCTCGACCAATTCATTCTGGATTTCGTGACGAGCGACGCGATTCGTTACCGCCGAGAGGAGGCTGTCAAGTGAGCAGGAAAAATAACGCGGACGCTCCGGTCCATCACGCGAGCGGCATTCGAGGTCGTCGCGTTTTCTTGCGCGGGCTTGGCGGGGTCATCATGACGCTCCCATTCCTCGAATATTTTTCGTCGAAAACGGCGAAAGCGGCTGCACCGCCCAATCGATACGTCTTCAGTTTCGGCGGCACGTCGATTGGATTCAGCGGCGGTGATGCGGTCGTTCCCGCAAACGTCGGACCGCTCAAGGATAACGTCTCCGTCGGTCTTCAACCCTTGGCCGATCTCGGCGTGACGGACGTCGTTTCTATCGTTTCGGGATTGTACATCGGATGGAATACGAATCCGGGTCCCGGAGAACGTGTCATTCAATGGCATTCGAGCACGCCGTCGATTCTGGCCACGGGCATTCGTTCGGCCTTGAATGGCGATCATGAATATCTGCAAGGCCCGACGAACGATCAAATCGTTGCCGATTTGCTGCATGCCGGAACCGATAAAAAAGTTCTGCCTTATCGCGTGCAAGCGGCGTATTACCGCGGAGACAATGGGACGGGCGGTGCTCGCGGAACCATTTCGGCGCGTGTCGTCAATGGCATGGTGGAGGATGTGCCGCCCATTTCGAGTCCGCGCGTGGCGTATCAATCGCTGTTTACGGGTTTTACCCCGCCCGACCCGCTCGAAGCGGAAAAAGCCAAACAGCTTTTGGACCGGCGCAAGAGCATCATCGACCTCGTCCGCGGAGATGCGCAATCGCTCATTCCGAAACTCGGTAAAGCGGATCAAGTGCGCATGCAGCGTCATTTCGACGAATTGCGGGCGCTCGAATTGAAGCTCGACCAGGTGGCTCCACCCATGACGTCGACCTGCATGCAATTGCCGGATCCCGGCGATGATCCGCCGATTGGTGATGCGGTCGAAGCTCCGGCATCGGGAAGTTACAATGATGCGTATGCCAATGGCGGCGCGTACAGCGACGAGGAAAAACGGGCGACCATTATGGGCGACCTGATTTACATGGCATTTTGCTGTGACTTGTCGCGGGTTGCGTCGTTCATGTTCACGTACGGCCAATGCTTCCTGAACATGAAGCCGATCACCATGGCTTCGAGCGATTTGCACGAGATCAGCCATTACAGCATGGGTGGCGGAACCACGGGGCAAATCGAATTGGCCAAAGGCGTCGGTTGGCACGTAAAACACTGGGCACGTCTGATTCAACGATTGCGCGACACGCAGGACAGCGATGGTTCGTCCATTCTCGACCACACCGCATTGATTCAGGTATTCGAGGGCGGCTGGGGTCAGGATCCGGAGCAAGGCAAAGTCGGTGAAGCGCATTCATCCGAAAACATGGTCGTGCTCATCGGCGGAAAAGCCGGCGGGTTGCATACCTCCCCGGGACGCCATATCAAGGCGGACGGGCGACACCCCTGCGAAGTGGTTTCCACGGCCATGAAAGCGGTTGGTGTCGACAAACCTCTCGGCGAAGTCAGCGGCACCTTCGACGAATTGTTTACGTAAATTTTGCGCGCTTCCCACCCTAAAAATTCATTGACTTTCGCCGGGTTTCGTGGCGTTCTACAGCCCTCTGAATTCTTCACGAGGGTCCTGTGCGCAATGCCTTTGGTAAAGCCGCCGCGTGGTATTTGATTCCCGCATTCGGTTCGTCCGTACTCATCGCCGGCGCATGCAGCGATCCGGCGGCCAATGAACCTTTGCCGGGAAATCCTGCAACGGGCGCCGAGCTGTATCAAAAGCTGTGCGCATCTTGCCACGGCAAACTCGGCGAAGGTGCGGGCAGCCCGCGCCTCGTGCCCTGGACGCGCGGCGCGGATGCGCTCGTGCAAATCA
>CAYSYX010000881.1:0-3166 GCA_964435055.1 uncultured Polyangium sp. | reverse complement strand
AATTCGTCCCGTCGCCAAATGCCGCCATCGCTGCGGAATTGCGCATCAAGACTTCCCCGGTGGGTTTGTAAAGAGATACCATTTCGCCGATGTGCCGGAGCACTTCCACGCCGCGTCGTACTGCCGGATCGAGCTCCTCGGAGTTCGTCCTGCGCGCTTCGATGAACATTCCGACGCGACCAGGTTCGTCCGGTGCATCGGCGATATCGATGCGGCTCAAGAGGATTTCCGCGACAAACGGATCCAGGCCCGTGGGATAAAAATTCCAACGTTCGCGAACGACCTCTCCGCGCTCGAGACGGGCTCGCAGGGCTTCGAGGCGAATTCGTGTCGCTTCGGAAACAGTCGATGTGCGCCCGCGCGCCCTCAATTCTTCGTTGCTTCCGACCGTCCAAAGCTCGAGCCCGCTGCGATTGGCCCACCACTTGGCCATGACCGCAAAGTCGAAGATCCACAGCGGCGTTTGAACTTGATCGAAGATGTCGAGTTCAGCGAAAGTCCAGGTTTTGCGCGGTTTTTCGGACGTCATCGCCACTCCCGCGCGCTCACGTCCGAGTTCGTGTTCAGCTCATGCTGCGGCGCTCGTCGGTTCGCGACGGGCGCGGACACCGACAAAACCGGCTCATGAACACGTATTCGGAGGCACATGCGGCAGCCCTACCACGAATGGCGTCGGCTGCCTAGGTTTCGCTGAATCAGAATATGCTTTTCGAACGTGCCGCGGCAGCCTGATAACGCCGGGTCACTTGATGCACCGCTGCCGCCAAACGTTCATCGTCGGATCCCAATTGAATCGTTTGAATGCCTTCTTCTCTTGGCATCGGTGCGCAATAGCCGTCCCACGAGCACGAGCCGCTCGCGCATGTTTCGTGGCTCGTACACGCCGGTCGGGCGATCGTCATGAGCGGACAACCCGGGAAATCCGGAGGGCAATCGGCGGGATCGTGACAACGCGTCGGTTTGGTTTGTCCGGCCAAGGTTTGGGCGCCGTCAGGTAAATGTCGGACAATCGTGGCGATATGCGGCCATTCCGACGAACCGCTGCTCACGACGGGAGTTCCTTCGGCATCGAGTGCCAGGAAAAAATATCGCGTATCGCCCGTGACGGTGCTGACTTCGCGACAGGAAACTTCGCCGCTCCAGGCTTGGCCTTCGCGTTCCAGCTCCATGACTTTCCATTCATGCGTTCCCCACATCAGGACAAACACCAGCACGTGCGCGGCGCCATAACGTTGCGGCAATCGTACGCGCAGGGGCAGGGGCGTGAGGATCTCTTGCGTTTGCACGTGTTCGACGACAGGTGCCGACAGTTCGGGTTCGGCCATCAGCTGAGGTGGCGTGTTCGAACAAGACGCCGAATTCAAGGCGAGAGCGACGGCGATGTTGCGGAGTGTCGAGGGGTTTGACCTGGAAAAAAGCGTTCGGCGCATAGGGTCCTCGTACCGTAACCCGCGAAGGGCGAAAAGCTTGGGCGAGGATTTGCATTGGCCTGCGAGCATGAACGGAGAAATGTCGTTGACGCGGGAATCGTCTTCTGCGACAAGGCGTTTCGGCGACGCTGCGTTTGGGATCCATCATGAAATATCGTTTGCATTCGAGTTTCACCGCTTTGACGACGACGCTTGCTTTGTCGAGCGTCATGTTCATTGCGTGCAAAACCTCCGAAAATCCCACGCCGGCTCCGGGGCCTTCGGCTTCGACGACATTGGCCACGGCGGCGCCGCCACCTCCGGCTCCGGCGAAATGCGCGGCGAAATCTCCAAAACGCTTGACGCGCGCCGCATACCCGGCGGCATCGAGCGCGTCCGTGGAGCTCGCGCGAGCGGGCGGACATACGTACGCATTCGTGGCCGATTACGATGAAAAAGCCATCCATACCGTCGATGTCGAATCCATGCGGCAAATCGCCGTCACGTCGCTCGAAGGACGGCCCGGTCACGTGCTCGTCCTGGCGGATGGACGTATTGCCGTCACGTTGCGCGATACCGGCGATGTGATCTTCTTCGAGGCCGCCGATGAGGCATTACAAAAACCGCTGGAAGAACGCTGCAAAACGAACGTCGCCGCCGTCGAACCGTGGGCCATGGCCGAAAATGGCGATAAACTCCTCGTTTCGAGCGGGTTTGGCGGGGCACTTACGCTCTTGAATTCCGGCGATATGACCGTCGCTCGGGTCGTGCCATTGGCTCGTGAACCTCGAGCCGTCATGGTTGCGAATCAAGGAAAAACGGCATTCGTGACGCACGCCGTGGGAGGCATCGTTTCGTCGATTGACCTCGAAAATGCCGAAAGCAAACCGGAGACGGCATCGCTCCAAGCCGGGCGGCGAGTATTGCCGAATTTGGCGGGCTTCGACGATAAAGATCCCCGCAAAGCAACGCAAGGGTATGCGCTGGCGCGCGTCGACGGAACGCGCAAAGACGGCAGTCGTGATGCATTACGGATTTTTGTTCCGCATACGAGCGTCGATCCCGGCGCCGCGGCGTCGGTGACGACCGCGGGATACGGTGGCACAGGTTCGGGGCCTCGGGCCATTGCGCAAATCGTCAGCGTGTTCGATCCCGTCGAGAAGAAATCCATTACGAATCACGTCGCCGGCGTGTTCAACAGCCCCACGGCACAAGATTGCGTTTTGCCTCGAAGCGCAGCGGCGGATGATAAAAGTTTGTTTGTCGCTTGCATGGATGTCGACGCGGTTGTCGAATACGATCCGTGGGTCGGTGATCCCACCGTCGCCGAAAAACATCGTTATCCGGTTCCTGCGGGACCGGGCGGAGTCGCGATCGATGACGCCGGGAAAAACGTGGTCGTATGGTCCGAATTCGATCGTCAGATCACCCGCATCGAACGCGAAAAAGGTGAATTGAAGTCGCTCGCGTTGTGGCAACGTTCCGGCGCCCAGCGCGATCCGAAAATCGAACGTGGGCGGCGCCTCTTTCACACATCGCGCGACGCACGTTTGACGCAAAGCCGCGCCTGCGCAAGCTGCCATCCGGAAGGCCGAGATGACGGGCTCGTTTGGTCGAGCCCCGATGGGAAGCGACAAACCATGATGCTCGCCGGGCGCCTTATGGGAACCGAGCCTTACGGTTGGTTTGGCGAACACAAGGATACGCGGGAGCACATCAAAAACACATTGCAACGATTGGGCGGCACGGGTTTGAAT
>CAYSYX010000880.1:0-3170 GCA_964435055.1 uncultured Polyangium sp. | reverse complement strand
GAAGGACTCGTCGTCGCAATCTGCGGAGATGTTCTGCACAGTCGCGTAGCTCGATCGAACGTGTTGCTCCTGCAAAAACTCGGCGCGGAAGTTCGGTTTGCCGGTCCTCGAACGCTCATGCCTCCGGCCGCAGAAGCTTTGGGTGCAAAGGTATTCGACAAACTCGAACCGGCGCTCGATGGAGCGGACGTCGTGATGATGTTGCGTGTGCAGCGCGAACGCATTGCGGGCACGTTCTTGCCGAGCAGCCGCGAATACAGTCGCGCGTTTGGACTCAACAACGCCCGCTTGTCCTTGGCCAAACCCGACGCGATCGTCATGCATCCCGGTCCGATGAACCGCGGCGTCGAAATCGATCCCGCCATCGCCGACGGTCCGAGGAGCGTGATTTTGGACCAAGTTGAATCCGGCGTTGCGGTTCGTATGGCGGTTCTCTGGATGCTGGCCTTGGCCCGAGATGCGGAAAAACCGCAAGCGTTTGACCGAACGCAAGCCGAACGCGCCGCAACCGGGGCGTAGCCCATCAATCCGCCCGTTTTTCCCGTTTTGACATTCTCCCTTCGCCCACCAAAGTGGGGCTTACTGCTCATCCGCTCAGTGAGCCCACCATGTCGACACAGACCAAGCGCAAGCATTGCCGTCCGCTCAAACCACGCCATTTTGCCGTCACGGGTCCCGAGCTTCCCCGATGGCCTCCGGGGCCTCCCACGGTTCCTACGGAACCGTACGATCAAGCGGTCAAACCAATTCCCTACGCCATTGACGCGCCCATCGGCTCATTCGAATCCGAGCGCGATTGCCGAGTATTTATCCATTTGTACTCCGAGCATCTCGAATTCGTGCGGCGCACGGTTGAACGTCACGGTGTCCCCCTTCGGGACGTCGACGACATCGCGCAAGAAGTCTTCACGATTGCGCTTCAGCGCATTCACGACTTCGACGCGGCACGTGCTGCACGCCCGTGGCTGTTTGTCATTGCCATTCAACGGGCGGCCAATTATCGACGTTTGGCGCGGCACCGCATCGAACCTCTCGCCTCCGAACCATTGCCGGAAATTCCTTCGGATACCATCGAACCGGAAGCCGCCCTCCTCGCCGGAGAAGAGCGCAGCCTCGTTCGGGATCTCATTGGTCGATTGAGCCCCAAACTGAGGTCCATTCTCATCCTGCACGACCTCGAAGAACGCCCCATCGACGAAATCGCCGACGAATTACAAATACCCCTCAAAACGGCGCAAGCCCGGCTCAAACTTGCCCGTGAGGAAGTCCTACGACGCGGCAATACCTTGGCGCTGTCGCAAAATGCCACGCCGCTGCGTAATCACCAGTTGCTCAAGGTACGCGAGGTGTTGCTCTCCTACCGGCAGTTGCCCCCGGTGCCCGCCCATCCCGGCATGTTCCCGCAACGTCGCGGTCCCACGGCGCCGCTCAACTATTTCGTTTTGGCGTAAAGTTCGTCATTCCAAATCGAACGGAACCACATCGACCCCGTCCAATCGAGGAATCACATCGGCAATGCTCCGGCCATAATCCGCGTGCGTTCCGACGACGGCAAACACCATAGCGTCCTCGGACAAACGATTGCGCAACGCCGCATTGGCTTCTTCGATCGTCACCGCTTCGATTCGCTCATTTTGCTTGTCGTAATACCCGTCGGGCAAATCGAAGAGCGCCGCATCGAGCTTCCGATGAGCCCGTTTTCGTGCCGTATCCACCTCGAATGCGTGCGAACGAATGAGGTATTTCTTAACGAACGCGAGCTCCTCTTCCGTGATTCCTTCGTCACGCAATTTGTGAAACAAATCGAGCATCAAGGCCATGCACGTCGGAGCATCGCCGGCTTTGGGCGCCGCCCACATCATGAACGATTCGCGTTGCCGATCCACACCGAGCCGCGATGATGTTCCGTAAGAAAAACCGCGCTTGACACGAATTTCTTGCATCAATCGTGACGTAAATGTTCCGCCGAAAACCGTATTCGCCACCAAAAGAGGCATGTGGTCATCATCGCGCGGATGCGTTCCGATTCCACCCATCACCATTTGCACTTGTGTTCGTTCAGGTTTGTCTACAAACACCAATTTACGTCCCGAGATCGGATTCGGTGCGGGCACGGGATCGATGATTCGTTCCCCCTCCGGCAACCCTTCGAGCAATCGTGCGACAATCGCTTGGCCCTCTTCGACATCCACATCGCCCGACACGATCGCGTGCGCATTCGCGCGCGTATAGTGCGTCGAGTAAAACCGTTGCACGTCATCGCGCTGAATCTTCTCGAGCGTCGCGATTTGTCCCGACACTCGGCGCCCATACGGATGCCCGGCAAACACGGTACGACGAAATGCCCGCCCGCAGAGCAACCCGTCACTGTCGCGCGATTCGATGATTTCCGCCATCGCCTCGCGCTTCAATCGTTCGAGCTCGCTCACATCGAACACCGGCTTCGAAAGCACCGTCGAAATGAGGTCCACGAACGTATCGAGGGACCGCTTGATCACCTCGAAATGCACGACGGTCGCGCTCGCGGACACATCGACGCCGAATTCTCCGCCCAGCAAATCGATGGTTTCTTCAATCGCTTCCGACGTCCACCCCACGGAACCTCGGCGCAACATTCGTCCGGTCAAACGCCCGAGACCTTCGAGTCCCACCGGATCGTGCGCAGACCCCGAACGAAACGCAATGACGACACTCACGAGCGGCAACGCCGGGCTCGGTTCAACCACGACACCCATCACGACGCCACCTCTTCTTCCTCGCCGTCAACTTCATCCTCATCAACGTCATCCGCCGCTTCTGCATCAACGGAGCCGTCCGGAAAAACCTCAATCACGGTCCGCGCAGTACGCGACAAATAACGCCGCGCGACGCGCAAAAGATCACTCAACGTGACCCGCCGATAAAGTGCCAATCGATCGAAAATCGCCCCGGGATCCCCGAGTACCGTTTGGTAAAACCCAATTTGCTCGGCTTTGCCACTCACCGTCTCGAGGCCCTGCAAGAGCCCGAATTCAATGCGCCCCTTGACCTTGTCGAGTTCTTTTTCGGTCACGGGTTCGGCACATACGCGATCCAAGATTTCATCGAGCGCCTCCAGCAATTCCGCCGCAGTATGACCTTCACGAGCGGAAATATAGATGTCGTAGAGCCCGGGATCGCGAAAACTCCCC
>CAYSYX010000879.1:0-3171 GCA_964435055.1 uncultured Polyangium sp. | reverse complement strand
CGACAGCTCGAGCCGTGGTTGGTCAGGGACGTATGGTTGGCGACTACGTACTGGCACTCGACGACGCGGGGATGGTTTCGTGGGGGCGGTGAGCGCACACCGAGGTCTCATATTTGTAATTCAAAAATGATATATTTAACATGAAGTCCGATTCGTGTTTTTATTACTGTTTTGGAAAACAAAAATTCGAACCGAGGTTCGAGTTTTTGTGAGATAGAATCCGGTGTGTTCGACGGAACGTTCGTCGTGGAATTGTCACAAGATTTCTTCTCCAAACTCCAGGCTTGCTTTGCACCTGGATGAACAACGCTATACCTTGCGTGTCGACGAAGGAGTTTTCCAACAGGGCGAGATGGATACCGATAACTCCGAAGCACTTGTGCCGGGCGAGCCTTCGTGTCCGCTTGTTGGACGCGACCGTGAGCTTGATGTTCTTGTTGACACGCTTCGTGCGACGTCTGATCGCAGCGAGACCCGCATCGTTACGTTTGTCGGTCCTGCGGGCATAGGCAAGTCGAGACTGATCGCTGAGTTTGTCGCAGCGTATGCGTCTTCGCCCGGCGGGCCAAGGGTCTTCGCTGGAAGTGCGCGAAACGCAGCCGTTTCTTTTTCGTTGTTTGCGCGTTTGTTTCGTGCGCGTTTTCACCTCGAGCGCGGGATGGATCCGGACGTCTGTCGTGCGGTTTTACGGCGCGAAGCGGAAGCGATTCTCGAACCGCATCGGGTCAACGACGCGGTGACATTTCTTGGACAGCTCTTGGGCTTGCCGGAGGAAGAAAGTCCTTTGACGCGAGCCATGAGCGACGACCCTCATGAAGTCGAACTTGTCCGTCGCGCTATTGTGAAGTCGTTTTTCGAGGCGGATGCGCACAAGGGACAACTCGTGTTGGTCTTCGAGGATCTCCACGAAGCGCACGAGGATGCGATGTCACTGTTGCGCTACCTTCTGGAGTATCTCACCGGGCCGATTCTTGTCGTGTGTAGCGGGCGTGACGGACTTGTGGGTTGGCAGGAGGATTGGGGCCGTGTTGGCGAGCGAAGGCATACCGTGGTTGACCTGGGCGCGCTCGGCGACTCGGATGCGGCGCTTGTCGCTCGCACGATGCTATCGCGTTATGTCCTCGTCGGGTCGAATGTTCCCGAACCTCTCGTAGCGACCGCTTGTGCGTTTGCGCGTGGCAATCCGGGGTTGATTGCCCAAATGGTCGATATCTACAAATCCGAAGGTGTCATCGAAGAAATGGCCGGTTCGGGTGAAAAGCCCGAGTTTGTTTTGCATGTCGAACGGCTCAAGTCGGCGCAATTGCCCGCTACAGTCGATGATGCGATCGCTGCCCGCATTGCGTCGCTTGATGACGAAGAGCGCACGCTGCTCGAGCATGCAGCTTCGATGGGCGGAACATTTTGGAGCGGAGCGCTCGTCGCGTTGGCGCGTATCGGACACGAGGCGCCGGACCTGTGGATTGACGAGGCATCGGGGGACGTTGCGCGGATCGAGCGTTTGCTTTCGGGGTTATCAAAGTATCGTTGGATCGAGCGTCGTGCGGGTACGATTTTTCCTGGTTCCACTGAGTACGCGTGGGTGCGTACGGAAGAACGCGAGGCGATCTCGACCGAAATCGGTAATGAACTTCGAATGCGGTACAACGGCGCCATTGCCGATTGGATGGAGCATCAACCTGGGGTCCGGACAAACGAAGAGCGAATAGCTTCGTTGGCGCGGCATCGCGAACAAGCGGGTGAGGCGATACAGGCGGGACTTGCATACCTCGAAGCTGCGGCCGTGGCGCGACGTCGGTATGCAAATGGTCGTGCATGTGAGTATTTTCAGCGTGGTCTCGAACTGCTGGGGGATACTCACGACGGTGCGCGTATCGATGCGTTGCACGCGTATGGGGACGTGCTCCAGTCCATGGGATACGTCGATGACGCAATGGCGGCATTTCGCGGGATGTTGACGCTTGCGTACCGTTTGGACATGAAGTCTAAAGGTGGAGCCGCTCACAATCGCATCGGCCGTTTGTTCCGCGAGATGGGTGTGCTTGATGAGGGGGAGCGTCATTTGGCAACAGCCTTGGCTCTATTTGAAGCCGCAGCCGATCACCGAGGTGTGGCCTCAACGATCGACGATCTTGGTAAGATCGCGTGGCTAAAGGGCGAGTACATGCAAGCTTTGGCCATGTTCCGGGATGGTTTGGCGCGCCGAAGAAAGGTTGGGGACCGCCGTTCCATCGCGTTGTCGCTCAACAATATTGGTTTGGCATTGCAGGATTCCGGCCAGTTCCGTGACGCGCTCGAAGCGTTCGAGCAGTCGTTACAGTTACGACGTGACGTTGGCGATTTGGTTGGTGTCGTTACGACTTTGAACAACCTCGGTACAATTGCCGAAGAACGTCGCAACTATCAGCGTGCGCTGACCTTGTTCGAGGAAGCGCTCGATGTTGCGCAACGGATTGGCGATCGTAACAAGATAGCGCTCGTTTTGACCAATATTGGTACGACGTACTATCGAAGCGGCGAGCCCGAGAAAGCGATTGGGGTCCTCATGCGCGCAGAGGGGCTTTGTGACGAGCTTGGGGATCGATTGAAACTTGCGGAGACATTACGTGCACTGGGCAAAGCATATTTGATGCAGAGTGACCTTGATAAGGCACGAGAATGCATTGGACGTGCGGTCGATCTGTTTGCCTCGGTTCGCAGCAAGGTGCATCTTGCTGCTGCATTGCGGACTCTCGGAGAAATCACAGCCGCGGGCGGTTGGGGCAGTGCGCATACGACGAGTGCGCGCGAATACTTCGATCGTGCGGTAGCCATCTTCGAGCAAAGCGGTAACGACGTAGAATTGGCCCGCACGTTCAAAACATATGCCCGGTTTCTACAGCGAAACCCCGAGCTTGCGGCGGATGCTGATGCACAGCGCGAGGCAACGGAAATGGAGACTCGCGCCGACACTATTTTCAAACGCCTCGAGCATACAAGCTCGACCAAAACCGAATCCCCGGCACATCCCGTGTGAGGATGACCGTTGCATTGCCTGGGTTGGCAGTTCGACTTTCGAAGACGGCCGACGGCGGTTAACCGACGGCACATGCCGCCGTCGTTACGGTTCTTCGGATGGGGCTATGTTTACCTTGTGGAGTACGCGCATCGCATAAGTACCCGCGGGGAAGA
>CAYSYX010000878.1:0-3188 GCA_964435055.1 uncultured Polyangium sp. | reverse complement strand
ACGTAGTTCTTCCCGCCGCTCGTGATGGCCGACAACAAGCCTTGCGCATTGTACGTGCGTTGAATCTGCTCTCCATTCGGAAGCGTCGAGATGATCAGGCGCCCTTGGGGATCGTAGTTGCTCGCGAGCCCGTAGTAGTTGCCGTCGATAAAGCGGTGTTGCGCCGCGATTTTGCCATCCCGGGAATACGCGAAGTAATCCCGCGACGACGGCGTGGACGCGCCAACCGGGGTCACCGTCACCGACGTCAAGCGTCCAATGGCATTGGCGTAGATGGTTTCATCATACGTGTAGTTGACGACTTGTTGTCCGCTGACGGTCTTTTGCACAATGCGGCCGAACGCATCGTGCACATAGTCCACGTCCTCCCCCGTGCTCGTATTGCGCGTTCGGTAAATCCAATCGGTAGCTGGGTAGTACCAATTGGTGATCGTTCCTTGATCCGGCGTCGTGACCGACGTGACGCGATTCATCATGTCGTATTGCCACGTCGTCGTTCCGGCCGCATCCGACACGCTCGTTTGTCGCCCGAGTTTGTCGAACGTGTAATTCGTGACGCGATTGTCCGGATCGACCTGACGCAATACCCGACCATCGACGTTTTGGTAACGCACGGTGGTGCGTGCATTCGCCGTACCCGCGGCTTCCGTCGTCGTTTCGACGAGCACGCATTGTGTACAGGTCCCTGTGGGATTCGTATTTACAGCATACGAAATGTCCGTCACGGTGCCGTTGGTATCGACCATTTGCGACAAACGACCCATCAAATCCCGCGTGTAGGTCGTGTACACCGGCATTTCGCCCGTGTAAAATGGCGCGGACTCTTTCTCGAGCTGATCAAACGCGTCGTATTCGCGCAAAACGATCACCGATTTGGTTGCATCCGCGCTTTGCGCCTCGGTTCGCCACGACCGACCTTGACCATCGAGGTAATCACGTTCCCAGCGCCACGAGTCCGTTGTCCAGCTATTGAGATGCATCGACGATCGATATGCGCCGAGGGCGGTGTCGTGCCCATAAGCGTATTTCGATACGGGCACGAAGGTGCCATCCGGGCTGTGAGCCCATACCGCGGCAAGACGTCCCAAGCCGTCGAATTGATTACCCACCGCATTGCCGTTCGGATCGGTTTGCGACATCAGCGCCCCGAATCGAGCGTCGTATTGGAACGTCGTCGTTTGCGACAAAGTTCCCGCGGAACGTGTCTGCTGCGTCGGATACGTCCGATAATCCGTGTCGTACGTGGTGGTATCGACAATGAGTGACGCTTGTCCGGGAACGGACTTCGTCAGCACGTTGCCGTGCACGTCATACGTCATGACCGTCGGCACCCATGCGACGTACGTATCGTCCCATTCGTACATGTGCGTGAGGTTGGCAGCCGCATCGCGATAACGATCGACCCACTGTTTGACGCCCGTGCACGTACAAGAGCCCACAGGTCCAAACGCCGTATTCGTCGTCGTATATGTACACGAATCGCCTACGCGCGTGTATGCGGGCTGGGCGAGGCGCCACGAAACATGATCGTCATTCCAGACCGTGCAGGTATCGACGTCGTCGCTCGCATCGCCGTATTTGCCCAAGTCCCGAACGAGCACGACATTTCCATATCCGCTGTACGTGTATTGTTTGCCCGTCTTGAAACTCGGAGCGGGAATCGTCGACCCCTCGTAATGCGTCGTTTCTTCCTGCGCGAGCTCGACAGCGTACGCTCCCCAGAATACCATTGGCGTGACATACGTATTGACCGTCTGCGTCAGCGCATTGGTGTTACCGGGACCGAAAACGTCTTTCTTGGCAATTGTTCCGGTCAACGGGAAGGCCTGGTTGTAATAGGTCTGGGTTTTTCCCGTCGGACCATCTTGCCAAACCACGGCGAAGCCCAAAAAGCCTCGGCCTTCCGTGTTCATGATTCCCGTGTCGTACCCATACGTGAAGGTATCGGCCTGGGTTTGTCCCGTTTGACCCACCGACGTCGACTTGACGACGTACATCGATCCTGGTGCGGCGACATTGGGAAATGTCGGTTCGAGTTGGGGGCTCTTGGCGTGGACGCTCGAATCATTGAGCGGCGCATAGGTCACGTCCGTTTTGCCGCCGAGACCATTGGTTACGCTCTTCAGGAAATCGCCTGCGTCGTCGCCGTTGGCGAAAAACACCTGAAACGTATTGATGTTGTCGTCGACTTCGCCCCATTCCTGTCGCACGAAATCCGACTTGCCATCACCGTCGTAGTCCGCCGGAATGAGGTTCGCGTGTTTGGCGCGGCAACCACCTTGGTAAAAGTCGTACGGATCGTTCTGCGTCCCCGGCCGAATCCGATCGAACGAACCGTCGCCGCGCGAGATGTACACGTCGAACGTGTTCTCCGTGTCGTTTTCCCATGCTCCTTTTTCCCGGCGAATGAAGTCCGTTTTCCCGTCGCCGTTGTAATCGAACGTGAAAATGTCGATCGTGTCGCCGTCCATGTAGCCGCCGTAATAGGCCGGCTCGCCGTACGGAATCGATGCTGGTTCGGCGGGAATGATCCGTTCGAACTCCCCGTTTTTCCCTTTGGAAAGGTACAAGTTGAAGTTGTTGCCCGGATTCGTGCCCGTCCAATAACCCACTTGCAGCCGAATGAAATCCGTTTTCCCATCGCCATTGAAGTCGCCGGGAATGATCTTGGATTCGTTGTAGCGTGTATCCGCCTTATACGAATACCCAACGAATTTCGTGCGCAGTAGATCCTGATAGATATCTCCGCTCGCACCCGCTCCGGGGTAATACGCGTCGAAGTAGCCATCTCCGCGCGAATAAAACACGCCGAAGTTGTAGACCAAGTCCGTACCCCAGGACGATTTTTCGCGACGAATGAAGTCGGTCTTCCCGTCGCCATTGTAGTCTCCGGGGACGAAATCAACGTAATCGGCACGCAAGTTGAGACCATAAGCCGCACCTTGGGGGGTGACGATGTTGAAGTTGCCCTGGTTGCCAGTCGAGAAAAAGACGTTGAAGGCAATTTGCGGTTCATTGTCTGCCCACGTCCACCGCTCGGCGCGAATGAAATCGCCTCGCCCGTCGCCGTCGTAATCGCCGGGAACGATGACCGTTCCGCCATCCGCTCCGAGCAATCCCTGGTAAAAATCTCCCCAGCTGCCTTGCGTGCCCGGGTAATACACATCGAAGCCCCCCGGGTACTTGGC
>CAYSYX010000877.1:0-3207 GCA_964435055.1 uncultured Polyangium sp. | reverse complement strand
ATGCGTTCGAGCACGTCGGCCACGTGGGCCTTGGAGATGCGCTTGGGGGCTCCGGGACGAGGTCGATCGTCAAGTCCGGCAAGGCGTTGATCGACAAACCGTCGTACCCATTTGTCGACCGTGCTCGGTTGAACATGAAGTCGCTCGGCGATGGTCGACGAATCGAAGCTCGATGCCGCAGCGAGGATGATCGTTGCTCGTAACGCTCGCTTGCGTGTCGTGCCGTCGCGCGCGATCGCTTTGGCCCAAGTCTCGAGCGTGGAACGTTCGTTGGTGGTGAGGTGCATCGACCCCGTCTGTGTGCAGGGGGCGAAGAACCTGAGAAAAAGTTTCGGCAGCGAGGGAAACTTTAGAAAGTGCCGCGGAATCCAGCAGAACCGATACCGATCCAGGGCTCGATGTGCAGGGACGTCGTCGGCTTGTCCGTTGCGGGGGGTTTGTCTTTCGACGCGAGCACGAGGAGGACGACACCCGCAGCGACGGCGGTTCCCGCAGCAACCGACAAGATGGCGGCGTTTGTCCCGGCCTTCTCGTAGGGAGGAATGAGCGCCTGGATCTCGGAAGAGCTGCAGTTTACGCCCGGGCTTGCGTTACCATCGTCGGGGCAGCCTCTGTCGGCCAAGTCTTTGCCCTTGTTGCTGTAGTCGACCAAGAAATAGATGGCGGGGATGGCTACGGCTACGCCCACACCGAGCGCCGCAAATCCGCCGACCTTTTTGAAGTTGATGGGTGTCTTGGGTTTGTCTGGTTCAATCGGTTGTCCCGTGTTGCTGTCGGACTTCGGGACAAGCTCCAGGACGACGCGCGCAGCTTGTTTCTCGACGACGGTGATCTCTTGCAGGTCCGCGTGAGTTTCCGTCGTGGCGCCGATCTTGTGGTCACCCGGATTTACCAGCGATTTGACTCCGATGAGCGCTTTGGGAACGGGTTTTCCAT
Source organism: uncultured Polyangium sp. (assembly GCA_964435055.1). Classification (GTDB taxonomy): domain Bacteria; phylum Myxococcota_A; class Polyangia; order Polyangiales; family Polyangiaceae; genus Polyangium. Next base: position 2,271 of record CAYSYX010000877.1, on the reverse strand, counting down.
CGAGCGTGACGGCAGCTTCCGCCGCTCCCGGACCTTGGACGGCAATTTCGATGGACGGAATGCGCGGCTTGAGAGCATCCAGCTCGGAGCGGGCCGCTTCCTGAGCCGCGCGAAATGCATCGGGTGCCTTGTCGTCGAGCGGGGCATTGGCACACGCGCGGTACCGCTCGGCAGCTTCGATGAGGCGCCCGAGTTTGTCCAGGGAGCGCGCCGCGTGTAGCGTGATCGTGGGCGCTTGAATGATGGCCGCCGCCCGATCGAACCTGTCGAGCGCATCCGCGTACTGTTTCTTTTCGTAAAACGCCATGCCTTCATCGGCCAGCGCTCGAGCCGTCGCGCGGAGTTGGTCATCGACCGGCTGAGCTCCCGCCGGCGCCGCAAGGAGCATCGAACTCACCAGCAACGCACCGATCACCTTCGACAACCGCATCGTTCTTCTCGTGCTCCTTCGAGTTTGTCCGGGTATGTCAGAAGCCCCAGCCATCCTTTTTCTTGTTGGTGTTGGTGGTCTTCTTCGTCGTCAAAGGCTTCGTGATGATGGGTTTGCCCGTCGACGTGGTGGTGGACTGCGTTTCAGGTGTATCGTTTGTCTCGGCACTGCTCGACGTCGGCGCGGCCGATGCTGCCGGGTTCGCATTCGATGCCGAAGTCGCCGGGGGCGGATTCGTCGTCGGTGTCGCTCCGCTGTTGGCCGGCGTCGGGTTTGTCTCTGATGAACCGCTCGACGAGACGATGACACCGACCACGACCGCGGCGACGAGTAGCGTTGCGACAAACCCGAGGATCACCGCCGAACGTTTGCTCTTGCCGTTGCTCCCCGATGTCACCGCAACCCCGGGATGGGTCATCGTGTTGGCGTTCGCGAGCGCCGGGCGAATCATGTTCATCGCATCGGGACCCGCCAACGACACACGATCCTGAGGAGGAACGACGATGCGCGGCATTGCGGTCCCCGTCATGCCCAAGCTGATAAGGCCCGAACCTTCCGGGGCCAAGAGGAAACGCAAGGATTCGGCCAGTTCACGCGCGGATTGAAAACGCTCGCTCGGTTCACGCGCACAAGCACGGGCAAACCATGCGTCAAACCCATCCGGAATCGGCACGCCCGAAGCCGCGACGACTTGCGACGGAATCGGCACCGGTCGCGCGCAAATCTGCACGATGAGATCGCCCAACGCTTCACTGTCGAATGGTCGCACGCCGCAAACGCATTCGAAGGCGATGACCCCCAGAGACCAAAGATCCGCGCGATGATCGATCGACTTGTTTCCCAGCGCCTGCTCGGGGCTCATGTAACACGGGGTTCCAACAACCGAACCGGTTCTCGTCGACACACCACCTTCGGCTCCAAGCGCGCCGGTCGTGGTTTTGGCGATTCCGAAATCGAGCACTTTGGCGATTTCGTCATCGTCGTTTTTCACGAGAAACACGTTTCCAGGCTTCAAATCGCGGTGAACGATGCCCGCTTCGTGGGCTTTGCCGATGGCCCGAGCGACGTGCGTCATGATCGTCGCCGTCATGATCGGCGGCAAAACCTTCAATCGATCGAGGCGATGTTCGAGGGTTTCACCTTCCAACATCTCCATCGCGATGTACGGAAGTCGTCCGTCGTAGCCATGATCCAGGATCTGTACGACATGCGGACTGCGCAGCGCGGCGGCGGCTTTCGCTTCGCGGAAAAACCTCTGCACAACCTCGCTGTTGTTGAGATTTCCCGGTCCCAGCAGGTCGACATCAATCAGCTTGATCGCAACGGAAGCACCGAGCGTCGTGTGCTCTGCGCGCCACACTTCGCCCATGGCTCCTTTGCCGAGCTGACTGACCAACCGGTATTTCCCGGCAATGATCATTCCGGGACCGAAGCTACTCATACCGACCCGAGCTTAACCCAAAACGCGCACGCAAAGGAAGCTCCGTGCAAAAAACTTCGCGTGATGCGTCGGCGCGTTCCACGCAACACACGGCCGTCTCCACCGCGACAGGGCGAATGTCCACGATTTCACGGCCGCTCACGCGCCGACGTGCACGAATTCGTCTCATCCGGCACGTGCCGCGAAGTCCTTCATGAACGCCACCAGGCACTCGACGGATCCAAGCTCGACCGCATTGTACAGAGAAACTCGAATTCCACCGGTGATGCGATGGCCCGCAAGACCCACCATGCCCTGCTTCGCCGCTTCCGAGACAAACCGTTTCTCGAGGTCCTCCGTGGGCAAACGAAACACGACGTTCATGTAGCTGCGGCTGTCCTTGTCCACCGGCGCCCGGTAG
>CAYSYX010000876.1:0-3208 GCA_964435055.1 uncultured Polyangium sp. | reverse complement strand
GCTTCGACGGGTGCGGCACAGCAATCTCCGAATTTGGCTTTGAGCCGATTCCACCCATCGCAAGCGGGAGATCGCCTGTTTGGCGTGCAATCGCCCTTCGTGGCGGGTCACTTGACGCCGCACGCGGTGCTGATGGCGGACTATGCGCACAATCCCTTGGTCGTGCGAACGGCGGACAAGGACGCGATCGGGTCCATCGTCAGCAATCAAATGTTTTTGCACGTCAATGCATCGTTTGCCTTGTGGAACCGATTGCAGCTCAACGTGAATTTGCCTTTGGCGGTGTTCCAAAGCGGCCAAAATCCTCAAGCGGATGGTCGAGATTTTCCGTCGCCGACCGGGTTTGCCTTGGGCGACGTGCGCGTGGGCGGGCGATTGCGGATTCTCGGCAACTATTACGACGCCTTTCAATTGGGTGTCGGGGGTTATGCGTGGATTCCGAGCGGCAATGATAACTTCGTGACGGACGGCAAGATCCGCGGTTTGCCGCAATTGATCATCGGCGGTCGCATCGGTCCGCACATGTATACGCTCGCGGCCGGACCGGAATTGCGGCCATCGCAAAGTCTGTATGGGGCGGTCGATCAGGGCAAGATGATCTCCGGCGGCCTCGGGTATGCGGTTTTTCTGGGCCAAGAAGAAAACGTTCAAATCGGCGTCGAAGGTACATTTTCGACGGTGCTGAGCAATGGCGGCCCGACGCAATACAATACGAACGCGGAATTGCTCGCCAGCGGTCGCTTCCGATTCCTCAAAGTGCTCGAAGCGGGCGTCGGTGCCGGCCCGGGTTTGACGGGGGGCGTGGGTACGCCTGATTTCCGCGTGGTGGGATTGTTGTCGTATTCGCCGCCGGTGCCCAAGGGTATCGACAGCGATAACGACGGCATTTTCGATCCGCAGGACAAGTGCCCGACGGTACCCGGCGTGCCGAGCTCGGATCCGGCGAAACACGGCTGTCCGCCCGATAAAGACGGCGATGGGATCATTGACGTGAAGGACGCGTGCATCGACGTACCGGGTGTGCCGAACGACGATGCGAAGAAGAATGGTTGTCCCCCGGATAAGGACGGCGACGGCATTCTCGATGCGCAGGACGCGTGCATTGACGTGCCGGGTGTGGCCAATGCCGATGCGGCGAAGAATGGTTGTCCCCCGGATAAGGACGGCGACGGCATCATTGACGTGAAGGACGCTTGCATTGACGTGCCGGGTGTCGCGAGCGACGATGCGGCCAAGAATGGTTGTCCGCTGGATACCGATGGCGACGGCATTTACGATAAGGACGACGCTTGTCCGAAGGTGCCGGGTCCGAAGGATCCGGATCCGAAGAAGCATGGTTGCCAGCCGGATAAGGATGGCGACGGCATTCCGGACAAGGAAGACGCTTGTATTTCGATTCCGGGCATCAAGACGGATGATGCCAAGACAAACGGTTGTCCGGGCGATACGGACGGCGACAAGATTCGCGACGACAAGGACGCTTGTCCGAACGAAAAGGGTGCGGCCGATCCGGATCCGAAGAAGAATGGTTGTCCCAAGGCGGTTCGCGTGACGGAGACCGAGGTCATTATTTTGCAGCAGGTGCAATTCGACACGGCCAAGTCGACGATCAAGAAGGTCAGCGACAAACTGCTCGACGAAGTGGCCGGCGTGCTCAAGGAGCATCCGGAAATCACGAAGCTCGAAGTGCAAGGGCATACCGATGATCGTGGCGACAAGGCCATGAACGAGAAGTTGTCCGAAGATCGTGCCAATGCCGTCATGCAAGCCATGATCAAGCGCGGCATTGATGCGAGCCGAATGACGGCGAAGGGTTTTGGTCCGAACGTGCCGATTGGTGACAACAAGACCGAAAAGGGTCGACAAGAAAACCGACGCGTGCAGTTCGTGATCAAAGAAAAGAAGCCGAAAGCTCCGGCGAACTGAGGCTACATGACCGAGCGGCGCGGCGTATTGCACATACGCCGTGCCCTGGTTTGGCTTGACATACGAATTCGATGGATGGACGGTAAACGATTGCTTGGTACGAGGTAAAACGATGAAGAAAAAACGATTCCTCATGCAAGGCGCGCTCTGTGCGATGCTGATGGGCATTGCCGGGGAAGCGAGTGCGGCGCAGACGCTGCGTGTGCAGGTCGATCAAAAGGGTGATTTCCTATTGATTGGAAATACGCTCGGCCATGAATGTGCGGCGAATACGCCGGCACCGATCGTTGGAAATGTCGGTATGTGCGGAGCCAACTTGAATGATTCGGCTCCCGATATTTTCTGGCGTTCCGAATCGCCGATGGCCAGCCAAGCCGAAGCGAACAATACGATTACCGTCGCGCAAGCGCGCAGCACGGCTATTTTGAACATTCCTCCCATGGCGACGGTCACGCACGCTTTCTTGTATTGGGGCGCGACCGTGATGGGTGGCGATATGACGGCGACGCTCGACCGTCCCGGTGGGTTTTCCCAAGATATCACCGCAATGCAAATGTATACGAGCACGAACAACTCGTATCAAAGCGTCGCGGATATCACGGCGCTCGTGCAAGCCCAGGGATCCGGGGCGTACCGTGTGTCGGGTGTGAACAGCGTCAACATCGTCGACCTGAACAGCAACAACAGCTTTGCCGGTTGGTGGATGGTCGTGTTTTACCAGTTGAACTCCGACCCACCGCGGAACTTGGCGTTGTTCGACGGGTTTGACAACGTCAACAATGGCGCTCCGCAAAACCTCACGTTGTCCGGCTTCTTCGTTCCTCCGGCGTTCACCAATGCCAAATTGGGCATTGTGACGTTCGAGGGAGACAATTCGATCAATGGCGATTCGTTTTCCTTCGGCCCCGCGCCCGCATTGACGGACGGTAACAATCCGGCGAATAACTTCTTCAACGGAACGCATTCGTACATGGGTATGCCCGTGACGACGGTGGGCGATTTGCCGCAACTCGCCGGAACACCTCAAAGTATGTCCGGCGTCGATATCGACGTTGTCGACGTGACCAACAAGCTCATGGCCATGCAGACGTCGGTCCCGATTTCGGCCACGAGCACCGGCGACAACTATTATCTCGCCGGGTTCGTCACGTCCATTCCCACATTCAAACCCGACTTCAGTACGTCGCAAAAAACCGCCGTCGACCTCAATGGTGGATCGCTTCTGCCGGGTGACGTCGTCGAATACACGATTGTCGCGACGAACACGGGTAATGATACGTCG
>CAYSYX010000875.1:0-3211 GCA_964435055.1 uncultured Polyangium sp. | reverse complement strand
GATAGCCCTCGCGCGGTTGTCTGCGAAGGCCCAGGAACGAGACGCCGCGGAGCGGTTGCACGCCAAGCTGTTGCTCGGTCGAAGCGGCGAAGGGCAAACGCGGCTCAGTTACCAGCAAGAGGTCGATTTTGGCCGCAATCAAATTCGTTTGGCCGATGAAACGCAAACGGCTGCGGACATTGCCCTCTTGGGACTTGGTTCGGTCATGGCTCAGATTGCGACGGCAACCGAGGATCTTGCCGGAGCCATCAACGTTGGTCGACAAGGTCAAGCTCCGGCGAAACAACGCAAAGCCGCGGTCGCGGATTGTGTGCACGCGTTTGGCACGGTGTATCGGTCGCTCGATTGGCTCGAGCGCTCGGGTGACCCGGCCGATCAAACGAAGGCCGGTGCATTGCGATCGACGCTGGATGCCTTGACGAGTCGGTATCCGGGACGGGAAACGAAGACCAAAGCAGCGCCCGCTGTTGCCCCGCCCGTCGTCTGACGTCCGTTTGTCCCAGCATTACCGTTTCACCTCGCCCGCCCGCCGAACCTTTTCACAAATGCATTGACATTCGCCTTCGAGCGTGCCATTCTCGCGCCCGCCCATGCGATTGTTGTTCAACACCACCGGTCCGTGTTACCCCGACGAACATTACATGATTCCGCCGGAGCGGCGTCTCGGTCGGGTGATGAAGCTCATTGGCGATCGCAAATATTTCACGCTGCACGCGGGGCGACAAACGGGTAAGAGTACATGTATTCAATGGCTCGAGAAGTACCTTAACGAATTGGGCAGGGTTCGTGCGATTTGTGTGGATATCGAAGCGGCGGGGGGAACACTTGACGCCGCCCAAGCAATACACCGAATATTCGATTCGTTTCAGAAGTTGCCGGAATCGGCATTTCCCAAAGCAATGCGTCCAGACGATGCAATCGTCGACAAATGGTTGCAAAATCCCGCGACGGCGCTCCTGCATTATTTGCGGTATCTCGCAGCCGGTGAATCTCTTCCTTTGGTGCTATTATTGGACAATGCGGACGAATTGAGCGGCAAGGCAATGGCGTCTTTTTTGACGCAGATACGGCAGGGGTATATTGAGCGCCACAGCGTTCCGTTTCCGTCGAGTATCGCGCTCGTCGGCATGCAGCGTGTGGGAGACTCTCTTCTTTACGCGGATCCACGTAATCGGTCGTCGCAATCGGGGACGATGTGGTCGTTCAACGTTACAGCCGAAGCCATGACGCTCGAACCATTCACCGAAGCCGAAGTGGAGGAATTGCTTTTGCAACACACGACGGCGACCGGCCAGAAGTTCGAGCCCGAGGCGATTCGGTACATTTACGAATTGGGTCAAGGTCATCCATGGCTCACGAATGCGTTGGCGGATCAAATCACGAACAACGACGTTGAAGATCGCTCCATTGCGGTGACGGCGGCGCATGTCGAAGCGGCGAAAGAGACGATCATTTTGGAACGGCGTTCGCATATCGATTCGCTCGTGGCCAAGCTGCGCGAGGATCGCGTTCGGCGCGTGATTGATCCCATGTTGGCGGGGGATCGCGCCCCCAATGATGTGCTCGACGACGATTTTGCCTACGTTGTGGGGATGGGATTGATTCGCAAGGTGGGCGGGCATTATCAGATTGCCAATGGGGTTTATCGCGAAGTGATTCCTCGGGCTCTGAACTACGTGCAGCAAATGCAGATCTGGAATGAGCCGGCGTGGTACGTCCAGAAAGACGGATTGCTCGATATGGGCAAACTCATGACGGATTGGCAGGATTTTTGGCGCGAAGATGGTCACTTGGCGGCGGAAGGGTTTGGATACAAAGAATCCGGCCCGCATCTGATGCTGATGGCCTTCTTGCAACGTGTCGTCAATGGCGGCGGACGTATTCAACGCGAATACGGCTTGGGCCGCGGGGCGCTCGATGTGCTCGTCGAATGGAAAGACGCTCGATACGCGATTGAAGTGAAAATCCGGCGTAACAAATCCACGGAAGCCCGAGCCATCGAGCAGCTCTCGGGGTATTTGGACAAACTACACCTGACGCACGGGTGGCTCGTGCTGTTCGACATGCGCAAAGTGAAGTGGGAGAAAAAGCTCTACCAGCGCGACGTCGAATACGAAGGGAAAACCATTCGGATTGTGGGTGGGTGAAGCTGACACGACTCCGCCGGTTTATCGAAGCCTCGACAAGCGCAATCTACGAAGTGGCGGAGTCGTGCTGGAGGTGGTTGGCGAAACCATCCCGGAACCGGTGCAAAGACCTGACCCCGTCCGAACCTCGCGTGCGCGGACACCATGCCCCCGACCCAAATCCGCATTGACATCCCCAAATCTCTTCCGACGCCGACATATCTCGTAGACTTCCTCGAAGCCCCAATGGTACATAGTGAGGTTTGGGGCGAAGGACACCGCAGGCCATCCGTCGCCGCACACGTTCAACCAGGGGATTGGCTCATCGAGGCGAAGAAAGGCGAGGCAAGATGTTCGAGGCGATGGATGTTCAATTGCTCGGCCGTGAGTTTTACCTCAAAGTCCAGGTGGGCGATCAATGGAAAGGGGTGCACGTCCACAACCAATCGCAAGGCGACGGAGCCGAGCTCATTCGGCATTCCGGAAATGGCAACCGCGTCAAGTTCATCAAAAGCACCCAAGTGCCCGATGGCTACCATATCCTGGTCGAGGTCGGAGGTGCGTGGAAGGGCGTGCATGTTCACAACCAATCGGCTGACGACAATGCTCGGCTGATTCGACACTCCGGCGATGGCAATGTCTTCAGGTTCGTCAAGAATGCCCAGGGAACGTACAATCTACTGGTCCAGGCCCATTTGAACTACACGGAATGGAAGGGCGTGCACGTCAATTGCGGATCCCACAATGACGGTACGCCGCTCATTCGTTATCGCGACACAGGCCACGCGTTCCAGTTTCAGGAAATCGCTTCACCCGACGCGGCCGTGCAGACCGAAGCAAATGAGCTGGACCGTAAGCTGCTCACCGGCGAATTTCACTTGAGCGTCCAGGTCGGCGACGAATGGAAAGGCGTGCACGTTCAGAATCAATCACGCCATGACGGCGCGCAGCTCGTGCGCCATCATGGCCCGGGCAATCGCGTCAAATTCGTCAAAAGCACGGTGGTGCCGGACGGTTACCATCTTCTCATGAAGGTCGGCAACGAGTGGAAAGGCATACACGTCCACGAGCAATCCCCGTCTGAC
>CAYSYX010000874.1:0-3211 GCA_964435055.1 uncultured Polyangium sp. | reverse complement strand
TTTCGACGCTGGATCCGTCCCGCGGGAAAGTCGCCTCCCTTGTGCCTGGCAGAAACCTCATTTTCCCCGCAAATCTCGCCCTTCCCCCTCGCTGCTACCGCTCGCCTCGTCGCTGTAAGTTACGTTGCACCGACCACGCTTGCCAAGTCTGCGAGGTAGCAAAGGTAGCAAAGGTAGCAGCAAATCTCGAAAACCCCTATGCGCATGCGCGCACGTGTCATGTGAAAACGATCTTGGAATTCTTTGCTACCTTTGCTACCTTTATGCACCAAACCGCTATTTTCAAAGGCTTTGCGCGAGTAGCATTTCTCCAAAGCTTTGCGACTTCGCTGCTACCTTTGCTACCTCATTGCAGCCACGCTTACGCGAAAACAGCCTGGCAACCTCACAAATTCGCGACCATCCAAGCGTGCAGTTTCGACGAATAAAGGGGCGCGAAATAGCCACACGTCGCGACTACCGGCCAACCCTTGCCACCTATGCGACCTTTGCGACTTCGCGAGTGCTACGCTTTACATGATAAAGTCGGGCACTGCATCACTACCGTAAGGATCATCCCCGGACGAACCTTTCCAGTCGTCATCCGGTGGCCCCTCGTTTGGTCCGTATTCCTTGACCAGGTAAACCGAGTGCCCTTGATAGCGTCTCGTTTCGACGCCCAACGCCTGCATGCGCTTTCGCCATTCCAAGAAACCTACAGGCACTCCGCCATTTTCCCGCGTATGCGTCCGATATTGCCGATAGAGCGGCCTTGCTTGCGCCCCTTCCGACGGTCTGTCCGTAATGCGGTAGTTCTCGTGCACGAATGCCGCTACCGTTTCGGCCTCGTTTCGCCACCTTGCTTTGAGCTTCGCGGTGCTCACGGGTATCGTGTAATCGTTGGCTCTCAACAGGCGTGCGGCCCCTTCAATAAACCATGCAATGATACCAGCTATTTCAGTCGCGAGGATCTTTTTTGCCAAATCCTTTTCAGCGTTCGCGCCGTCGAATTGACGATTAAACGCGAGCGGCAAAACCCGACGCCAAAAGCCCTTGGATTGATCGGAAACACCCGGCAAGGCATTCGTGCTGAAGTAATGTCCCGCCATGCATCGAATGTTGACGGGCTCTTTGTAGATAACACGTGCTTTCACCGGACCTCCTGTCACGATTGCCTTGATCCGATCGGAATCCTTCAAATCGTCGGCTGGTAGTTCGTCCAACTGATTAAAGAGTTTTCCGCGCATCATTGCAAGAGCGTAGTCTTGTTTCCAATCGTGTGGCCCAACGCTACACACCGAGCCCTTTGGCATGATTCCCGCGATAATATCGCCAAACGTGCTTTTCCCGTTGGCACCTTCGCCAACCGTGATGAGCATAGCGGCGTAGCGCGTCGCAAGTCCGCAGATGACAGCACCGCCAAACTCTTGAAGCAACGCAATCTTTTGATCCTTGTCAAAATCGTCTTGAAAAACTTCGTCCAAGAATTGCCGAAATCGAGGCGCTTTTGCATCCGGATCATAGGCGAAGTCGTAACCATGACGGGCTCGATGATCCGGGCTATGTTCGGCCCAGCATAGTCCGTCAGATTGGACACGGACAAACCCGTTCGAGAATGCAATCCCCTTGGGTGCTTCACTGAAAAAACCCTCATTCATTACATTCTTCGCGACATACCATTGTGTACCCTGAACAGTCCCTTTCTGCATCATGAGCGATTTTCCGTCGCGTTCTGTAAACTTGCCAGCATATCGCGCAAGGCAATCCAATTGCCGTTTTTCCGTGACAATCTCGAAAACTCCGCGATCGTGCTTGTATTGCCTCAATTCGCCATCATCGAAAACAAGCATACCGCCACTCCATTGGTTCTCTAGATCTTGGATCATGTTGTGCGCAAGCTCGTGATGATCGCCCCGTTCCAATTCGGCTTTTTTGCGCGGCGCATGGTTTTCTTTCTGCAACGCGACGCCCTCGCGCTTGGCGCTGGGTTTTCCCGTCTTGGTCTTTCCCGACGCTGCGACGGTCCCCCCACTTTCGGCGTCGGTTTTTTCGCTATGGGAATCGTCCACGTTTGGCCCTGCTTTCGACTGTTCGCCGTTGGGTGCGCGTTGTGATAATGGTGCACCGTCGTCCGTCTCGACAAACGGATCCTCGCCGTCGTAATGGGCCTCCATTTCGGCCCGTTCGGCGTCGAAATCGTCATCATCCGGCCATGATGCACTCATATCAGGCTCTCACGAAAAACGGGTTTTACGCGTTCGGCCTGGTCAATTCGGCTCCGACTTGATAAACGTAACGAACGCTTCACCGCGCGCACCGATCAACGAGGGAATCAACCCTTCCTCAGCGTTCTCGATATCGTTTGCCGTTTCATGATCACCGCTCGTTCGCAGATACGCGACGAACTCACTACGCACACCGAAACGAAAAAGCGCGTTTTCCGCTACGAACCGGCAAAGCTCCCATGAATCACGAGGACCGTCCCATTTCGTCGGCACTGGCAAAACGACGAACACACCGCCGCCCCCGTCCGCATAGCGTCTTTTGATCGCCTCGTGCACCTTGGGATCGTCGGTATTCGCGGCAAGACGCAAAGGGGCGTTTTCCGTGTGATACTTGACCAGCGCGCGCCGTAGACGCACAAGCTCGCGCCCCGTCGCATCATTGCCGAGTTGTTTTTCGTAATCTTCGTGGGTCATGTTATGCCTCCCCGCCGCGCGTTAATGGTTGGACGCCAAGAAACATCACCTTTGCCTGACCTTGTACGCCTACAAATATCGGCAAATGATGTTCCGGAGTGCTCTCGATCGTGTCTGCAAATTCGAGATCGCCAATTTCGCGCAAGTGTGCGACGAACCCGGAACGAACCCCAAAGCATAAAGTAAACTCGCGGAGTCGTTTCGTAATGGTTTTCCACGAGTGCTCGGGCAGCTCGGGCATTTCCAAGGGATAGGCGAGCAAGACTGAAGTTTTCAGCGTCGAATCGTTCAACATGTCTCGCAGTTTTTCCGGGCGAAATTCCATCATGTTGTGAAAGAATCGCGTGACGGATTCTTCCAATCGGTCAAATGCATTGGCGTCCGTCTTGTGCTTTCGGGCCATGCGTTTGGCTGCCCTTCGCTCCGCTCGGTTCACGTTGCGCCTCCATTCGCCGAGCTACCAGCATCGCCCGCAAGGCGATCCAGCGTCGCGGTGAGTTCATCCTTGATCGTGTCCAGGTTCCCGCGTGCAG
>CAYSYX010000873.1:0-3214 GCA_964435055.1 uncultured Polyangium sp. | reverse complement strand
GGCGCAGGCGGCGGAGGTGGCGCTGCCGGTGCGGGCGCCGGTGCAGCCGCTGCCGGAGCTGCGACAGGCGCCGGGGCGGGGGCGGGCGCTGCCGGAGCTGCTTTGGGCGCCGGAGCCGCGCCTGTTTGCACGCTCGAAATGTCTTCGCCGGGATTTCCCACAATCGCGACCGGTTCGCCAAGACGAACCATACTTCCCGCAGGCTTCAGAATGGCGAGCAACGTGCCTTTGTCAAAGGACCGATACTCCATCGTCGCTTTGTCGGTTTCGACTTCCGCGAGCAAATCGTCGATGGCGATCGAATCGCCCACTTTCTTGTGCCAAACACTGATTTGTCCCTCCTCCATCGTGGGGGACAACTTGGGCATGTCGAGAACCTTGGCCATCTTGGTGCGTCTCCGCAAAAACCTGTCGCAATTGCTATGAAATCTTTATCGCCCCGATTTATTTGCGATAAAGCACTTCTTTGACCGCCGCTACGATTCGGTCGGCCTGAGGAATCACGTATTGCTCGAGCTTCGCATTGTACGGCATGGGTACGTCTCGGAACGTGACGCGCAAAATGGGCGCGTCAAGCTCGTCGAATGCCAAGCGTTGAATGCGATCGACCACTTCCGTGCCGACGCCTCCATACGCCCAGCCTTCGTAGGCTACGACCGCGCGATGCGTTTTCGAGATTGTCCGGACGAGCGCTTCTTCATCGAGCGGCCGAAGTGAACGCAGGTCCAAAACCTCGACGTTGATTCCTTCTTTTTCGAGTTGCGCGGCGGCGTCGAGCGCCACGTGCGTAATGCGGCTGTACGAAATGATCGTCGCGTCTTTGCCTTCACGCACGACGTTCGCTTTGCCCATCGGCACGAGGATTTCCGGATCATCGGGGACGTCGCCCTTCACGTTGTAAAGCGTTTCGCTTTCCATGAAGAGCACCGGATCGTCATCGCGAATCGCCGTCTTCAGCAGACCTTTGGCATCCGCGGGAAACGCCGGAGCGAGCACCTTCAGCCCGGGAATGTGCGTGTAAAAATGCTCCATGGCGTGCGAATGTTGCGATCCCACTTGCCTGGCCGAACCATTGGGAGCTCGGAACACGATGGGAATGTTGAATTGCCCGCCGGACATTTGGCGAATCTTCGCCGCGTTGTTCAGGATTTGATCGAAAGCCACGGCCGAGAAGTTCCACGTCATGTATTCGACGATGGGCCGCAATCCGACCATCGCGGCGCCGATGGATAACCCGGTAAAACCGCTTTCGGTGATCGGCGAGTCGATCACGCGCTTCGGTCCAAAACGATCGAGCATGCCTTCGGTGACCTTGTAAGCCCCTTGGTATTGCCCAACTTCTTCCCCGACGAGATACACGCGTTCGTCGCGTTCCATCTCTTCGGTCATGGCGGCCCTGAGCGCCTCACGGTATCGCATGACGGTCATCGCGCGAATGCTCCTGCATAAGTGGTCGGCTCGAGAATCTCGGGACCGGGTTCTGGACTTTCATCGGCAAAACGAATCGCATCGGCGACTACGTCTTCGACGTCCGCTTCGATTTTCACGAGCGCATCACCATGACCTTTTTGCTCGAGCTCCGTACGGCTCACGATGAGCGGGTCTTTGCGCTTGCGTTCTTCGAGTTCTTCCGCGGTTCGATAACGGCCGGGATCACTCATTGAATGGCCGCGGAAACGATAGGTCTTGATTTCGACGAGCGTCGGTTCGTTGGTTTGTCGCGCCCGATCAATCGCCTCGGCCAACCGATCGCGGACTTCGAGCACGTGGGCGGCGGAAAAACGATCGCGCGCCATTCCGTACCCAATGGCTTTCGCCGAGACGTCTTCGTTCGAAAGCGTTCGCGAAAGGGACGTTCCCATCGCGTATTCGTTGTTTTCACAGACGAACACCACGGGCAATTTCCATAAGGCCGCCAGCGACATGCCCTCGTGAAAATCGCCGATGCTCACGGCACCTTCGCCGAAAAATACGATCGCCACGCGCCCGTCGTTTCGGTATTTCGAGGCGAACGCCGTCCCCACCGCGATCGGAACATGGCCGCCCACGATGCCATAGCCGCCAAGCATGTTGTGCTCGCGATCGAAAAAGTGCATCGAGCCCCCGAGACCTCGAGAGCATCCCGTGGCTTTGCCAAAAAGTTCCGCCATGGCGGCTCGTGCCGACATGCCTCGAGCGAGGGCGAGGCCGTGATCACGGTACGTCGTGATCGCGTAGTCGGTCGGCTGAAGAGCCGCGACGGCTCCCACCGCAATCGCTTCTTGTCCGATGTACAGATGCAAGAAGCCGCCAATTTTTCCCTGCGCGTAGGCTCGCGCTGCTTCTTCTTCGAATCGACGAATCTCGAACATCTGCCGGTACAGCGAGAGGTGGAGATCGTCGGAATGATCGCGCGTCGTGGTCATGTGATGGCCTTTGTAACACCAAACGCTCCGTGATGTCCTCTTCTGCGCAGCGATCGTCAAGAGGCGAACGCTGCGTCAAAAACCGCAAGGCATGCTGCAATGCGTCCGAATACATGCCGCGAGCGTTTCAAGCGCGGCGACGGCCGACTTCGTCGCTTCGTTTGGACAAGCATTCACCGCGCAAGCGTCGAAGTCCGTGATCTGGGGCTCGAAACACTTGCCGTCTCGGGCACATGTCCAAAGGGCAGAACAAGCCGTGCCGACGGAACATGCCCGCGCTTCGGGACAACACGAAGCCGCGACGCAGGTGTCACAAGCGGTTTGTCCCGCCGACGACGAGCACGAAGAGGCATCGTCGGCGAGGGTCTGATCTTCCAAACCTCCGTCGTTGTCGGGTGAGGCGGGGGAATCGGAACCGCACGCGGGAGCGGCCAAGACAAACGTTGCCGACAAACCGAGCGCGGCGAGGCGTGAAAACATGGGTTCGTTTTGGCGAACGAATCAGCGCGGCTTGCGACGAGCGCGACGGGTCGCATGGACGCAGAATGCGATCGCGGCGCCGATGGCGGCCAAGGGGGCGGCGCCGTCGGGGGCGGTTGGAACGGAGCAACCGCCGCGATATTCGAGCAGTTCAGGCGCTGCGGGCGTGCCGCCATCACCCACACCACCGTCTTCGGTCGCGACCGATTCGCAGTTGCCACTGACGCACACGAGGCCTGCGGCACACGCCGTAGGGCTGTCGTCGATCTTCGTGTTGCAGTCGTTGTCGATGCCGTCGCAATCATCGTCGGCCATCGGATGGATGGTGG
>CAYSYX010000872.1:0-3230 GCA_964435055.1 uncultured Polyangium sp. | reverse complement strand
TCGTACTTCTGAGCGTCATCGGGGTCAGTCGCTGCGTTTCGAGCAGCAATCCGGCCGTTCGCGAAGCCATCGCGCAATGGGAGGATCACAAATACAGCGCGGCAGCCACAGCGTTACGCGCCGCGATCAAGGCGGATCCGGACGCGGCGACCGATTCGAACCTGGCCCAGGCTTTGGCGCAATCCGTGAATGATCCGACCGCATGGCGCGAGCTCGATTCGTTGCTCGAGACCACGGCCCTTGGAAAATCCACGACCGTCGCGGAAGCCATCGCGGACAAAGCGACGACGGACGAAAAAGAAATACGCGATCCGGCGCTCGATTTGCTGCGCGGTCGGCATGACTTGTTAAACAAGGAAAAACGCGCCCGCGTATCTTTTCGAGACGCGGACAATTGCACCGCGTTGCTCAGCGCCCTCGCCGCGCTCGAAGCCGAAAAAACGAGTCCCACCGAAGCCGATTCCGAACGCTACCACAAGGGTGAGTGTCGCAAAATGATCCGCCGCGATCATTTGTGCAATATGTGCCTCGGACGAACCCCGGGCAACGAAAGCGGCATTGAAAATGGAAACGAAGAAGAGCCGGTGCGCTTCAAGGGCAAAGGAAAGCCCAAGAAAAAATAGAATTTCGCGAACGAACCCCGAACGACGTCTTTTGCCCATTGGAATGAATCGCCGCCATGTCTCAGGCCACGCCGCCCCCTGCTGAAAAGTCCACGCTTCAATCCCGCATCGGCACGAAAATCGCCGATCGATATGCCATTCTTTCGCTGCTCGGCGAAGGAGGCATCGGCGCCGTCTTCCTTGCCGACGATCTGGCGACCGGAAGCAAGGTCGCCATCAAATTGCTGAAAGCCGATTCCGTCGACGATCCGGTGGTCATTGCGCGTTTCGACCGTGAAGCGAAGACGATGACCGAGCTGAATCATGAAAACATCGTCCGAGCCTTGGCGTTCGGTCGATCTCCCGAGGGGGATTTGTGTTTGGTGCTGGAGTACGTGGCTGGAGAAACGCTGCGTTCGTTGCTCAAGCGCGCAAAACCATTTCCGGTCCACGGGACGCTGGATGTGTCGCGCCAAGTCGCGTCGGCATTGACGCGTGCGCACAGCATGGGCATCGTGCATCGGGATCTCAAGCCGGAAAACATCATGGTGACGTGGCTCGATCAAGTGCGCACGCACATCAAAATGCTGGACTTCGGCATGGCGCGATTGTTGACGGGTGGCGGCGGCGTGCAATTGACTCGGAAAGGAGCCATTTTCGGAACGCCCGAATACATGCCGCCGGAGCAAGCCATGGGGCAACCGGTGGATGCGCACGCGGATCAATATGCGTTCGGCGTGATGATTTACGAAATGGTCGCGGGCGAACGTCCATTCAAGGCGAAATCGGCGCTGGAAATGGTGCAGCTGCAAATTCGACAAACTCCGCCGTCACTCGATGAAAAAGTCCCCGGAACTCCGCCGGCCGTCGCTGCGGTCGTCGCGAAAATGCTGGCCAAAAAAGCCGCCGACCGATTCCCCGACGTGCAATCGGCATATCAAGCGCTTTATCAAGCGTATTATCCACAAGCACCACGTTGACGCCGCGAAACCCATCCCAGCTCGATTGATAACGTATGCTGCAAGCCGGGGACAAAGTCAGTCGGTTCATCGTCGACCAACAGCTCGGTGAAGGAGGAATGGGGGTCGTTTACCTCGCACGAGACGAAAACCTCGGGCGAAAAGTAGCGATCAAGGTCGTCGCGACAGGCGGGGATGCGGAAGCATTTGCACGTGTGCTCCGCGAAGCGCGCGTCATTGCGGCGCTGGATCATCCGAATGCGGTGATCATTCACGAAGGTGGGGAAATCAATGGCGAACCCTACATCGTCATGGAATACGTCCCCGGACAAACACTGCGCGAATTCGTCAACAAGCCGGATGTGACGATTGCCAGAAAAATTCGTTGGCTCGTGGATGTCGCGCGCGTCTTGTCCACCGCCCATGGTTCGGGTATCGTGCATCGCGACGTCAAACCGGAAAACGTTATGGTGCGTCCCGACGGACGCGTCAAAGTGCTGGATTTTGGAATTGCACGACGAACGGGTGGTCCCGTGGATGCCGCCGGATCCACAGCGAAAGCCCTCATTCCAACAGTGACGGCGGCCGGCGGATTCGTTGGGACGCCGATGTACATGGCCCCGGAAGTGGTCAAGGGCAAACCCGCGGACGGACGATCGGATCAATTTTCCTGGGGCGTTTTGGCGTACGAATTGCTCGAGGGCAAACCTCCCTGGGAAGCGCCCGATGCCTTGGCCATGATTGCCTCGATCATGTCCGAGCCGCCGAAGCCGATGCAAAACCCAAATGTTCCCCCTGAAGTGCGCGAAATCGTCATGCGTGCTCTGTCTTCCGCACCGGCAAATCGATATGGATCCATGAACGATGTCGCCGATTTGCTGGAACCGTTTGCCGAAAGTGAACCGTCGACCGATAAAAAGAGCGAATCATCGACGAAACCGAAAGCCCCCATTGCACCGAAGCGCAAAGACTCGGTCGCGAGGGGCCGTTATTCGACGCAGGATTTGGGACAAGCGATCGCGCTGGCGCTCGAGCGAAAAGCCGCGGCGGACGCGGCGGGGGGAAAATACGATTTCGACGATTTGAAAGCGGCTGCGGAAGAAGTCGGAATTGATGAAGAGAGTTTGCGTGATGCATTGAGCTCGTTACGGCCGGCGCTCCCGCCGCTCCCGGATCCTTGGGTTGCGCAACGTCAACGTTCCAAACAAAAACTGCAACGACACGCCGCGATTTGGGCCGCAGGCAGTATTTTCTTCTTCTTGATCAATTGTGTGGTACCGGGACCGTGGTTTTTCTTTTTTCCCGTACTGAGCTGGTGGGTTGGTTTGGCGATCCATGCGATTGTCCATTACTTTCCCATTGATCGCACACCGCAAGAAAAAGAAATCGAAGAACAAATCGCCGAATTGCGGCACCGCCGGGTCATTGAAAAATTGGCCGCAAAGCAAGAAAAGAAAGGTGGCCGCAAGCTGCGCGTGGCGGACGTTCCGGAAAAACGGCGCCTTACCGAAGACGAAATCGAAGCCTTGGCCGAGCAGGAGGCCCTGGAAGAAGCCGTTGTAGAATCCCGAAATCGCCGCCGACGAAAGTAGCAAAGCACTCCAGCGAGCGCTGGGCTGGGCTTCCGCCCAGACCCGACCAGGGGCTATCCGCCCCTGGACCCGGACCA
>CAYSYX010000871.1:0-3232 GCA_964435055.1 uncultured Polyangium sp. | reverse complement strand
CGTCGATATGGTCTTCGGTTTTTCGATCCCGCCCGCGTTTTTTGGGGACAACACCGCCCGACGGAGCTGTGGACCGGGGCGTCGATGAAAGACGTGCTCGGAGCGCACACGCCCGCGGGGATGCAAATCGAAGTCGCCTGGCCCAGGTTCGAAGAGGCGCAAGCGATGCTCTTCGTCGGCACGGGAAGTCACGCTCGAGCCTCGTTCTACGACCTCGTCGTGTGGTTCGTCCAGGAACATGGCGGAATTCTCGAATTCGACGGCGCAAAAACGAAGTACAGATTTGCCTCGAAAAAGTCCGACGTCGCGAAAAAAGTCCAAATTGACCCCGACCAAGTGGCCAAATTGAGTTTTCAGCCTTCGGAGCCGCGAAGAAATAGCGCGCGAGTGCTCAATGCCTACACCGAAGCCGCTGTGAAGAAGACATCGGTGACCAATGACGACGCAGTCACCGGGGTTTCGTCGGACGCACTCGTCCGGACGCCTCTTCAGCCGCCGGTGGATCGTCGCGTCGCGGAAGAAAAAGGGCGTTTGGCGCCGGGGAGGGAAGTCGTGCGGGTGGAGTTCTCCCGATTGACCGCCGCATTGCCGATTTTGCTCGGCGGCATCGAGCTTGGGCCGGAGTTCAGCGACAAACACCTGCCGTTTGGACGGACGTACCGGGTGATCGAAGCGGAGCTCGAAGCCCGTATCGAATCGCCCGTGGATGTGGGCGATCCCGATGACGACACCGCGCAATTCGTCATGAGTTACGTGGTGCATGCCGAACGAGTCGACGAGTCGAAGCCCAGATTGCCACCATTTCATCGTTTGGCCGGGCCGCTCTACGTCGAGGGCAAAGTGTTATCGACGACGGGAGCGGAGAAAGAGCGTACGTGGTCGGCGCAAGATGACGAAAACGACGCGCTCGATGCTTACCGCGTCCACATTCCGTTGTGGAACAAGACGATTACGACGCCGTTTTTGCCCGATCATGTTCCGGGACAATTTTTCTTTCCGTGTTACCGGGGCCAGCGCGTGCTGGTGGCTCTGCATTTCGACCACGCCGAGATCGTCCGGGACCTCGATTGGGCCGGTAAATTGGCGCAAGCGACGCAAGGCGATCAGATCCTTTGGGGCAAGGGCGACAAGAACGAAACGTACGCGCGTCACGTGTACGAGCAGGAAAAACCCGTTTTCACCGTGCTCCGAAAAATGGCCGGAGACACCGAGACCCTGAAGATCTCCGAAGGTGTCATTCGCCTCGAAGTCCAGGAGTTCGAAGAAGCGGCGACGGTGGCGCCCTCGTACGATCTGACGCCGAAAACCGATGCCGCCAAAGATGCATTGGCATCCGAGGTCGGAGGCAGCATTGCCAATGTTTCGGGGACGTACGAATCGTCCATGGGCGAGACGCAAGCAGCTTTGAATGGCGCGACGACCGAAGTCGAAGGAGCGATCGGTACGGCGACGGCGACGATTGAATCGAAGCTGGGCGCAGCCGAAGGGGAATTGCAGACGATGATGTCGAGTGCCACGGGAGCGATCGTCGAAGCCACGGCGGCCGTGGAAGATGCCAAATCGGAATTGACCAAAGCGCTCTACGAGTGAGGCGGGACGAATGTTCGGGGAACTCAAAGCAAAGCTGGCGGCGATTGAAGCGAAGTTGGTCCTGGTTTTGACCTCGATCACCACGCAGGTGACGTTGCTCGAAAAAGACATCACGGGGATCGATGCCGACGTTTTGACGGTCTTCGATCGGGCGGATGCGGCGATCAAAAAAGCCCAAACCGGCGGAGCCAAGGTGCTCACCGACATGAAAGCCCGCGTGACGCGTTTGTCGCCACCGAATTGAGGCACAATGCAAGCGGTTTGGCAGAAACTCGATACGACGGCAGCCTCGGTTCTGAAAATAGAAACGAGCGTGAAGCAGGCCGAAACGACGCAACGGGCGAAGTTGGAAGCTTTGTCCGGACAACTTGTCGGGGAATGGCGGAAACTCAGCGCCGAGCTGGACAAACCCTCGCAGTTGCTCAATACGCAGCTGAGTCTGTTGGAAGCGGACATCAAGAAAGAGCGGTCGGAGATCGTCGCGGCGATGATGACGGGCAACGTGATCGCCGACGCGGGGCTCAAGGTGTTCTACCAGGAACAATTGGCCAAGGTGGATGCGACGTACGCGAGCGAATCGGGGGCGCTTCGTACGCGTATGACCAACGCGGTGTCCGGGTTGAAGCAAAACGTCGATACGCAGACGAAAGCGGTCGAGACAAACGTCACGACGTTGACGAAAACAGCGCTGGCTCCGTATCAACCTTTGAGTACGCAGACGGCTTCGTTGAGCAAGAGCGTTCAAGACAAACGAAAAGAACTGAAGGCGACGATCGAGTCGTTCACGAAGCAATTGCAGGCGCAGATCGAGACGGCGGAGAAGAGTTTCACGGCGGGCGTCAAGCTGTTGACCGACCAAACGAAGGCGGCTCGAACGACGATTGTCGATGCGGCGAAGACGGCGAAGGCGACGTTGGCGTCGGCGGTGGATCCTGTACGGCAGCTGGGAAAAACGCTCGAGGCGCAAGTGCGGGGACCTGTGGGCGAAATGAAAGCGCAGCTCGATGCGGCCGAGAAGACGCTGAACGAGTTGGTCAAGACAACCACGGCGACGCTGGACGAGGTGCAGCAGGCGACGCTCGGGAAGCTCGAGGCGTTGATTCAGCAGGTGCAGACGGCGATCACGACCGCATTGACGATGCTCGCCACGATTCGCACGACGCTCAAGGAATTTCCGGTCAAGACGATGGCGCCGCTGAAAGCAATTGTGCAGTCTCTGGACGACCTGACGACGTTGTTCTCGACAACCGTCGGCACGCTGAAGGGCCTGCTGTCGACGGGGATCATGGCTTTCGAGGCGGTGCCGGTGAAGAGTTTGCCCGAGCCGCTGGTGAATCCGACGAAGGCATCGATTGACGCGGCGTTGGCGCAGGCTTTGCCGCCGGTGACGAGCGCGGTGAATACGGCGTCGCAACAATTCACGAATGTGGCGACGCAGATTCAGACTCAAATCACGACGGTGAAGACGCAAATCACCAAGGCGATTGATACGTTTACGCAAACGACGGCGACACAAATCGACGCGGCGCTCGATCCGGTGAAACAGACGCTCACGACGGTGCAGACGCAAATGCAGACGGTGGTTTCACAGATGAAACAGCAGGTGGCCAATATCAAGAACACCGCTGTTCAACAGATCCAA
>CAYSYX010000870.1:0-3246 GCA_964435055.1 uncultured Polyangium sp. | reverse complement strand
CGACCACGCCGCTCACGGGAACACCCATCGTCATCCGTGGAGCGGATTCCGATCCCGTACCGAGTGCATTGCCAATGTCCGAGCGGATTCCGCTGTCGAATCCGGGACGTTGGGATCGTTATGAGATCCTGGGATTGCTGGGCAAAGGCGGTATGGGCAGCGTCTTCGAAGCCCGCGACAAACGAATCAATCGCCATGTGGCGTTGAAATTCATTCATACGGTCGATCCGTACATGACGTCGCGGTTTTTGCAGGAAGCGCGAGCGCAAGCGCGCATGGATCACCCGAACGTGTGCAAAGTGCTGGAAGTGGGCGAAGTCGAAGGGCGGGCGTACATTGCGATGCAGCTGATTCGCGGCGAGCAGTTATCAAAAATCGCCGAATCGATATCGCTCGATGAAAAAGTGCGCCTGATGAAGACCGTCACGGACGCGGTCTCCGCGGCGCATCGATTGCAAATCATTCATCGCGACATCAAACCGGCCAACATCATGGTGGAGAAGACGGAATTGCCCAATGGTTCCATTTCGCTCAACCCGATTCTGATGGATTTCGGTTTGGCGCGGGAAGAGTCGGGCACGCAAGGTTTGACGGAATCGGGTGCGCTTTTGGGCACGCCCGGGTACATGTCGCCCGAGCAGGCGCGCG
This sequence comes from uncultured Polyangium sp., assembly GCA_964435055.1. Taxonomy (GTDB): domain Bacteria; phylum Myxococcota_A; class Polyangia; order Polyangiales; family Polyangiaceae; genus Polyangium. The sequence goes on along the minus strand of CAYSYX010000870.1, from coordinate 2,598 downwards.
GGCATACGCGGGGCACGGATGCGCGCACGGACGTGTATGGCCTGGGCGCGACGCTGTATGATTTGCTCACGGGAGCGCCTCCGTTCGTCGACGCCAACGTGATGAATGTCGTTTTGAAAGTATTGATTGACGATCCTGTTCCATTACGCGTTAAAAATCCCGATATTCCCCTGGCGCTCGAAACCATCGTGCTCAAGTGTTTGGCGAAGGAGCCGCATCGACGATATGCATCGGCGGCCGAATTGTCCGAGGATCTGGAACGTTATTTGAGTCGCGAGAAGGTTTTGGCGCGGCGCTTGAGTTTGCCCGAGAAACTATATTGGCGCGGCAAACGCAACAAACCCATGGCGTTCGCGATTTTGGCGTTGGTTTTCACGTTGGGGGCATTTGCCGTGTATGGCGTGGACATGGCGATCGAGAATGCAAGGCGTGAAGAAATGGCTCAAAAACGCGCGGAGCTGGGGAAAAAGCTGAGCGGCGCGGTAAAGGATCTGGATTGGCTGGTCCGCACGGCGCATTTGGTTCCGCTGCACGACACGACGAAGGAAAAGGATATCGTGCGGCAACGCATGGCGGGCATTGAAGCGGAAATGCGTTCGTTTGCGGATCTGGGGGCGGGGTTCGATCATTTCGCGCTCGGACGCGGGCATTTGGCGCTCGAAGAATGGAACGAAGCGCGCGAGCAACTGGAATCGGCGCGGGGTCGAGGTATCCTGGATGCGGAGCTCGATTATGGTCTCGGCCGGGCGCTCGGCGAACTGTACCATCGGGCGCTCGATGATGCGCGGCGAAGCGGGGACGCGACGTATTTTGCAAAGCGCAAAGTGGAGCTCGACAAGGAATACTTGGAGCCGGCGTTATTGCATTTGGAAAAATGCCGAGGGCTACCGACGGTATCGGCGAGTTATCTCGAGGGGTTGATACATTTTTATCATCGGCGGGACAAGGAAGCTTTGGAGCAGGCGGCTTTGGCGCGACAAACGACGCCATGGCTGTACGAAGCGGCGAAGCTCGAAGGCGATGTGTACTTGGCGCAGGCGCTCGACGCGAAGGACAAGGGGGACAACGACAACGCGGAGAAGGATTTCGATCGTGCGGTCGAGCATTACGAGCAGGCGGCGGAGATTGGGCGAAGTGATCATCAGGTATACGAAGCCTTGGCGGAGGCCTGGATTCGGCAGGAAGAGCTGGATTTGTATCGGGGTCGGGATCCGAAATTGAAATTGGACAAGGCGCTTTCGGCGGCGGACAAGGCGTTGAAGGCGTCGCCGAAGGAATCGTCGGGGCATACGAAGAAGGCGTTTGCGTATTATTTTGCGGCGCAATACGCGCAGGGGCATGGGGCGGCGCGGAAGGACGTGGAAGAATTGTACCGGGGGCAAATCGACGCGGGCAATGCGGCCATTACGCTCAATCCGAAGGATGCTTATGCCCGCGAAATTACAGGAGTCGCATATACACGCCTTGCGGAACATTATCAAGATCGAGGCGAATCAACCGGGCGTTTGGTCAATGACGCGATTGTCAACATCGACGCGGCGCTACAGCTAAACCCAGGTTTCCCATGGGCTCTCAACGACTATGGGATAGCACTCGCTTTGGAAGGCATTCAGAAGAAACGGCGCAATGAGGATCCCAGCGATTTTTTTGAACGCGCCATTGGCAAAGCCAAACGGGCGATTCAAATCGATCCCGGCTATGTCATTGCGTACAACAACATGGCTTCGTGGATGACGGATTTAGCCGAATGGAAACTCAATCATGGCGAAAATCCTGAGGCTCTCTTGCGTGAATCCGTCGAAATGGCCGATACAGTTTTGCGCACGCACAACAACCATCCATTCGCCCACGGAAACGCTGGCCTCGCCTTTGCGATGATTTCATCCTATCGCTTGATGCGTGGCGAAGATGGCGTAGACACGGCAAAACGAGCCATATCGCACTTCAACGCATTGTTGGAGGTCGATAACACCGACGTACAAGCATATCGCGAATCCGCCCGAGTGTACCATTTGCTTGCAAGCCACGAGGCACTTCGCGACGTGAATCCCGAACAGAGTCTGAAGGAAGGATTCAATCGAACAGAGAAGTGTTTACGAATCATTCCCACAGATGCGAGGTGTAAACTTGTCTTGGCCAAACTGATGCTCGAGCAGGCCAAATGGAAAGCCAAACGTGGAGAATCGGCGTCCGGATTATTCGATACAGCGCTTCGAACCGTCGTTGACGCGTCAACACAACCGCTGCATCGAAGTGACTTTTGGCAAAGCATTGCGGTTGTTTACTTGGATATCATTCTGGAGCTTGACAAGACGGCGGCAACTTCAGCCACTACACCACGCATGCAATCGGAAGCAACAGTTCGAGGGGTCGAGGCGATCTCGAAGGCGCTCGAGATTGCACCTGGATTGCCCTATTCATTGGCAATCTCAGCGGCACTTTGCCTCCAAAAATCGCGGCGGGATCCTTCGTCGTGCACACACCTCGAGCAAGCGCATTCTCAATTCACGAAAGCCATCGAGGGAAACGCCAATCTGAAGATCACGTTTGGTAAGATGGCGGTTGAAGTGGAAAGTTATATAGAGACGAGTTAGGAAT
>CAYSYX010000869.1:0-3252 GCA_964435055.1 uncultured Polyangium sp. | reverse complement strand
CCCCAAGATCGTTCGAGCACCAACTTTCGGCTGACCTCGATGCACCGCGTCTCGCGATGCCAACGACCCAGGTAACGTTCCGCGTCGCCCAATTCGATGGTCGCTCCCTTCAAGATCCGGCGAAAATAGGTGGCGTTGATGTCTTGGTAGACGGAACGCAGCTCGCGCAGCAGCGCTGTTTCCAGTTCGATCGAGAGGCGTTCCCGCGGGCTGGGTTCGTGTGTCTTCGACGTCGGATCCATCATTCTTCCGGGGCGGAGTGTAGAACGAAACACCGCTTGTGCTCGGGTCACCCACGAGCCGAGCAAGACCGAACGGATGTCGTCGTTCGACTTGGGCTCACGCGTATGTCACGGATTCGTGGTCTGTCTGCAACATACGTTAGGATTCCCCGCACTTCGTGTCTGCGACAAACTACCCCCTCGACAACGGCGCCACCGGCGCCAAACCCGCAGCTGCGCCGGCTTCGCGCTCGAAGACGCAGCGATTGCGTTATTTCGCCCGATTGCGCCAACGTTTTTCCCGGGCGTTTTTGCTCACCCCTGCGCTGCTCGTCCTGACCGTGGATCTGATGATCCGTGGTGATCGTTTGCTCGATCTGCGCGGGAAATACATCGGCAGCTACCTCGGCGCGTTGGTGGAGAGCACGATTCTCTGGGGTTTGCTGCTGTTTGCCGCATCCGCACGACGGGGCGCTTTGCGCTGGATCACGGCCGTTCTTTTCGTGTCCCTCGCCGCGTTCGCCCTGGGCGGCCAGATCTATTTTCAACGGATTCACTCGACGTACATCAACCTCGACGCGCTGCTCTTCGCCACCACGTTCACCGAAAGCGTCTTCGGTCACCTGCGCGCCGACAGCGTGAACTTCGTCAGTTCGGTTTGTCCGCCTCTCGCCGGCGCCATCGTGCTCGTGTGGATGGGTCGTCGCGTCGTTCGTCCACGACAAACCACTTCGAGCCGCATCGCTCGGTTCCTCGCCCCCGTCGCCGTGCTCGGTGGTCTCGCGATTCCGTGTTCGTACCGCACGGTGCAAGCGTCGACGCCCGACGTGATCTACCTCCACGGCATGGGTGGAGTGGTCAAACAGATCGCGGGCATCACGCCGCGGGCCCATGTTCGTCCCGGCGTACGTACGCCCCCGCCCTTGCCCCAAGTGACGCCGAAATCGGCCGGTTCGAAGATCGATCGACCGAACGTACTTTTCATCATCACCGAAAGCGTACGCGCGGACGCGCATTGCAGTGAGCCCACGACAAACTGCGTGATCTCACCGGTCATCAATGCCGCGGTGCCCAAGCGCATGCCGCTCTTGCAAATGCGCGCCAACGATTCGACGACCGCCATCTCGCTCGCGGTTCTTTGGTCGGGTTTGCCCCCGACGGCCTCACGCAACGATCTGCACTCGTGGCCTCTGCTCTTCGACTACGCGCACGCGGCAGGTTTCGACACGGCGTATTGGACCAGCCACCACATGATGTTCGCGAATTCGCGCCTTTATGTGCAGGACTTACCCACGTCGCATCAAACCGGAGCCACCGATCTCGATCCGCTCGCCGACATCGATCTCGGCGCACGCGATGAACTGCTGGCCGAGCGCATTCGGAACGATTTCGGCTCCATGCGCGAGCCATTTTTTGCCGTCGCGCACTTTGGCAACACGCACATTCCGTATCGAATCGACAAAGCCGATGCCCCGTTTCAACCGGCGGTGGACAGCCGAGCACCGGAAGACAACGACGCTTATCGCAACTACTTCCTGAACGCCGTTTACTTGCAGGACAAAACAATCGGCGAGACGATCAAGTTCGTCCAAGCGCAACCGTTTGGAGCTCGAACGATCATCGTGTTCACGTCGGATCACGGCGAGTCCTTTCGCGATCACGGGCAACTTGGGCACACCAGCTCGATCCTCGACGAAGAGATTCACGTGCCGGCGTGGATCGATGCGCCCGAAGGAACGCTCACGGATACCGAGCGCAAAGCGATCGAGTCGCATCGAACGGATCTGCTTTTTCATGTCGATCTGGTTCCGACGATCCTGGATCTCATGGGTCTCGAGAACGAACCTGCGTTTGCGAAGTATTACGAGGCGATGGTGGGACGGAGTTTGTTGCGCCCGATCGAACGCACCGAGCCGATGGCCTTGACAAACTGTGCCGGCGTGTGGGGTTGTGCGTTTCGCAATTGGGGCATGATGTCGGGGTCGAAGAAGCTCGAGGCCCGCGAATGGGACACGGCGTGGCATTGCTTCGATGTGCTCGAAGATCCGCATGAGCAGCATGACCTTGGTCCGAGTGCTTGCGGAGATCTCGCCGTTCGAGCGGAAGCGTTGCATGGTGGTCTTCCGGGTTTGGTTCGATGAACGATACGGTGGAGACGGCTCGAGAGACGGAGCCGCAATCATACAAAGCAGCAAAGGCGGCACACCAACGGCGAAGGGCGATCGTTCGGCGTCGGCGGGGCCTTGGGTTTGTCCTGCTGATCAGTCCGGCGTTGTGGATCCTCGTCACCGATTGGCTGCGGCGGTACGACCATCTGCCGCGGCTCGATCGTCCGCACAAACTCGGTTACGCCGCCGGGGTCGCCGAAAGCCTCTTGTTTTGGCTGATTCTTCTTTACGTCGCCTCACGTCGTCGAGGCACGGCGCTACGCGATGCGATGGGCGTCGTCTTCGTCGTGTTGTTCACGTTGGCTGCGGGAGTCGAAGGCGCGTTCCACCGCACGTGGAATACGTATTTGTCGCACGACTCGCTGATTCACTCGAAGACGATCCTGCCGTCGTTCGTCGGCTTTTTGCCCTTGAGCCGCCCGTACATCATCGCCGAGATCTTCTTGGCGTTTGTCGTGTCGATCGCGCTGCTTTTCGCGGCCCGTAAATTCGTACGGCCGCGAAGGATCCCGCGGATGCTTGCCCCGGTGTTCCTCGTCCCGGCGTTCGTCGCCGTCGTGACGGTGCCGGTGAGCTACCGCGTGTTGCAGTCGACGCCGCCCGACATGATTTATTTTCACGGGCTGACGGCGCTCATCAAAGAGCACTTGGACATCACCCACGATGCGGCGGATTTGCGCGTCATGCGCCGGGATTCCGAACCGGTCCCGAAGTTATCGGCCAAGCCGGCTCGTAAGCGCAATGTCATGCTCATCCTGCAGGAGAGTCAGCGCGCGGATGTCACGTGTGTGGCGTACGAGCCGGAGTGTAACGAATCGACGCCGTTTTCGAATAAGGCCGTACCGAATCGAATACCGCTGCTC
>CAYSYX010000868.1:0-3254 GCA_964435055.1 uncultured Polyangium sp. | reverse complement strand
ACCCGGACAGGGTCAAATGGTCGACACCGGCACCAAGGTCGTCAACCTGGCCGAGATGGAGATCACGAGCGGCGGGAAGAACTACGTCGACTTTGAAGGCTATGCCGCGTCCGGACAACCCACGTCGATGAAGTACGGAAATGACACGTTTACGACGATGACGTACGATGCCGCGACGCGATTGGCTTCGTCGAAGGTCACCAAAGCGAACAACCCGAACCTGCTCGATTACACCTACGCCTGGGACCGACTGCACCGAATCAGTTCGATTACCGATCTGCGGGATTCGACCCGTAGTCAATCGTTCGGTTATACGGCGGGAGGTCAATTGACGTCGGCGTCCGGCGTGTATGGATCGTTCACGTACGGTTATGACGCCTCCGGCAACATGACGAGCAAAGAAGGGAAATCGTATACATACACGGGTCATCGCGTCACGTCGGGCACGGGTTTTACCGCGACGTACGACGCGGCGGGCAATCGCATCGGACAAACCCGCGATGGAAACACGTGGGCATATACGTACGATGGCGAGCGTCGTCTGAAAACGGTGACGAAAAACGGCACCGTGATGAATCAATTCGGATATGATTTCCTCGGCGAACGCGTGAGGAAAGTCGATGCGAATGGGACGCTCACGCATTACGTATCGCCCAACTACGAAGTGGTCTACGCGACGGACGGTCGGACGCTGGTCACGAAATACGTTCAAGCGCCGACGGGCCGAGTCGCGTCGATTACGACGCAAATTCCGGCGAACGGCGGGGCGATGCTCAACGTCGAATCGTTGAACGTCATCCAGAACCTCTTTGCCAAGAATACCGTCGCGGGTTTGGCGAAGTATGTCGAAAATCGCGCCATGGTTTTGGCCTTGCAACCGTGGGCTCGTCCGATCGCGTTGGCGCTCGTCGGATTGCTGATTGCGTGGACGACGCTTCGTTTGGCGCGACAATACCGCCCAATGCAGCTGCGTCGAACGCTCGATACACTCGGCACGTGGTTGTGGCCTTCGGGCACGGCCTATTCACGCCGGCATCCCTTGTTTGCCCTGGCCACGCCCTTCGTGCTGGCGTCTTTCCTCGCGGCGTGTGGTCAAGCTCCCGGACAAACCGGGAACGATGAAAACACGGCGTCGTCGGAAGAAGCTTTGACGGCGGGCCTCAACGGTGCAGGCATTCCCGAGGTCGGCACGGTTTACTTCCACAACAATCACTTGGGTTCGTCGAGCTTGGTGACGGATTCGAGCGGCAATGTCAAAACCCGCGTGGAATACAAGCCTTACGGCGAGATCGTGGACGACTCCAGTACCGGCCCCGATATGTTCCGCGCCAAGTTCACGGGCAAAGAATGGGACAAAGACAGCGAACTCTATGATTACCACGCGCGGACGTATGATCCGGTCACGGGTCGCTTCTTGTCGGCGGATTCGCTGAGCAGTGGTGGTCCGCAAGGTGAAGGCACTGCGCTCAATCCGTACGCGTACGCGAACAACAATCCCGTCACGTATACGGATCCTTCGGGCAACTTCTTCTTCCTGGCCGTGGTCGTTGCCGCCGCCGTGGGCGCATATTCGGGTGGAATGGCGACCAATGGCACGTGGAATCCCGCGCAATGGAATTGGAACAGCTGGCAAACCTACGTGGGAATCGGGGCTGGAGCACTCGCGGGCGGCATTTCCGGCGGCCTCGGAGCATCGGCCACGACTTCGACCATGATGAGCCGGGCCATGATGGGTTGTGCGCTGGAAGCGGTTGTGACCAATGGACTGCGCTTCATTTCGCCGGAAGGAAGCACCTGGAAGGACTTCGGCATCGGCGTTGCGCAGGACATGGCGATGGGATACGCGATGGCCAAAGCCAAGCCTTTGGCGAAAGCGAAAGCGACATCGTTGTGGAACAAGATCACGAAGAGCGGCAGTCAAGCCGCCACGGAAGCGGGTCGTGAAGGAGCCGGTGCGGCCGCCAAAGCCGCGGGCAAACCGTCGAATTGGAAAAACCTTGCCGAAGCCGCAAAGGATGTCGGCAAAGGCGCGCTCAAAGCCGGCACGAAAATCGGCGGCTTCGAGGCTCGACAACACGTCTCGCTTTCGTCCATCACGTCGACCATGACCATGCCCAATCCTCGAGCCGCGAATCGGCCTCCCCCGCGACGCACGGACGGCAGCACGGTGGCCGATTATTTCCGCGACTTTCAGGACGCGGTATTGAGCGCATCGGGTGCCGATGATGTGCGTGGTCGGGTCGCAGGTGACTGGACGGGTCAGCTGGGAGGGCTTTCGGTCGCGCGAGGAGCCAAGCGCGCGCCGCAAGCGTACGGCGGATTCGCCGTGTTGCACTGATTGCGCCTCGAGGGGCTCGCTAAGCCGCAAGGCAATCCACGGCGAGCCCCAAGTATCCCCTTCCCCGCAATTCGCTCGATTACTTCTTCCCGTACGCCACGGTCGCGGCGCATTTCCCATCGAAAACGGGTTTGCCCGGGCGTAACGCTTTTTCCACGCACGCTTTGACCTTCGGATCGCCTTTGGCTTCAATGGCGACCATTTTGCCGCCTTTGGCCGTCCAGATAATGCGCGATTCCGTGGCCAAGCCTCCGGGAGCACACGCGTCGAGCGCCTTTTTTTGCGGCGAAATCCACGCCGTCACGAGCACCGCGCCGAGCAATCCCAATCCCCCTCCCCCGCCGTCGCTTTTGCATTCGATGTTCGTCGTCGAAACCCCGTCCGCTTCCATTTTCCCGATCGTAATGTTCGCCCCCGGCACGTCGGATTCAGTGGGTTTGTCCGCAGGTTTGTCCGCGGGCTTTTCCATCGCCACGCCTTTGTCCGGCGTCGCCGAATCGGTCGGCTTTTTGGGCGACGCATTGTCTGCTTTCGGCTGGTCCTCGGCAACCTTGTTCGCTTCATTCGCCGTGACTTCCGACGGCTTGACGTCCGACGCCTTCGCGTCCGTCGTGGCCTCGGTCGACGTTTCCATAGGCGTCGTCGGATGTTCGGGCGGTGTCGAAGCGCCTTCCCCTCCGCAGGCTGTGAAAACCATCGCTGCGCCCCAAATTGGCATGAATCGAAGATGCATCGTTGCTTCATGCCCCAGGCGCGAAAAAAAATCAACCGCGAAAAGATTCCTTGACGCCGCACGCGGCTCGTGACTTTACTGCGGCCGCGATGTCCAACGACAAACCATCCGCCAAAACACCGCCAAACCGCAAACGCGTTATCGTGCTGGGTCTCGTCGCCGTTCCATTGCTCGGCGCATACC
>CAYSYX010000867.1:0-3258 GCA_964435055.1 uncultured Polyangium sp. | reverse complement strand
GGGACGGCGCGACGCAAACCACTGGCGGAGGCCCCCCGGGATCGCAATCGCCCTCGTCAGGTTCATCGGGCTTCGTTGGCGCGAACGGAGCTGAACTGACGGGAGTTTCTTTGGACGTACTCGGCGCTTGCTCTGCAACCGCACTCACGGCAGGCTTGGGCGGCTCCGCCGACACGACGGAACTCGCACTCGTCGCGGGGGCGGGCGCGCCGTCCACGGGCGCCAGGTTTGTCCCGGTGCAAGCCACAGCAACGAGCGCGGCGAACGACGCCATGGGCCAAAGGAACCGCAACGAGAACACGGGCATTGTCACATTCTACGAGATTTCCAGATCGCAAATCCAGCCCCGAAACAGGCTTTGACCGCCACCCTTGACCACTCAGTGCCATTGCCGACCCGATTGTGTTTGTCCGTATCGCGGACAAACACATACCAGGTCCAGGACAGGTCCTGGCGCGGGGCCGGGGGCGCGGAGCCCCCGGTGGGTCTGGGTGAAACCCAGCGAAACTCGGCTCAGCCGGTCAGCGCTGCACGCGCCGCAAGCACGCGAGCTTCGGCCTGTTCCACGGTATCAGCCATTGCGACGAGGTGCCCCATTTTACGCCCCGGTCGAGCTTCGGTTTTTCCGTACAAATGAATCTTCACCTCGGAAAACGCCGCCGCATTCGCCCATTGCGGTTCTCCCGACGACCACAATTCGCCCATTAAGTTCGCCATGGCCACCGGCCGCAACAACGTCGGATCTCCCAAAGGCAATCCGCACACCGCCCGCAATTGTTGCTCGAATTGGCTGGTCATGCACGCATCGAATGAAAAGTGCCCGGAATTGTGAGGCCTCGGCGCCAATTCATTCACGACCAAATCTCCACTCGGCATACAAAACAGCTCGACACCCAACACGCCCACCACCTCGAGCGCCCGCGCAATCGCACACGCCAGCTCCCGCGCTCGTACACGCGTCTCTTCGGGTACACGCGCAGGCACGAGCGACACATCGAGGACATGTTTTTCGTGACGATTTTCCGCGACCTCGAAAGCCACGACGTCACCCGCGCGCGAACGCGCCACGATCACCGACAATTCACACGCAAATGGAACAAACGCTTCGAGCACCCCGAGCGTACGCCCCATACGCCCGAATGCTTCATCGGCGAATGCCGCATCGTTGATCCGCACTTGTCCCTTGCCGTCATATCCGAATTCAGCTGTTTTCAGAATTGCGGGCGTTCCGAGCACCAGCAATGCCGCGCGAAGTTCGTCCGCGGAACGCACGGGTTCGAAGGCGGCGACGGGAAAACCATTACCTTTCAAGAATTGTTTTTCTTTCAATCGATGCCGACACGTATCGAGCACCTTCGGCGAAGGAAAAACCGGTCGTAATTCAGCTACGGCAGCCAAGGTCTCTGCGGGAACGTTTTCAAATTCGAACGTGACGACATCCACCGCGGCGGCAAACTTTCGCGCCACGTCGATATCTTCATAAGGCGCGACCCATTCCACATCGGCAACTTGTCCCGCCGGACCATCTTGCACGGGATCGAGCGCGTGAACGCGATAACCCATCCGTCGCGCGGCGATGGCGAACATCCGGCCGAGCTGCCCGCCGCCGAGGATCCCAATGGTCCCGCCGGGCAATACAGGCGCGTTTGTCGAAACGATCGTCACGGTCAAACCTCGCTTTCCGCAGCGATACGCGTTTGCTCGGCGCGAAATTCATGCAATCGTCGGCGCAAAGCGGGATCGTGCAACGCGAGAATCTGGGCCGCCAAGAGCGCGGCATTTTTCGCTCCCGCATCCCCAATCGCCAAAGTTCCCACGGGGATGCCTCCGGGCATTTGCGCAATGGAGAGTAATGAATCGACGCCGTGTAATGCATGCGAAAGAATGGGCACGCCAAGCACGGGAATCAGCGTTTTTGCCGCGACCATTCCCGGCAAATGCGCCGCTCCACCCGCACCGGCAATGATCACTTGAAGGCCACGCGCCTGCGCTTCTTCCGCGTACCGAAACATCTGATCAGGCATTCGATGCGCACTGACCACTCGTTTTTCATAAGGCACTTCAAGTTTGTCGAGCATTTCCCACGCATGGCGCAACGTCGGTGCGTCGCTCTTGCTGCCCATGATGATGCCGACAACCGGGGCTTTCTCCGTCATGCGCGTCTCTTTACTCGCATCCGCGTCGTTTGTCACGGAGATCGTGCATCACGTACGAGGAAACATGCGACCGGCCGAACGACGAGGCCCACGCCCCAAACGAGCGTGGACCTCGCGGAATCATCCGATCGTTCAGCGTTTTCCATCTTGGTACGACGAATCGTACCGATCATCATCGACGTCACGATCGATGTACTTGGAGCCTTGCTGGGCGTCGTTATACACCGGGCCCTGATCATATCCCTGGCCGTGGTCATATCCCTGGCCGTGGTCATATCCCTGGCCGTGGTCATCATATTCCCGGCCGTTGTCGTCATAATCCTGATCGTCGTCGTAATCCCGACCGGTGTTATAGTTGTTCTGAATGACGTGCACGTTGATATCGCCATCATTCACGTCACGATAACGTTCCGTCGCGCAAATCGACAAATCGGAGGAGTCGAGGTAAAACCTTCGGCCTTCGATCATGACCGCCGCGCGATCGACGTACACGTCGCGCATGAATCCGTCACGACAAACCGCTCCACCAAGCTCATCGAGGTCGAAATTGGCCATGAACCAATTTCCACCAATCGGATACGCAATTTCTCGATCGGTGCGGAATCCGTCGATGGGAACGATATCCCGATCGTTGTATCGCCCGTAATTGTTGTACATTCGGCTCAGACGAGACCCATAACCGAGATAATTGTCGCTGCGTTGCCATCCGCCGTGCAAATCGTCGTCGCCGCATTCATCGTCGCACAAGGCGTTGCCGAAAATCGTCGCGTCGACGTCGAATTGGGGAAACGACCGATAACGTGTCGCTCCCAAGACGCGGAAGACCACGCGCATTTGCTGCGTTTGATCGTCAATACAAGCGCGAACTTCCGCCGTCGCGCCTTCACAACCATATCCGGCGCGTCCCCACCAGCTTCCATCGTTCGCCGAAGCTTCGGCAGATCCAAACAACGTCGAAGCCGCTGCAAACATGACGGATACCAGGCCAAACTTGCTTTTCATGAATACTCCCCCTTGAAATGCCGCCCCTCGTCATGCACGAATGACCTGCACGCGCCAAAACGACATTCTCTTGCAACGCGACACGCATTCACGCGTCACG
>CAYSYX010000866.1:0-3271 GCA_964435055.1 uncultured Polyangium sp. | reverse complement strand
CCCGCCCCACGCAATCATGGCGCGCTGTTTTGCGGTCACATCCCCATACCATTCTCACGTCCCGCCAAACCCGTGCACGTTGATGGCCAGGACGTGGGCCCGGACGGATCGAACGACCAAGGCATGACCCAACTCGTGCACCAAAACGATGATCAAAAATCCAAGCCATGCGCCCGGAACGAACGAAAGTCCCGTGAGCAAAAAGGCGACAATGGGCGTCGTCCAATGAATTCGAACCGGTGCACGCCACACTTTTCCGAGCACCAAAAAGCCGTCACGAAACTCCATGGTCAACTCCGCGGCTGAGTGTGTTCACGAAGATCCACGAAGTCAAGCCGCATCTTCGATCTCGTGCCGATAGAGAGTTTCACGTGAACCCGTCCAAAGTCTGCATCCGGCGAGCCCCGGCATTACGGACAGGGAAAAAGAGTATCGGTTACGCCGAGGAGTTTTTCCAGATTGACCAATACGGCCCGACGTCGCGACAATTCTTCAATGAATACGTCAGCCGCGGCCGGATCCCGCGCCTGCGCTTCGCGAAATAAAATGCCGCCCAGAATCTCGGCGGAAATCCACGCGGGTTCGCACGCCGAAAGCTCGAGTCTCTGCCGCAGAATCAAGGCAATACCGCGGACCAATGCCCGGTCGAGCTGTTCGACGGCCCGTGATTGCATCACGGTATCCATGGCCGGCCCTTGAGGATTGTCCAAATCCCGCCAACACCGCAACGCCAAAAGTCCGTCCCAAATGCGATCATGAGTCTCGTTGCTCCGCACCGCCACGTATTGCGCCAACGCCAATGGTTTGTCGCGGCCTTCTCCTCCCGTGTACGAAGCCCATGATTCGTCCACCGCCGCGGGATTTTCAGCGGCTCGAATGGCTTCCGCGTAGGTCGACATATAGAAAAACCATAACAACGCCGCTTCGATTCGTGCGACATTGATCACCGGATCTTCACCCCGGCTCCCTGCTTCGAATGCAATGTCGAGAATGGGTCGAATACGTATCGGGCCGACACAACGGAAGGGGTATTGCGCTTGTTCGTCGGCGGTCAAGTCCTTGCAGGGTTTGGGCGCAGCTGGAAAGTGATCGTCTTCGATTTCGAGCACCCGCGATTCAATGCCATCGGCGGCTGTATAGATGGCTCGAGCCGCCTTGAAATCATCGGACGAAGGAATATTCAACCCGCCAAACCCGAGTTTTTGACCGATATCGTGAAATGCCGCCACCCGAGCCGCCGCCAAAGTCGTTTGTCCAATCGGCACATATTGATTCCCATCGCTCACGCAGGCCGGCCAAGTATCCTTTGCGGATGCGGCGTCCCGCGGCGTGTAATCGTTCGGCAGAGTGGCGCAGTTATTTCCCGACGTATCGACGATACCGGCATTGGCATCGCACGTGAGCGAGGGGGGTTCTCCAGTGCTCGAGGTCGAGGTTTTTCCCGGTGTATCACCGTCACAAGCAATGACCGTCGTCGCCAAAACGAAAAGGGAAAGACATCGAGCCAAGACGTGATGAAGCATAGTTCGGCCTATTTTTGGGAAAGGCAGCAGCCGGCGTCCAATGGCGTACCATACGCCGATCCTGCGCCCATTTCCACTGTTTCGAAAACGCCGTCGGGCATCCGTCGCCAAGCGTGAGAAAATATCATCGGGACACGCGAATGGTGTGTACACGCGGCGAAATTCGTGGAAAGATGCGTCCCATGCTCGCCAATTCCCACGAAGACGTGACTCTTCCCGTCGTCCAGCAATTCGTCAACCTGTTTTCGGCGGCGCTCGAAAAGCTGGGAGCTGCCGCGCAGCCTCGCGATCTGGAGCGTCCGGTGTTCGTGGTGCACGAAGCTCTCGCCGGGCAATCTCGTGAATTTCATAGCCACGAACATGTACTCACGATGACGGAAGGCGCGAGTCCCATTGAAACGCTTGCCGGAATTTTTCACGACGTCGTTTATGTTCAGGTCGATCGAGGCTTTCCCGGAGCCGTCGGAGAAATGCTCCGCCCGCTGCTGCTTCCCGTCGATGGAACGGGATATCGCGTCTCGCTCGCCGTGCTCGATGATCCCTTGACGGCCATGGTCGCGCGGATTTTCGATCGCGCCCCGGGCGATGAATTGTCACCGTTTGCCGGACTGAACGAATTGGCCAGCGCGTTTGTCGCGGCGAAATGTTTGGCGCCCTTTTTGTCGAAAACCCAAATTGCCCGCATTGCCGCAGCCATTGAAGCGACGATCCCGTTTCGCGACAACCTGACGCTCGAACAGCTTGCCGCACGTTTGCGCGATTTGAATCTTCCGGATCTGGACGCCGATGCCTGTGAAGACGCCGTCCGCTTGGCCACTCGTCTCGGCAATCGCGACGTGGAAAACTTCTCCGAAGAAGACGCGGCACGCTTTTTGGACAATACGTGGCGTCTCTTGCCCGAGACAAACCCGGCGCTCGCAACCCCCGGCGTCTATCGCACCGGCGAATATCGCGTCGCCATTCAAAAAATGGAAGCGTTCTTGTCGCGGCTCGATGCCGAACGCGTTTTTCATCTGTTCCGAGGCGAACCATCGCCCGAAGTGTATTCCCGCCTGATCGTCCAAGCCAAACGCAATATCGAGCTGGCCGTACGGTACCTACGCGCCAAACTCTATACGATTGCGCTCGTGGAAGCGATTGCGCATGTTTCCGGTGGTGACGCGCCCGTAGAGTTTTTCCTGGGCGCGATTCCACATCCGGGAACCAAGTCGCGTTCGATCAGCGCCGAATCGTACCTGCCCAAAGTCGAAAAGAGCTCCGACGATATGGATCCGGTCATGTTGCGTTTGCTCGAAGAAGGGCGTCCAACCCCACCCGAATTCGATCTTCCCGCGTCACCTTATTCGGCGTACCTCTATCGAGTCCTCGGAGAAAAAGCATTGATGGAGCGGCTCGAAGCGTCGCGTCCCTGGATGCGCGGGCGCATTTCCGCAAAAGAATTCCTCGCCTCCCAAGCCTGCCCGCCCGTGGCCGCATTGGCCAAAGCCATCGCTCCGGTCGCCATTACCCGGCGCGATGTCCTGGAAAAACTCGCCGCCGAACTGGCGTAATGTATTGGAATACATTGGGGTTTCACCCCAAACCCCACGAGGGCTCCCCGCCCTCGACCCGGCAAGGGCCCAGGCCCTTGACCCTTGTATTGGTTTGTCCTGCGGACAAACCAATACGGTGCCAGTTGGCTATTGCCGACATGAACCTGGTCGTTTCGGGTGCGAAGCACACGAAACGTATTGGTCCAGCGCTCGCTG
>CAYSYX010000865.1:0-3278 GCA_964435055.1 uncultured Polyangium sp. | reverse complement strand
GAGTATGACGTCGTTGCTCGGCTGCGGGGTGACGATGACCGAGCTGCAAGGGCTGAATCCGCGGGCAGCGACGCTGCGTGTGCATTGTCATCCTTGGCAAGTTCCGGCAGACGTCAAGCTGCTTGCAGCGCAATCGTCGGCCGATTACACCGACCATATCGTTACGGATCAAACGCCAGGTGAATTGCTCGAGTATGCCCCACGGGCAAATGTTTTCATTGAGGTCGACGCATCGGCGCCTCGTGCAAATGCCCGCCTCATGGCGTCGGAGTATGGTTTGGTTTGTCAACAAGACTTGGCCCTGCGGTCAACACCGTTGGAAACGCTCCGTGAGGAAAAACCTTGTTCAGCGCAAGCAAGTACGGTGGGTGCGCAGCAACAAGGAAATCTCATGGGGGCTCCGGGTCAAGCGCCTTGTTTTAGCCTGAAACAAGCCAAGAAAATGCAACGCGAAGTACGCGTCTGTGCGCGACCTCCCGGGGTGGATCCAACGATTGGCCGGTGGGCCGGCAACGATTCCAAAGGAAACCTCATCATCAATACCTACGAAGGCTTCGTCAAAGCAGCGGCGATTGCCGACATTGTATTCATCTTTGATGAAACGGCGCCTCCCGAAACGGTGTATTGGTTTGTCGACGATCCGGCGAAACTCCGGTGCAAGAAGCAACCTCCGCCGAGGCCTTATGCAACAGCCAAAGCTTCCGGCGAACTGGATATGATGGCGTCCGCAGGGGCGATGGCTGCCGGATTAAACCCAAGCACAGGCTCAGGTGCGGGGTCGGGAAACGCTGGAACGGGTAGCGCAGGGACGGGAACGGCAGGATCCGGCAAGCCATCATCAACATCGAGTCCCAATGGCCAAGGCCCGGCGCTCAGCGTATTCGAGCAAATTGTCAACAACATGGCCGTTGGCGGAGCGTTGGCGCAAGGCAATACGTCGGGAAGCCTCAACGCGCCCAACGGGCATCGGAATGGTATTCCCGGGGGCAAAAACGTCGGTGGATTCAGTTTTCCGTTGCTTCAAGCGGGCGTGGCGGCGTACCAGATCATCAACGCTGTGGGCTTGAAGCCCAAGGACTTCATCGACCTCGTCCATAAAGCTTCCAAAAAGGGGCAACGCACGGTCATTGAAAAAGCCGACAAAGCCGCGCTGGATTTGGCCGATGACCTCGTCAAGAATCACGGGCAATACCCAATGGCCCAGGGCCTGCAAGAAATGCAGACCATCATGCCCTACTCGATGGCCGAAAAGTTCACGAAGGACCTGGGAAACGCCTTCCAAGCGCACAAGATCTTCGAGAAGCAAGCGCTCGATAAACTGACGAAGCGAACGGATTTCGAAAAACTTCCCGCCGTCATTCTCACGAAAGAGGAGCACCAGAAAATCACCAACTTGCTCGCCCAAGCGTGGAAGACACATGGACCGAGACAAGAGGGGGAAAAGGTTACGGCCGAAATGGTGCGCAAAATTTACAAAGAGGCATACCAGGGCTATCCCCATTGGTTGGAAATCATCGAAAAACAACTCCGCCAACTCCAGTAACGAGAAAAAACATGAAAACCATTGTTTCAATTAGGTTCTACGCGGATAACATTCCCGGGGGCGCGGACGCGATCTTAGGTCCAACCCAATGCGGCCCCGACGTTGCCGAGGTGATGAAATTTGGAGATGGCGTGAAGTGCGCGGTTACTGTCAAGGTGCACCTCACGCTGGATGAAGGGGACGAACGAATCGCCAAAGTCCGAGCCCTATTGGCGGAGTATGGTGCGGAAGAATTTACCAATCGCCGGGAGGTTTACACCGAGGAGGACCTGCAAAACGCGCCGTTGTTGTATATTGGTTCCTGGTTGATGTACCGAGTTTCGGCGGGTCTGGGATATGGCACGACGTACGATTTGTCGAATGCGTGCAAAAAGTGTGGAACGGGGGTGCGCCAAACCTCGCCTCTCGTTATCAGTGGTGATGACGAACGAAGTCTCGAAAAAATGCATGTCGCAGCGACCGTGCACGGTGAACTTCTCGTCCATGATGTCGTTGGAGAAAAACTCGTGAATGCCAACGTGACGGGGTTGAATCTTTGGCGTATCTACAGCAAGCGAAAAAGCATCGCCAACGTTGAACTTCGTCGCGAGCAGATCTTTGCGGAAAATGTCCTGCCCCCGATGGCTCCCGCTTCCACGCTGGATCGAAAAGACGTTTGTCCTATCTGCCGGCGCGGCCATTTTAGTTTTCTCGAAGACGTCCCGGCACGCATTGTTTATCGCGCGGATGACTTGAAAAACATCCAGGATATGAACCTGACGTGGGAATGGTTTACCCGCTTTGGAACAATACCCGAAGACGCTGTCGAGCGAGGCATGTGGCCCGATCCTTTGCTGCTCGTCACGCCCAAAGTGATGAACCTTCTCCGCGGGAAAACCAAAAAGGAGAAAAAGTACGAAGGGGTCAGTTTCACGCCGGTTTGGATTGAAGGGCAAACGCCTTGGGGATGACGTGAATGTCTCACGAATGTTTGAAGATGCAAACATCCACACGCGACGCGCGCGTGGGCTCGAGGAAGATCCGACGACCATGCTTGCCATATTGCGCGAGTGCGCATAACATTGCTGGGTTTTTCCGAAGAGCAATCGCGCGCGGACCTCGAACGCTGTCGGCAAAATGTGAAGAAAGCGCACAAGGTTGCGGCAACAGCGCATTGAAGGGGTTTGGCGGGGCGTGATGTAATACCTCAACCGCCCACTACAGCCCCAAATCGCTCAATCCCGGATGATCATCCGGACGTCGCCCGAGCGGCCAATGAAACCTGCGGTCCGCTTCGCGAATGGGAAGGTCGTTGATACTCGCAAAACGGTGCATCATGAACCCCGCTTCGTTGAACTCCCAATTCTCGTTGCCATAGGATCGAAACCAGTTGCCCGCGTCGTCATGCCATTCGTAGGCGAATCGCACCGCAATGCGGGGGCCGCTGAACGCCCATAACTCTTTTATCAGACGATACTCGAGTTCCTTGGCCCATTTGCGTTGCAAGAATTGGCGCACCTGCTCGCGTCCCACCGGAAATTCAGCTCGATTGCGCCAACGCGTGTCTTCCGTATATACGAGCACCACGCGATCCGGGTCGCGCGAGTTCCACGCATCCTCGGCTGCTTTGACTTTGATCTTGGCCGTTTCTTCGCTGAACGGCGGCAGCGGCGGGCGGTTCTGCATCGAGTGCGGCTACGTGCGCGGCGGCGGATCTTCGGGGGGACCGCCGCCCCATTTCTCGCGATGCATCTCT
>CAYSYX010000864.1:960-3278 GCA_964435055.1 uncultured Polyangium sp. | reverse complement strand
GGCCGGCGCGCCCGGGGGGGGCGGGGGCGCCCCCCAGCGCGACGAGGCTCAAAACAGCGACAGCTGCTTGGGGGCGCCGATGAGGTCGTCGAAATCGCGGCTGCCGGCGAGACGCAGGATTGCATCGGCGATGGGGCGCAGTTCTTTGACGAGGTAATGCTCGTAATCGGGCGGAGCCGTGAGCGCATCCATCGGTTCGGGACCGTGCTTCGTGATGATGTACGCAATGGTGCGTCCGGGAACCTCGTGCGAACGACGCGCGGCCTTGACGTGCGGCGGCGTTGTCTTTGTGTACGCTTCGAGCGGCTTACGCAGGGACTTTTGCAGCACGAGCTCGGCATCGAGTCGCCCGGCGCGCAGATCGGCGACAAACCCTCGGACGAACGATTCGACCGGTTGGTCATGAAATACATGGTCCAGCAATTCACGTTGAAATCGGCGCACCAAGGGACTTGCATCGCGACGTACGGCTTCGAGCCCCACGATGTCGATCTCCGAACCTCGCGGGCTCGTCAGGAGCCCGGCGTAGCGCTTTTTGCTGCCTTCCGCACGATGACGCAATTCGGGCAACCACAAACGTGAGTAGACCTTTTGCAGAGCCAAATCGAGAAAACTCTCCACGTTGAAATCGTCCCGCAGACGCTGCGCCAAGTCTGTCGCGACCAACGTGCGCAATTGTTCCGCCCGCTCCCGTGCGCGTTCGAGGTCCGTTTCCGCCATATCGACGAAAATCGAATCGGTATCTCCATAAAGCACGCGATAACCATGTTTGGCCACGAGCTGCGTAGCGGTTCGAATCACGTATTGCCCCGCCACGGGGATCGCATTGGCCACGACCGGATGGAACAGCCGTGAGGCCGGCGTGCCCAGCACACCGTACATCGAATTCATCAAAATCTTGATGGCATAAGCTCGCCGTTCATCACCGCCTTTGCGCGCCGCCGACCGTTGTTCGCCCAGGTTGGCCACCATTTCGGGAAAAATCCCCGGCGGACCGTCGCCAACGCTTCGGCGAAATGCCGCTCCACTGGGCGTGACGATGACGTCGTCGTGTTTGTCTCGAGGATCCATTTCCCCGACGAACGTCAACGGATCCATTTGGAACGTGCGAATGATGCTCGGATAGAGGCTCTTGAAGTCGTACACCGCCACATGCCGGTACATGCCGGGGATCGCGTCGAGCACCAATCCGCCGGCGATCGGTTCGAACTGCTGCGTCTTCGGGATCGACGGGGCGACTCGTCCGCGGGCGCGCAGCGCGTGCAAGTAAATCGAATCAATCGCGGCGATTTGGCCGCCGATACGATCCGGAGGCAATCCCGTGAGCAAACTTCGTTCGACAGCCAAGTCCACGAGCGCCAATTTGTTCAAAATGTCGCGTACCAGCCGAGCGTCTTCCAAATTGTATTCCGCGAGCGCGACCGGATCATGCTGGAACGAACTCTCGATCTTCGCGCCGCGATCATCGTGGCCG
This sequence comes from uncultured Polyangium sp., assembly GCA_964435055.1. Classification (GTDB taxonomy): domain Bacteria; phylum Myxococcota_A; class Polyangia; order Polyangiales; family Polyangiaceae; genus Polyangium. Next base: position 1,804 of record CAYSYX010000864.1, on the reverse strand, counting down.
AAAAGCTTGCCTCGGCCCAGGATCGCTCGTCCGGCGGTTTCCAAGCGGTAATCGTCCAGTTTGACAAACGCTCCGCGCACGAGCGCCAAACCATCGAGCACCGAACGTCCCGGGACGAACGCTCGAGCTTCCCTGGTAAAACCCGGGTCTTTACGAATCGTCACGCCGCTCGCCCCACGCCCGAGGTCACATGGAATCCCCGCGCGTTTGCAAAATTGAACAATCGCGGGCAAGTCGAAGTCCGGAATGCTCCAACCCGTGAGCACGTCCGGATCCGCGTTGCGAACGTGATCAAAAAAAGCCGATAACAAGGATCCTTCGTCTGGAAAAACATCCACGTAATCCGGAAAAACCGTCCGTTTGTCGGGATGAATCAAAAACACACGATCACCGCCCTCGCCGGCACTGGCGATGGAAAACAAATGGCGGCCATCGAGGCTCGTTTCGATGTCGAACGAAAGAACCTTGAGCTGCGGTACGAAGCGCGTCGGGGACAAACGAGGATTCTTGTAGACTTTGCCGAGACGCCCGCGATCTTCCGGGACGCCTTCGAGCGCAAACGAGCCGAAGATCCCGTGATCGATGAGCCATCGCTGGGCAAAACGCACGTCGCTCTCCAAAGGCTCGATGCCGGCGCGCACCAACGCCTCGCGCATCTCGTCAAGGCGTTCGGGGTTTGGCGCTTCCATTTTTCCCACACGAGCGCCATCGAATGCGCGCAGATTCGTCGGCTCGACCTGGGGTTTGGGGCGAAAGTCGCCATCGGCGATCTGAAGCCCCAAATGTTCAACCTGGGGTTTGGGGCGAAAGTCGCCATCGGCGATCTGAAGCCCCAAATGTTCAA
>CAYSYX010000864.1:0-860 GCA_964435055.1 uncultured Polyangium sp. | reverse complement strand
CCTGGGTGTTTACGATATGCGCCGCGCGAGCCGCGTCGTATTCCCGGACAAACAAGTACGGTTTCAAACGATCGTCGAGAATGACGACGCGCGCTCCATTTTCCAACACGGCGTGAAATCGGACTTCCGTACGATCATCGAAGGACCGATACGTACCGGTGAGGAGAAAACCGCGTTCGACCATGGGGGAGTTCGTTCGAGAGTGCGTGGTCGACTCTCATTGGTTCGTGCGGTTTGGAATGGCACGGCGGCAGAGCCGACGCCAGTGGAAAATCAGTTTTTCCGTGAAGAACGCGGTTTGGCGCTTCGATTCGTCCGTGTCGTTCGGCGTCCCGCGCCCCTGATGGCGACGAGCGTGGCGAGTCCGGCGAAGACGATGCCCAGGTTTGTCTCGGTATTTCCAACCATGCGACAGCCGCAAGAACTGCTTTCGCCCGAGCCGCCGTTTGCGCCGCTTCCGCCAGCGCCGCCCATTGCGCCTGCTCCGCCCATGCCTCCCGTCATGCCATTGCCGCCATTGCCGCCATTGCCGCCGCTGCCGACGAATTCACCGCCGCTGCTGCTGCTATTGCTGCTGGAGCTCATCATGGAGGGATCCGGCACGCATTGGCTCGCCATGCAGATTTGTCCGGCCGGACAAACGGCGCCCATGCAATTGTCGACGCATTGACCTGCCGAGCAGAATTGCCCCGCGGGGCACATCATGCCGACGCAGGAAGGTTCGACGCAGCGTTCGATGCCCGGATCACACGCCTGGCCGTTTTCACAGGGCAAACATGAACACTTCGGAACACAAGCTCCATTTTCGCAGGTTTGGTTGTTCGGGCATTGCACGTCGGAACAAGGATCGACGCATTTAC
>CAYSYX010000863.1:0-3289 GCA_964435055.1 uncultured Polyangium sp. | reverse complement strand
GGTCCGGAGTGACCGGTCATGTTGTTCGCAGCGAGCGTCGCCAAATGCCGATTCGGACCCCAAATGGACGCAGGCTCCGAGATGAAAAACGCGCGCTCGATGTCGCACGTTCCACCCGTGCATTGGAACGAGTTGTCCGTAATGTTGATGGTGATCTGAGAGCCCGAAGTTACCGTACCGCCCGGCGTGATGCTCAATTGGCAAGAGCCGCCCGTAATGGTCGTCTTGTTGGCGACCGGCGGCGGAGGCGGCGTATAAGCTTGCACCTCCGACGTACAGCTCGATTGATTGCCCGAAGCGTCGATGGCGGTGTACGTAATCGTCACGGTGTCGCCCTCTTTGCCGGGAACGGTCGAGCTCATCGCCGTGAGAATCGTGGGATGGTCGTCGCAATTGTCGGTCGCCGTGGCCGGTAATGGCGTAATGGGAACCCCCGCGGGGACCGTTGTACTTCCCGGACAAACGATCGTCGGCGGCGTGACGTCGTGAATGCAGTCCTCGCAAATGCCGCTCGGAAGCGCGCCGGCCAATTCACCGAACGCACTGTCGCCGACCACGTGATTGAAGTACATCGCTTCGTCGATACCGCCCCAGAATGGTTCGACCGGACCGTACTGGACGTCGAGACCTTCCTCCGTCGGCGTCGGCGGCGAAATCATCACCGGTTGGAGCGACGCACCAAGGCTCATGGGAGCAGGCACGCGGAAACCGAATCCGGTATTGACGGGTGTCGAACCGCTGAGGACGAGTTCGGCGTCGCCGCCCGCATTGCTCTTCAACGTGAATTGCACGAAGCTCGCGTCTTCACCGGAAGACACATTGGCCGAAAGCATCACGTACGACCAGGCGCCCGCGGGAGCTCCGCCCGAGAGAATTTGCGACGAACAACCGGCCAAATCGCAGACCTCGAAGACGAGATCGGAATCGTTTTGCGCCGACAGTCGCCACGTTCCACCCGCTCCATATTGACCGTGCGACGCAATGGTTCCCGCCGAAGAAGTCGCCGGATTGACCCACGCGCCAAAACTGAATCCACCGTCTTGGGAGTCGATACGATCCGCGTCGTCCACTTGGACGTAGGTCTCACCGTCGAAGACGAGGTGCGTTCCGACGGGACCATCTTCGAACAATGCCGATTTGCTCGCGACGATGCGACCATCGAGTCCTTCGGCGGCGTCGCGCGCATTTCCGACGGCGTCGATGCTGTCGAGCGGGAACCATAACGAAGGTTTGTTATCGGCAACCACGCAACTCACTCCATCGCTTGAAGTGAACGCCAATGACTCCGAATGAATCGCCGAATCCGAATCGACGAGCGTGGATTCCGTCGGCGCATTCGTGGCGCAACCCAGGACGATCGTGCCCAAAGAGATGCTTGAAAGCAACGATCGCGAAAGCGTACGTAGATGTCTCATGGTTTGTCCAGTTCCTGTTGGGAAATGGAGGCGTTGTTAAGACCAAGCGGCTCGAACATTCGAGCCATGATCAATGGGAACATTTGGGGCTCTGGATCGCCTGCCGCGACCTGGGTCCCAAACCTCACTTCGAGATCGGCCTCGTTTCGATCCGAAGTAATCGCAATACGCTCGTCCCGAGAATCATATTTCAAGGTTCGCAAAATAAACAAACAATTTCTTATACTTACAAAATTGATCCAGGGGACTGGGACGGGCTGTTTTTCGATCTATTCATGGGCCGCCCCCATGCCGGTTTGTCCGCTGCCCCGGACGAACCCCGCAAATTCAGCTGAAAGTCAGGCATTGGGGGTGGTTGCCCGCCTGCGCGCAAATGTGAGTGCTTACGAAACGTGAGCGGTGGGCTCGCGCCGGATCGACGTGAAAATGCCGCCTACATGCGGCTTCCGAAATGCGAGTTCACTTTTTTGGTCCCGACGACGCAGTGCGGAAAAATGACGCCTCGGCGCGTCTCGAGGCATGACGCGCCGCCTCGTTTCGTCCTCGACGATCCTCGTTGTGTCGCGTCATGACGTAACGGCATTGGCGAGTGGCGCGGGGGAGCCTTGGATCTTCGTCATCGAAGTGTCAAAGAATCGTTGAAATCTGGAAAAATAGGGGGTAATAAAGACATGCTCCCCGGATTTTCTTGGCGCCCGCGCCGCTCGCACGGGCCCCTCCTTCGAAAGGTCAACAGCGATGTCCCACGTTTCTCCTGAACAAATTGCCTCCATCGCCGAAAACTACGAACTGATGCACGGTCAGATCAGCTACTCGCAGCTCGATTGCTCGCACTTCGTGACGTCGGTCTTGAAGACGCTCGACTCGCACTTCGGTTACATGGTGGCCAACGACTTTCCCCGTTCGGGCAAGTTCCGCAAAGTTGATCGTCCCGAGCGTGGGGACATCATTCACTGGCAACACAGCCCGCACGGTCATGTCGGGATTGTTTTGAACCCGACGTCGAAGGAGTTTATCGGTTCGCAGAGCTCCACGGGCGTTGCGAAGTCGCATTGGGGAACCGGCTACTGGTCACACCACGGCGCCATTACGTTCCTGCGTTACGTGGGTTGATTGGCGCGTCGCGCCAACGACTCCGCCAGTTTATCGAAGCGCAATCTACGAAGTGGCGGAGTCGTGCCAACCTGGTTGACTCCGTCTCCCGCCTCTTCGTCTCATCAACCACACCATTGCCGCAACGATGCCGCTTGCGTAGCCCGTTCCATTCGGAGCCGCATGGCAGCCGCATCCCGGGGAATGCTTTGTCGTCGGAGGCAATTTTCCTGGTGGTGTGGCTGTCTCCGCCAAACTCGTTTCCGGCACGGCGACTGCCTGTCGATTCACGATGTTCGCGGCTTCCGCGACCAAGGGAAACCCGAATCGCGCTTCCAAATTGTCCCGATCGATCGTGGGATGCTGCAAATCATTCGTCCTTTGCGGGACCGCCGCCTGCAAATGCGCCCGGAGCTCATCCGTGGATACCCATTTATCGGCGTTGGTATCTGCCTGCTTCGAAGTCAGTGCGATCAGCAGCTCTTCAGTAAAAACCCCATTGGCGAGTTCGTCGAATTCATAAGACGATTCGGCTCCTCGCGACGAAGAAATCACAATCGCTCCGGTTCGTCGGGTCAAATCATTGTAAATGTACCGCTCACGATCGTATCCCTTCGAGATCGAATCCATCGCATTGGACGACGCGTTCGCGTGCGCCAGATCCAGCTCCAATTGCCGAGTCGATCGCGCTCGTAATGAACGCGCATCCGTCGGAATGCCCGCCGAAGGTGCATCGTCTTCCTCGCGCTCCCCCGATTCGCACGTATCCGTCAAAAACAACT
>CAYSYX010000862.1:0-3295 GCA_964435055.1 uncultured Polyangium sp. | reverse complement strand
CCCGTGGACGACAATTGTAATGGGCAAGTTAACGAAATGTGCGGCATTTGTACGCCTTTCGCCACGCGTTCGTGTTATTCGGGACCCGTCGGAACTGCGGGCGTCGGGGCCTGCAAGAGCGGCACGCAGACGTGTAATTCCACAGGCAGCGCTTGGGGTCCGTGCACGGGTGAAGTGTTGCCTTCGACCGAATCGTGCAAGAACAACGTCGACGACGATTGCGACGGGCAGCTCAATGAAGGCTGTGCGGCTCTGAGTTGCCAAGATTTTTACATCGAGGACTTCAATGACGGCGCGGCCACGCCGCTCACGGGCGTGTACGATGTCGCCTGGTGCAATTCGTACGTGGCCACGGCGGCGAATACGCCTTTGTGTATGCTGCCGGGACAAACGACGCGAACGAACGCCACGGGCGGCACCAATGCATTCGTGGGCATTTGGGTCAACAAGGAAACCGCGAGCTGTTCCGCCGTGCGTTTGTCCTACGATTGGTACCAATTCGCCAGCGCCGGGGCGGTCGTCGAATACAAGCAAACCACCGATACGTTTTCTTCGTATTCGTCGTGTTCATCGAGCTTGGGCTGGACGACGGCCGTGCCTTCCACGTCGATGTCGACCTTGCAAACGTGCAGTTCGATCGTGAACATCAACATTCCTTTTGGCAGTTCTCCGGCGGTGTACATCAAATTCAAGAGCACCAATGCGCAGAACAACGCCATGTGGTGGGACAACATCAAATTGACGCTCGTCGGTTGCGATTGTTGATCGCGCCTATTCGCACCTGATGCACGGCGTGCGTGCGCGGCGCAGAATCCGCGCCGTCCGTGGGCTCGAGTCGCAGCATTCCGCGAAATTCGACGAGGCATGGCCTTTGCCAAGCATCTTCGCCGGTGACTCGAAGCTGCAAAAGGTGAATGCCATGCTGGAAAAAGTTGGAACGCTTCAGGTGTCGGGGACAGGTAAAGTTCGCGTCATGCCGGACGAGGCCCTCGTTCATTTCGTGGTTATTTCGGACGGCAAAACAGCCGTCGAAGCCGTGACGAGCAACGCGCGGGCGACACAATCCACGATGGATGCGGTCTCGGCACAGCCCAATCACGGGGTCACGACGACCGGGTTGAGCGTCAATCCGATCATCAAGTACGAGGCTGATATTTCCACGGTGGTTGGGTATCGCGCGACAAACGGCGTGGAAGTGAAGACCAAAATCGGTTATGCCGGTCAAGTCTACGATGCCGGCATTGCGGCGGGGGCAAACCAAAGCAGCGGCATTACGTATCAAATTCAGGACGAGACGATCCATCGCGAAGAAGCCTTGCGTCGGGCGGTCGAACAAGCCTTCAAAGAAGCCGCCATCGTCGCGAAAGCGGCAAACATTCACTTGGATACGCCCGAATCCATTCAAATCACTTCGCCGAGTGAACGCGTGTTTTACCGAGCGACAACGGTGCGCTTGACGGAGTCGTCGACGCCCACCGTCCCTGGTGAATTGACGATCACCGCCAATGTGAGCGTTCAATTCGCGACGCGACGGTAATCCCGCCCATTCTGCGCATCGAGTTACTCTCGCACCGGCGCAGCCGTGCCCAACATCGCCGCCCGAACTTCCATCGCCAATTCGCACGAATTGATTCCATGCGCGTGATCGCTCCGCCGACTCGTCGCAATCCACGCCGGATCCACCAAAACTCTCTGCCGGAGCAATGGTTTGTCCGTCTCGAAATCATGCAAAAACACGCGGACGTAATGCCGATTCGCCCCGTCGATTTCGCTCGGACCGTTGCCGTCTTTCGGTTCGTCCATCGCCACGAGTAACAAGCGCGCTTTCATCGCCTTGACGGATTCTTCCAGGTTCACGCGCTTCAGCAAGCTGCGTATTTCATTCAATTCGCGGCTCGCGTCGATGGTCTTCACGCGTTCTTCCCATTGCGGGACGAGAAACGGTACGCCCACCCGCGCCGTATGAAATCGCGCGACGTGCTCCATGACTTTGGCTCGTTCGGCGTTGGAAATGGCTCGCGCTGCTTCGCGCAGGGTTTTTTCGGTGGCTTTCGCCGGCGGGTCGAACAAGCACAGGACAAACGCATCGCGGAACGTCGTTTGCGCCATTTCCGTAATGCCTTGCGCCGTCTTGAAGTTATCGATGGGCCCGCGTAAATACAGAATGGGATGCGCAAAGGTGGCTTTCATGCCGTCGCCGCGCACGGATTCATCGATGAAATCGCCCTCGTACGCGCCGGCGCGTTCCGCGACCCACGCTTCGGCGCGAGGAATGATTTTCTTATCGGCTTCGGTCAGTTGTTCCGAAAAAACGCGCACCTGTGCCAGCAATGAATTGCGATCCGCTTCGATCGCGGCGGCCGCTTGACGCCGGACGACGAAGATCCACACGATCATGCCGACAAACCCCACGACACCGGCGAACCTCAACAAGGCCACGGCTTTCGGCGACATTTTCGCCATTGCGGGTTTGCCCGTTACGCTCGCTTCCACCCGCGCCGCAAGCTCGGGCTCCATTTTGGGCGTCGTCAGAAACGTCGGCACCGGTCAGCCTCCTCGATGCGGCAATGCCTGATGTTTCCGCAAATTTTGCTCGACCAAATGCAATAACTGATCGCCCGTGACGCCCAGGCGTTCGGCCGTCTCTTCCGCCAGCGAGCTTTTCTCCACGCCCGGTTTGAATTGATACGTGGCGCGGCGATCCGATCCCAGGTCCACCTGCAAAAAACGCAATCCAACGACGCGTTGTTCCATTTCGAGGCGCTGCGCAAAGGCCAAAAAGTGCGTCGTGATGAATGATTGCGGGCGCAGCTTGTGCAGCATGTTCAACACCAATTCGACGATTCGTTCGCCTTCCGATGGATTGGTGCCGGAACAAAGTTCGTCGAGGAGAACCATCGACATCGGCGGAAGCCGCTCGAACAAGCTCCGAATGCGCATCATTTCCATGCCCAAACGCCCTTCGGCTTGATCCGCTTTGGTCCCTTCGATGAGCGACGTGACCAGGCCCGTGGCCAAAACGATGCGCGCCGTTTTTGCCGGAACGAAGAGGCCATTTTGCGCCAGCAGCTGCGCCAAACCGAGCGATTGCAAGAGGCGCGTTTTCCCGCCCGAGTTCGGTCCGGTAATCAGCGTCGACGACGTGGTCGGATCGACGATGACGGTACAAGGCACGGGCGTCATGCCATTGAGGAAAAGGAGCGGATTGAATAAGCCGTGAAGTTCTCGAGGTTGTTCGGGGTCGACGATTTGCGGCAGGCATGGCGTTACTGGAAGAACGAAGGCGATGTCGACG
>CAYSYX010000861.1:0-3296 GCA_964435055.1 uncultured Polyangium sp. | reverse complement strand
ACGGCAGGCTCATACGAATCGTGCTCCCGCTTCGCGTCGAACTCCTCGAGCGCGTTGTCAGTTCGTTTTGCCGTTCGTGCCATTGGGCTTCTCCCCCTCCACATTCGGCATTTTCACGCCGTCTGCGTCGAGCAGCTTCCAAACTTCGAGCAGTCCCACGACTTGTGTGGGAGTAAAAATGCTCTGCAACTTTTCGAGTTGGTCGGTGGTAATTTCGCTGAAAACGGGACGAAGGGCCTCCCTCAATACCGAGTTGTTCCCTGTCGGCACCATGTTTTTCTTGGCCAACGCATTGATTGCGAACGGCAACAACGTGCGTCCGGTTGCAACGGCATCGCCGAGAAGCTTCTGCTCGTCCTCGTATTTCTTGCGAGCCATGTCGCGCTCGAACTGCTTGTCATTGGCGCGCTCGGCAGTATCCCTCACGCCATCCAACCGCTCCTCGAGCGCTTGGCACCGCCGGGCGCTCCGCTCCAATTCCATGAGTCGGAACTTCTCATTTCCCATTGCAATCTGAACCAGTGCACGAATCAACGCCTCGACGTGGCTTTGGCTTTGTTGAAGGAGCCCGACCGCGGCGTCATTGATCGTCCCACTGCCATATTTTTCGAGGTCGTCCTCGTTCTCTCCTTGATGAATCGTCACGGGGTACCGCGCGACGCTCTCCCCATTGCGGATCGCCTGCAATTCGTAGCGTTTGGTGCCACCAACCGCCATGTAACGGGAATCCAATTCTGCCGCATCCATGACCGTATGCCCGAGCGCCGATGCATCGAATGGATTCGCCATCGTCCACTGATTGATGGTGACGGATCGGCCACGCTCGCTATAACGCAATCGAAACGTGATTTTCTCACCCCCTTCGACCTTTTGCATTTCATCGTTGAGCCACTTGACGATGCTATCGGCCATGGTTGCATCCCCCTATTTCGTGTGTGCGGCTCCCACGAAGGCCGCTGCCGCAATCGTCACCGCCGCCAGTCCAACGAGCGGCCAATATGCGAACTTGCCATTGTCGATCTTTCCTTCGTATACGTTCGTTTTGGATGCGTAGATTCGTTGATCGACGAGGTTGTTCCACGTTTTGAGGCCGTCGTCGTATTGATATGCCCGCTGCATCGCGTCCGCTTCGCGCTGCGGTGAATTGACATAGTTGAGCAGATAAAACTCCCTGAACGCAGTGATGTACGAGTTCCATTTTATCTTCAATGCGTCGGTCTCGGCCAACTGCTGCATCTTGCTGTTGACGGCTTCTGCCACACCGTTCACGTACACAAGCAAATCTTGCAGCGGGTCCGCCCCAACGGCGACGGTAGGAGGTTGTGCCCCGCCAACGCTCGAGCATCCGACCTTCATGACACGGTCACGCGTCAGCCAGTTTGCACCGACGGACAGCGCCAGCACTTCGATACCCGTTGGACGTAGGCGGGATGCTTTCGGCTGTATGTAGATGACTTGCGGTCTGGGAGCTTGGTTCGTTGCCATTGCGGGCATGGTTTGTCCTTTCCACTCATTAAAGCTTGCGCTCTGGACTTCACTTCCAAGTTTTGAGATATCGAGGTCTGCTCCGTAAAAGAATCGCAGAATCGCATCGAACGTTCTGCCGTTTCGTGCCAACCAATCGGCACCGTTTTGAGACATGCACCCTCGATTGTCGGCACGCGAAGTGCTGGACAATTTCGTGGGCGATACTCGAGACCCCTGTTTGCCGTCGTTGTACGTGACCCACTTTTCGGTCTTCGTTGGGTCGGCACCAGGCGCGCCGTTCGACCAGATGGCTCCAGCGACATAATTCGCGATAATCAGCCGGCCGCTGTACATGGCCACCATTCCACGAGTCGCATTCACGGCGTCAACGCATTGGGGCAAAGCGCTCTTTGCGAATACCTGAAACTTCTGCGAGTTCGGGAATGGATTCGTACGCCCGAGTTTCGCATCGTCTCTCATCGCTCGGAGCGCATACGTGCGGGAAGCAATGGCTTGAGCTTTCAGGGCCTCCGGATGCGCTCGACCATTTTCACCGGTTACGACGCGCGGCAGATACTCCTCTTCGAAGCTCAACCAGCCTTCCGAGGTCAGGACTTTTTCGGGCGCCGTCACCTCGCTTTTCACGAATGCCGCGGGCGTTTCGTGCACGGTGGGAGCAACAACCGGAGCGGCAACGTTTTTCCGGTTGAAATCGACCGCGAGATAATCGTGGTACTTGATCGCCCCTCGAAACGTGTCTTCCGTGATGCTTCGGCGCCGATTCAGCCATTTGTCTCTTTCAGCTCCCTCGGTTTCGTTACCTCCAACGGTCATCATGTTGCCGTTTTGGTCCGGGGGAATTTGAACGCGCGAGACGTGCCCGAGTCGACTTCCTGGCTGCCCCCGAGTCCAGATCACCAAGTCACCCGCTTGGAGCACGTATCGCCCCGAGCGGATGTCTTCGGCGGGCACCCACGCTTGGGATTCACGCGCGTCGTCCTCGAGCTCCCACACCGCCGCTCGATACCCGTGCGGCACGGGTTCGTCGGGCCGCGCAACAGCCGCTAGTGCTGCGCTCTGAGCGACTGCGCACCAGTCCCCGCGATCGATGCCGAGTTTCTGCCCGGTTGCTCGACGTCGCGCTGGGGCGAAGTATTGGGCGATCCGCGCGCCTGCATTTGAGCCGAGAGGTTCTTCCCCCACCCCCGCGGCGAGCTCCTGTTCGCACCAGCGCAACGCACGCAAGCCCAGGTCCGATTGTCCAACCAACTCAGATGGCGCGGGCGCCTTTGGGGCTGGAGGAGAACTCGATGGAGTTTGCGGCGCCGTCTGCGAAGGCGCAGTGGGCTTGGAGAGCAGCGCAGTGTCGTACCGAGAAACGCGTAGAACTGCGTCGGCTTGTTTCGTCGCCGTCGCGTATTTCTGACCCCCCGTGAGCATGTGCGCGGTTTTGGGGTCGCGCCACACCCGCTCGAGCTCGACAGTTTGCCCGTCGAGAACCATGAGCTTTTTCGCAAATCGAATCCCGTGCGAATAGTCGCAATACCAATACTGCTTGTGGAACGTGGACACGGGTTGAATCGGTTTGCCGTCGGCGGTGTGCCACCCGTAAATACAAACGGCATTCGGGAATTCCAAAAGACGGTTCGATATGATTAAATCCTTTTTGCACCCCACCACGAGACCAGCGCGGTCTTGTCGCTGCCGCTCGATGATGCCATTGTGCTCGTCCGACAATTCCAGTTCGCGCTCGGAGCACATCATGCCGAAGGATTCGACACCGCGGATCTTGCCGACCGCCAGCGTCACATCGAGCCCCGGCACATAAT
>CAYSYX010000860.1:0-3305 GCA_964435055.1 uncultured Polyangium sp. | reverse complement strand
TCGTTACGTTGATCCCATCGGGTCAGACTTCTTGCAGGAAATGCCTCATCGGCCAACTCGGTGCCATTCAACAGCCCCTGCACGCTGCTCAGCGTATCGAGCAGCGCCGTTTTTCCCGACCCATTCGCACCGAGAAGAATCGCCAATGGACCAGGGCGCCACTCGAAGTTCACATACGACCAGACGTTGTCAACATACAAACGTTCGATCACGACGTAGCTCCTTCAGGATCGCAACGCCCAAGGTACTTTTGCAACTCGTGCATCAGCTCGCGGCTCATCGTCAACATCGCGTCTCCGGCCGCCGAAGCTACTCGATTCTCCAGCCCTACGCAACTTCTTTACTTCTTTACACGATGGATGCCGTGTCATTCGGACGAACCTCGAGGTGCGAACCGACGACGTAGCGAAGACTTACCCCGTTTGTTTTGGGCGACAACGCATGCATCATCACCCGGCGCGAATTCCCTTATCGAACACAACGCACGAGATTGCCATACGTCGGGTCCGTCGAATACATATAACCCGTGGAAAAGTCCACGTTCCAGATGTCGGGCGTCTTGCTCTTGTTCGGCGACGACGTCCAGTACCAAGTGGGCATTGTGCCGGGAAACGCCGTCGGATCAATCGCGGGGCCGTCACGCGTTTCATCCACGATCGACATCAGCTCTTTGGCGCTCGGCAGACGCCAACCCGAGCCTCCAAGCGCCAAGTTTTGGCAATACATTTTCGCGCTGTCCCACGTCCGCGTGCTCGTGGACGGTGATTGCTCCCACGTGAGCTTCGATTTCGTATCGTACACCGTTCCGCCGGTTATTTCGTATTGCCCGTCGGGAGCATCCGCGGCGACGCGCGCCACCCCCATCACCGTAATGACAACCCCGATGATCAAGCCGAAGGCTCGCCCAAACCATTTGTTCAACATATCGATCCGTTACTCCAAAAGTTTGTCCAAGTGACCCTTGCGGGAAATATCAACGCACGCATCGCGCATTGAGGTACGTGTCCGGAAACGTCGAATACGTGTTCCCGTCGGTGAACATGGAAAACCAAACGCCGACGTTGTCGTCCGATGCCGACCAAAAGCCGGCGCTCGGCGTGCCCGGAAATGCCGCCGTGTCGATGGATGGATCCACGCGATTGAAATCAATCAACGACACGAGCTCGATGCGCCAAGGTAATCGCCAATCGTCATGTCCCGCATGGACGAGGTTTTCGCAATGACTCACAGCATCGGCCCATTGGAACATCTGGCTGTCTGCCGTACGTTGCCACATCAGCCCCGTGACGTTATCGATGACCACATCGTTTGTCGCGTCGATCTGGTAATCCGCCTGATTGGGCAATCCGGAAACGCTGCCGTTTGGCATGGGCCACGCAATCCAACGCCCCGGCGGACCGTTCATCATCGAACCGCTGCTCCCGCTGCCGCTGCTCCCACTGCCGCTGCTCCCACTGCCGCTGCTCATGCCGCCGCTGCTCGAAGCTCCCTCGATAGGCTTGGGATCCTCGATGCCCACAATCTGCGCGCATGCACCGAGGAGCATCAAGGCAGCCGTCACCAAAATCGTTTTACTCAGCTGTATCGTCATCTTGTTGCCTCCTTTGGAGGTCCGGTCCAAGTGATACGAACGACGCTAAACCAGGAACGTTCCGACAGCAAGAAAGCGCGGTCGTTCGGCACGTTCAGGCGGGGAAGGTGCGGGGCGTTTTGGGAGAAGGTGTCGATGCTCCGCCGGCCCGGCGTCAAGATGCATTCACAAAGGACCGAGCACGCCCAGTTTGTCCCGGGCAATGACCAATTGCAATCCGTAGGATCGGCCATCTTTGAGGTTGATCTTGCCGCCGAATCGGTAAATCTGTTCATTTTGCTCGAACGAGGTGACGTGAACGCTCGAGATCGCTTTGATCCGATCGATATCCGTATCGGTGTCCGGCGGATCTTCGCCGCCCTGGAATCGAATCAAGGAAATCGCAAAGACGAGGATGCTCGCGTCATTCGAAACGGGATCCATTCGGGGATTTTGCGCCCGCACTTCTTGGTAGTTCTCCGCATCCATGAATTGAATGCCGCTCCGCCAATCCTTGTGCATCGCCTCGAAGAAGCGGACGACGAAATCGGAAACATCGGCCGGAACGCCCGTTTTGGCGGCTGCTTCGAAGCTCACGAGCTGCTTTTCTTCAGGTGTGGCTGAAGCAACAGCAGGCACTTCGACGACCGGTGGATGCGCGGGCTGCGAGGCGCGTGCGCAACTCCAGCAACCAAGGGACAAACCCATTACGAGGGCTGGAAAATAACGTGGGCGCATTGCTTGGATTGTCGAGGTCATTGCGAGCATCGTACCGGATGTCCGGACAAAGATGCCAACGACTTTTGTGAAGGCGCCACGTTTGTCGCCACGCTTCCCACCTCCCACGACCTTCTTCCCATGCCCGCCGACTTGCTTCCTTTGTCCGTCGACGTGCCAACTTGACAGATGGACGTTGATCATTTGTCCGTGCGGCTTCTCCAAATGAAAGTGTGGCTGCGCCAAATGGAAGTGTGGCCGCGCCAAATGGAAGTGGGCGAGCTACAAAGACGCGTCGTTCTGCTCCCGGTGGCGCTGTGAACGCTTGGGGCGCAGGTGGACGAGGTTCATGCGGCGCTCGACGTGGTTGCGGTAAAACTGGAATGGCTTGCCGTGAAACTGGAATGGCTTGCCGTGCGACTCGACCTGCATCCGACAAAAAAAACGTCGCTCAAAAAAAGTTTGAACATTGGCAAAATCTTGGCAACGGAGGTCCATGTCCCTCGAAAGGAGGTTCTCATGGCAGCATTGGAATTCGATAAAATGGCGCGGGTGTTGGTGCGGTGCGAAGAGCTGGCTTTGGCGCCGGATGCCAAAGCGATGGTGAAATTGACGTATGCCGGCGTGCTCGAAGAACGCGCGCATGCGTTCATGGATGCAAGTCGCGCGGTGATGAAAATCGAATCGTTGTCGGCGAAAGAAACACGGGAAGCCAATGTGGCGCTCGAACGATTGGATCAGCCGTATCGAGAGGCCCGGAGCGTCGTGAAAGCGTTTGTCCCGACCGCCAAGGTGCCGATGACGTTGAAACAATTGACGACGGATACGGATCGATTGCAAGCGATCGGCGGACTACTCGATGTATTGAAAGAATACGAATCGACGCCGTGGGCGGGAGAATTGATGAGTGGTAAGTTTGGACAAACGGCGACGTCGACCATGAATGAATTGGCGGAAGCCATTGCCGCGTCGCGGGCTTTGGCGGACGCTCGGAAAACCCGCGCCGAAGCGCTCGAAC
>CAYSYX010000859.1:0-3307 GCA_964435055.1 uncultured Polyangium sp. | reverse complement strand
AAACTCAGGTGTGTCATCTCCCGAGTTACTGACGATTCCACTGACGATTCGCCCTTTCGGATCCGTTTCGGTGGCCAAATTTCGCGGGTCCGCCGCGGACGAATCGTCAGTAAACGGGTGGGTTTTGGCAGTAGCGGGCTCAGCCGTCAGCAGACGAGCGAGTTCGGGGATGGCGTCGTCGAGCGGCGCGAAGTCGCCGAGGTGGAGTTCGGCGGCTGTGCGAGCGGCTCGGCGGTACCTGTTGATCATGAGGCTTGACTTGTGGCCGGTTCGGTCTTGTACCCACGCTTCGGACTTGCCGTTGGCGAGCGAGACGGTGACGAACGTGGCGCGCGTGTCGTGTGCGCGGATCTGCTGGCGCGTGTCGGTGCGCTCGAAGAGAACGGCGCGGTCGATGCCAGCGGCAACGAGATGCTCACGGTACTTCGCGGCGGTGTGGTTGATGTTGACCTGTTCGCCGTGGAGGTCGACGAAGACGAAGTCGTTGTCCTTGGTGGAGATGCCGTGGTCGGCGAGGAACACGCGCCACGCGCGGAGGGCCCGCGCGACGCCGGGTGACAAGGCCCACGCGCGCGGGTCGTTGGTCTTGTTGACGTCGAGGACGACGCTACCGCGATCGAGGTCGAAGTCGGACCATGTGAGCCGTGCAGCTTCGTTGACTCGCGGGCCTTCGCGATGAAGGAAGCCGTAAAAGACGCGGTACTCGAGCGGAACGGCGTCGGACGAAACGAGCTTCGCGTCTTCGTCAGGATAGACCCAGCCTTTGGCTTTGCCGGGTCCAATCTTGGGGAGGAATCCCGATGGCAATGGGTTTGTCGTGATGAGTTGCAACGGAAAAACCGCCATCTTGCAAATACGATGGAGCAATTGCGCGACCTGTCGACGCGTGGCGACCGCGCGCCCCTCCGTAATGCCGCGCATCACGATGCGCGCATGCTCGAGCGTAAACGCATCAATGCGAATATCGCCCACAACGGGGTATACGTAGTTTTCAAGGCGGCTGACGTCGTGGCCAACTGATTTCTTTACGCGCACGTGATCTGGATAATCGCGTGCAAGGTCGCCCCTCGTCCAAGCTTCGCCTAATTCGCGAATGGTGGGCATTTTCGCATTGGGTCCGCGACCCTGACAAACGAGATCGACGTTGCGACGGACCTGCTCGAGCGCTTTCGCGTCGGGTGCGCTTGCCGCAGCATCGAGGTATGTGCGCGCGATGTCGAGGCGCCCAGCCTTGCGAAGCTTGTCGGCGATTTCGGAGAGAGCAGCGGCGCGGGCGTCGGCCTTGGATTTGGTTTGGCAGGTCGGAAGAGCGATGGCGGGGCGATCGGACGAGTCCGCCAGCGTGATTCGAGCGAACCAGCGGCCGGAGGATTGGAAAACGGTGCCGGAACGGGGGCGGGGCATTGGACGGACATACGCCC
Source organism: uncultured Polyangium sp. (assembly GCA_964435055.1). GTDB lineage: Bacteria > Myxococcota_A > Polyangia > Polyangiales > Polyangiaceae > Polyangium. The sequence continues at coordinate 1,886 of CAYSYX010000859.1, read as the reverse complement.
ATCGAGCGGAATGTCAACAACCTTCTCCGCGTGAAACGGTTGCCCAAGTAGCGCCTAATTTTGACACGTTGATTATCAGATTTCAGTAGAGAGTCGGTCACACATGCAAATTTCGCCAGCAATTCGGTGACCAACGCAATGCGGCACGTCGATACTTTTCTACGTCTGACCACGCTTTCGGAGGGTTTTAAGCTCTAATCGACGTTGTGCCAAGTCCCGTGGGAAGCCCGCATAAAAGTCCTCCACTTTGCCACCAAACGCCTCAACAACCTCGGGTGGCCACACCGCCATAAACCGGCCCAGGTTATGCACAAACACTGCGTAGCATTTGTTCGCCTCCTTTGCGTCACTAGTGTCTAGTGCCGAATCAGACGCTCCCTCAATCGAATATGGAGGCACTGAAAGCGCGCGCCTTGATGCCTCATATGCGGCCGGTAGGTGAGTTAACGGACCTGAATTGACCAACGCCATGTGCGCATACGCTATGTCAATTAGTGCCCACTGAATCAGGACTTGAAAAAAAGGCTTGCCTGCCCAAGTTGAGTGAGAGGGATCGAAAAGTGCGTTATTCCAGACGCATTCCCAGCATTGAATCACTGCAGCCTTGTCACCTGCATTAAATAGCTTATTTGCAAGTTCTATACGCGGCTTGAGAAGCTTCTTGAATGACAATTCTTCCTCTGAACTTGCCATTTTCCATGGATCGATATCAATGATACCAACGGGGAAAATGCGCCGCACATCAGGCTCGTCGTCAAGCTCATCGTAGAAATCTTGATTTGGTCGCTTCAAGAAATTCATTGACGTTTGGGCAAGAAGTTCCCAGCATGTAAGAAGGGCTTCAACGGGCAAGCCCCTTTGCTCTCCGCGCCCGCCCATACGGACGCCAAGAACCTCGCGAAGGTTGCGAAACTCCGATATTGTTTGGTCCGTGTCATGAACGAGCCGCCCAACATAAAGTAATCCACTATTAATGTCGAATTTGTTTTCCTTCGCCGAGTCTGATGACAGATCATATGCAAGCTGTGCGGCGTCACGGAGTAGATTCTTCGGAAGGGGATCCTCCGGATTCTCGTCAATCGGAGGAACACGAGTACCATTTGCAGCTACTGCGAGAAACAGGTTTCGGAACTTTTGCGCTCCTTGTATGACAGCAAGCGCGCCACTATAGCCGGCGTTTGAACCAGACTGCTTGCCCAGCGGCGATTTTGAACCGGATATAACGTTTACAAATTCGTTGGCAATGAAGAAGTCTGGTTTCCCGTCCTTATGAATGCCATTTTCAATCTCCCAATCGGTTGCAACTACCGCACTAGAAATCGGTTTGTCGCCACCTCGACCCAAAATCTTGAAAAGCGATGTTTCAAGTGCATCCTTCTGCTTAAGTAACCCCTGAATGGCACGCGTACGCTCAATAGCATTAACATTGGCATCATTCCCAAGCCGTATCAACAGATCGATGTCGGAACGATTGCTCTCAAAACGGGCGCCGTTGTGCGACACAAGGCTACCGAAAACATACACGTCGGATACGTTCACAACCGCCGGCAGCCCACTCGCCCACGATTTCAAGCACTGGAGGACGTCGGATTGTTTACCGGGCTGGGTCATTTGCGCGCGGGCAGTTCAGCACGCCGTGGAACAGAGTGCAAGACCATTTTTCCAACCCCGACGCCCAAAAGTTCTTACTTGATTCACAAATGGAAGCGCGCACCGGTGATTGGTCTAGTTCACGCCCTATGCCTCATCATCAATGCAAGACCGTCACCCCCTCGGAATACGCCATAAACCCCGCCAACCCCACCGCCACATACATTCGGACCAACGCGCCCATGCCCACCACGAGCGCCATTAGCGCGGCGCGTAGATACTTGGCGATCAACGTG
>CAYSYX010000858.1:0-3309 GCA_964435055.1 uncultured Polyangium sp. | reverse complement strand
CGTCACCGTATCACTCGCCAACGGTAAGTCCGAAGCGTGGGTACAGGACCGAACGGGTCACAAGTCAAGTCTGATGATAAACCGCTACCGCCGAGCCGCGCGAACTGCCAGCGAACTCCACCTTGGCGACTTCACACCCCTCGACGAGGCCATCCCGGAACTCGCCCGCCTGCTCACGGCTGAGCCCGCTACTGCCAAAACCCACCCGGTTACTGACGAAACGTCCCTCGTGATCGCCCCAGATTTGGCGACGGAAACGGCGACGCCGACCCGAATCGTCAGTGGAATCGTCAGTAACTCCGGAGATGGTACACCTGAGTCCGACGTAGAAAGCTTAATGATTTCAACTAGTAGCCCCAGCCGGACTCGAACCGGCACGTCCTCTCGAACAAGGGATTTTAAATCCCCGGCGTCTGCCATTCCGCCATGGGGCCTCAAGGCCTCGTCGGCACGAGCTTCGCTTCTCGTCACCGGCGCGCGCATGTATACACCATGATCCTCCTCGATGACCAGTCCCTCGTTCATCCTTTGTGACGATCTCCGTCAAGCCATCCTCAACGCCCGCGTCGACGCCGTTCACTTCGTTCCCACGACCGGCTTGCTCGTCCTCTCGCTCTTCAACGAACACAAGCTCCTCCTCGGTCTCGCTTTCGGCCCCGTCGCGTCCGGGGTCGGCCTCCTTCCACGTTTGCCCCTCGGCCGATCACCCCTCGACCAACCCCTCGTCGCCGCGTTACGAGCACACGTCGTCGGCCTTTATCTACTCGAAATCCATCACGAAAATGATGCCCTCCACCTCGTCGCCTCACCCGCCCACGTCGCCGAACATGCCAACCACGTTTCCGAACCTCTGACGCAGTCCCTCATCCACCTCACCGTCCACCCGACGCGCCAAGGTTTCGCCCACCTCGTGACCCCCGACGGCTCCTCCGTCAGATGGCCGCCGAATATCCTTGGACCACCAATCAATTCGCTTGGACCACCAACCAATCCCGACTCCCTTCCCAACGACCCCCTCTTGGTTCGACCGCATCGCGGACGAACCAACGAAAGGTCCAGGACGCTTCCTGGCGCGGGTCCCGGGGCGCGGAGCCCCGGGTGGGTCCGGGCAACGCCCGGCAGCGCAACGCCCGGCAGCGCAACGCCCGGCAACGCAACGCCCGGCAACGCAACGCCCGGCAGCGCAACGCCCGGTCAGACGTCACCAAGCGTAACACTCGACGAAGCTGGGCCGAGCGTTCTGTCCACGAGCGATTCGTATGTGCTCAAAACGTTGTACCGCGAATTGTGCGCGGCCGTGCGTAAAAAACGCGAACGACTCGAACGTCGCGCGGCAGCGGTCCGAAGCGATTTGGTACGGCTCGACGATGTGCCGCGCCTGCAAAAAATCGGCGCGCTGCTCGTTGCACAAGGAAAAACCATTCCTCGAGGAGCTCGTCAAGCCAAACTCGTGGATTGGGAAACCAACGAAGCCATTGTCGTGGACATCGCTCCGGACAAACCGGCCAAGGATCAGGCCGCCGAGTTTTTCCAAAAAGCCCGTCGGTTGCAACGCGGCGCCGAGATCATGCACAAACGCCTCGCCGATACCGAAGAACAAATCTCGGCCCTCGAACCTCTCGAAATGGCGCTTCGCGCCGCCCCGCTCGATTGGGACGTTTTGCAGTCCTTCACCGAACGGATGGTCGCCGCCGGCGTTCGACCCCACCTCGCGACGCCCGTTTTACGAACCAAACAGGTTATCCCCGACGAACGCAAACCTTACCACGAGTTTCGTTCGACAAACAATCAGCTCATCTGGGTCGGCCGTAGCGGCCCCGACAATGACGACCTGGTTACTCGAATTGCCAGGCCCCATCATTTATGGCTTCATGCCAAGAACGTGGCGGGAGCTCATGTTATCGTCCCGCTCGACAAAAACCGCTCGTGTCTGGCGGAAGTGCTGGTCGACGCCGCCACGTTGGCCGCGCATTTCAGCGACGCTCGGCACGAAGCTGCGAGCGAAGTCAGCTACACCGAACGCCGATATGTGCGAAAACCAAAGAAAAGTCCTCCCGGGGCTGTCGTCACGCAACGTGAAAAAGTAATTCTCCTACGTGTTGAAAAAGAGCGCCTCAGCCGATTGTTGGGTTCCAAGGTCGAAACCTGAGCCTCCTAAAAAATCGTCAAGGCCCCCGGAAAAACGTTTCGAAACGTCCGCAGTCCGTGGTAACCGTCAAAGCTTGCGGCGTACGGCGCTTCATGCGGAGGGGCCATGGCGAGCGAGACGGGTAAAAAAACCATTCTGTTGGGCGTTTTCTTCTGCGGTTCAGGCATCGTCGCCAATGCGGTGACGTATGCCGGGACTGCATCGACAAAAGAATTGACGTATGTCCTCGCTTGGGGCGCCATCATTTTCGGCCTCATTCAAATCATCCGTGGCGCGCTGCACCGGCAACTCGACAATCAGCCGTAGTCCGCCTGGAAGAATCGTGCTACGAGTCGCCCATGCCGCTCGTTTTGCGCATTGTACGCGCCGCCAAATTCTCGACACTGCTCGCGCTCGTCACGCTCGGCTGCAATAAGAACCACGACGAACCTCGAGCCAATGCCACCGCCGCTCCCGACACATCCCCGATTGCCGATTTTCCATCGCTCGAAGCGAAAGCTTGGGTCAACGGAAACCCCGTGTCTCTCGCCGATGCTCGCGGCAAACACGTCGTTTTGATCGAAGCTTGGCACCCGGCCTGAAGCGCTTGTCGAGCGTCCGTGCCGGCCGTCTTGGCCCTGCACGAACGCTTTGCGGCTCGCGGTCTGCGAGTCTCGGGAGTGACCGAATTCGATCCGACGGACGCCGAATCCGAACGCAAAAGCGCCGCCGAAGCGGCTCGCGAAGAGAAAATGGTGTACCCGACGTACCTGGATGAAAACAATGCCTGGTCGAAAAAGCACGATGTGGCGCAAATTCCCGCCTTCGTGGTGCTCGGCCGAGACGGCAAGGTTCTTTTCCGGCACAAAGGGAAATTGGTCGTCGACAGTCCGACTTTCGCCGAAATGGCCAAAGCCATCGACACGGCGCTCGGGTCTTGACCCATTGCGGAAATAATCGTCGTTTGGTATGCCAAATGATTATTCGGCGTCCCGGACGATGACCAGCCTGTCTTTCGTGATTTTGCCGTCGACTTTGTGCGCCATGTGCTGCGTCACGACCTTATCTCCCGCGGCATACGTGCACACTTCGGTAAACGCGATCGCATCCGCCGGTTCCACTTCGTCCACGATCGCGACACTTTGAATCAGGCGATGCCACCCACCCACGGCGTCCACGGA
>CAYSYX010000857.1:0-3318 GCA_964435055.1 uncultured Polyangium sp. | reverse complement strand
GTCAAATGCGCTTCGCCGCCCACGGCGGGGTCGATTCCGTCGGGGATCATCGTGGACACGCACGTGGCGCGCGTGAGTCAACGGATGGGGCTGACGGACAATGACAAACCCGACGTGATCGAAGGGGACTTGATGAAGATGGTGCCGAAAAACAAGTGGACGAAGTTCGGCCCGGCCATGGTTTTGCTCGGACGCTACATCTGTACGGCGAAAGTGGCCCGTTGCGAGGATTGTCCGTTTGCGGGTGTGTGTCCGAAGGTGGGGATTTGATCGATTCGCCAAGCTGAAAAACCAATCCACGTCGTCCGCTGACGTTCAATCGTGCAGCCATGAACCTCAAAACGGTTTGGCCCAAATTGCTCCTCCTCTGGGGAATCACGCTCCTCTGCCTCGCCGCGCTCGATTGGGCGGGATATCAATCCTTCCTGTTGTCGTTTTGGTGGAGGTAATTCATGGAGTTTGGCACGACCATCCGGGATCTCGACCTGAACAAACCGGAGATCGTCGCCATGGTTCTGCTTTTCGTGGCGTCGTTGATCAGCGCCGCAGATTGCCTGCTCTTGGTTTTTCTTGGACGAACCGGCCCGCGGCATCGAACTCTCAAACTTTGCGCGTTCATGTCCACGATTCTTTTTGCCGCCGGGTTTGGCGTAGCCATACACACCGTTCACAACGCAAGGCAGGCATTGCTTGATTCTTACCAGACGGCTCGGGGAACTTCATTCTTTGAATCCTTGGACATCATCGAGCCGGTTTTGTCGGTTGTCGGCACGGCCATGGGCATCTTCTCCGCGCTCGGTGCTTTGACGCTCCTCCTGCTTGCTCGTCGTTCATCCCAAATTCGTGCCCGCATACCGATTGGATTGTTTGTCACGTGCTTTTTGCTTTGTTTCGTCACCGCCGTCGGAATCGGATTGCGTCTGTCGCCCCTCGGCAATCCTCCCCCGATAACCGCGCTCATGGATCCGGATGTTCTTTGGGCCATTCAACACGGCGACCAAGTATTGGCCATTGCTCGTCGAAGCGTCCTCAGCATTGCGATTTTCGCGACAATCGTGATCTCGGTTCAAGCGTTCCGAAATCGATCGATGAGCGACGGTACTTTCGGATCTTGCTTGTGGATTTTGGGCATTATCACCGCGGCGATCGGCACCCACGCCTGGCTGACGACCCGACCTCTCGCTTTCGATGCTCGAAATCCCCTGCCGCCGCCTCGAGAAGGCCCCGTGGCCTTGTGTCCGGATACATCCCTCGACATTGCGAAATTGCCGCGCGCCGCGACAAACGACACGACATGTTCCACGTACGACTTCTGGTACACGCGACTTGGCCTGGTCGAACTCGGTACAGCCGGCGCAAAGCTGAATGGTGAATTCGCGACAACGCCGGAGCAACTCGCAAAACTGGCCCAAAACCAATTCGAGTCGCATTCGACGTTCCATGACCGGCATGTCATCGTCGCCTCGGACGCAACCATCCCGGATTCGGAAGTCGCCCGATGGATTGGATCCATGCCGCCGCCCATTTTCGTTACCCGATTGATGGGTTACGACGAACCAGCACGACAACGAACCCACACCGCCGGACTTGTCCCCCGCCGATTGCGTTGTGCGTGTCGACCCGTCGATCGTCCCTCGCCATAAATTGTCCCGTACGCACGGAAGCGGCCCTCGCGACTTTCAACGCCATTCTTTTGGCCCCTGCCCCGCCCCAAAGCTATCGTGCTCGGCGATGCGTTCGTCGAGCGTTTTCATCGTTCTGTTTTGTGCTGTATTCGGCTGTCAAAAAAGCGAATCCAAGCCTCGGGAAGAACCCCCGCGACCCGCCGATTCCGTTGCCGGGAAATCCGAGCCTGCAGCTTCAGCCGGCGTTGTGCAGGCCGCAAACGTTCCCGCAGGACCTTGTGCCGGCGTCGCCGACGGAGCCACGGCATGCGACGGCCATCGCGTCATTCGTTGCAAGTCGTCGGGACAAACTCCCGACGTCGTGAGCACGTGTTTGTCGATTGAACGTTGCGACGCGGGCGCTTGCGCTCCGGCCTGTCCCGAAGGCGAAGTGTACGTGCCCGCGACGGGTCCCAATGGGTATACCTTGGGCGCCGGCAAAGAACGCTTTGGTTTTGGCTCTCGGGCTTCAGGCAATCGAGGTTCCGGTATTGCCGATTTACCGCACCAGGTTGTCTTAACGAAACCATTTTGCATGGACGCGACGGAAGTGACCGCCGGCGCCTATAAAAAGTGCGTCGAAGAAAAAGGTTGCGAAAAACCGGTCAAGCCCGATGTGTGGAAGACGTACGACGTCCCGGGCAAAGAAGATTACCCGCTCAATTTGGTCGATTGGGGCATGGCCAAGTACTATTGCGAAAAAATGGACAAATCTCTGCCCACGGAAGCGCAATGGCAATGGGCCGCCACCGGCGGGGACGGTCGAAAATGGCCTTGGGGAAATGAGCTTCCTTCGTGCGAATTCGCCGATTATACGCAAGGTGTCCTCGTTTCACCCGGCGGCGACAGCGGATGTCACGGCGGAGGTCCGTCGAAGGTCGCCACGCATCGCAAAGGCGATCGCGTACTGCCTTCCGGCGTGATTCACGATTTGGCCGGTAACGTCTGGGAATGGACGCTCGACAGCTACATGCCGTACAAAGGCGTGCCCGAAACGGATCCGCGCGCGGACAATCCGCATGTCATCAATCGCGTCATTCGCGGTGGCGGATGGAACCGCAGCGGTATGGGCATCCAGTCGGATTATCGAGGCGGCGCCATCATGAAATACAAAGTCCCCGGGCTCGGATTTCGTTGCGTTCGTAATGCCGTCCCTCGTGCGGAATAGCGCCGCACGGGCTTGCGTCCTCGAAAAAGTTGTGCCTACCGTAGCGGCATGTCCGACGAAGCTCCGAGCACGATCCCTGCCGACCTCCAGAACTTCGGTCTGCTTGATATTCTCTCGCCGACGTCACGCGAAGACTACAAGTACAACTACACATACCTCGCGCCGCTGGCGATGGCCCAATCCGTACCTCGTGCCGACAAACCCTCACTGGCGTGGATGCTTCGTGTGGTTTGGCAGGTACTACGCATTGCGAAGAATCGTGTGACTTGGGCCGTGAATACTGGGCGAGCCGCCAGTCCGGGCGATGAAGTGCTGACGTTCTCGGGTCACGACGACGTTATGGGTTCGACCTCGTTGAACCTCGACCACTTGAACCTGCCGGCGTTGGACTTGATTTCGACGGATTTCGATGACGAACCTCAGCTGACCGCGGCGCGAGCGGGCGGCGACGGAGTGGGACAGGAAGAGGTTTTGTCGTTCAGTCAG
>CAYSYX010000856.1:0-3323 GCA_964435055.1 uncultured Polyangium sp. | reverse complement strand
CCATTCAAGCGCCCGATGCCGTGAACAAGCCGCCTGTCGTCGCACCATCGGCCGGCATCGAACCGGATGCGACAGCCGAACGGCCCGTCGACGTCATTATCGTCGGCGCCGGAATGGCCGGCCTCACCGCGGCCAAAGCCCTGAAACACGCCGGTCGCTCCTTCATCATCGTCGAAGCAAACAATCGAATCGGCGGACGAGCTTGGACCGATATGAGTTTCGCCACGCCCATCGACCTCGGTGGAGCCTGGATCCACGATGTCGAAACCAATCCCCTCACACCGCTCGTCAAAGGTAGTCGCCAGAATACCGCCGAGACCAATGTCGAGCCGTCGCACCATTTCTACTTCAATGGCCGATTCGCCAATTCACGCGAAAAAGAACGCTTCGAATGCATCAGCGAAGTGTTCGAAGAGAAATTGGAATCGTCCGCCGCGACCGCGAAGCACGACAAACCCGACGCGGAGGGTATGTTGACCCGCGATGCTCCAGCCGATACCCATTTGCCCACGTCCGAACCTTCGTGCGGCGTCAAATCGCAAAAAGGCGACGCGACCTTCGACGAGCTCTTGTCGCTGATCAAGATGAATGCCGGACCGCTCGAAGGCGCCATTGAACTGTCGAAAAACGCCACCATCGACGCCGCAGATTTCGCCGCAGGCGAAGATGTCCTCATCGAAGGAGGATACGGAACGTTCGTCGCCAAATACGGCGCCGAGGTCGACGACGCTGCCCACGTCAAGCTGAATTCCCGCGTGACGAGCATCGACTTTCAGCGTTCTCCCGTGGCGGTCGAAACGGACAAAGGCCAAATCTATTACGGCCGCAAGGTGCTCGTGACCGTATCGACGGGCGTACTTCAAGAATCGAACCCACAACGCATTCGATTCAAACCCGAGCTCGATGCGCAAAAGAAAAAAGCCATCGAAAGCTTGCCGATGGGCCTTTTGAACAAGGTCATCATGCAATTCGATGCCAAGAAAATGAAATATCCCACCGATGCCGGTCAATCGCTTCAGGATACGTGGGTCCTTTACGGCGGCGCGACGAAAGATCCCAACGACGATATGGCCTTCGTCTTTCAACCGCTTGGAAAAGATATCATCATCGGGTTTGTCGGCGGCGATCGCGCCTGGAAAATCGAAGAGGAAAACAAAGCCGATCGCGGCGAGGCGAAATTGGTCGCCATGGCCATGAAGGCGCTCGACGATATGTGCGGGCATTGCAATCCCGAAGCGGCGCTCGTAAAGCGACGCGTCACCGCGTGGGGCTCGGAGCCTTGGACCCGAGGCGCGTATTCGGCAGCGAAACCTGGAGCGACGTTGATGCGGGCAAAACTTGCCGACCCCGTCGACGGGCGACTCTACTTTGCAGGCGAGGCGTGTTATAACGCGACGTACAATGGAAGTTATGCCGCGGCGTACAATTCGGCGCTCAAAGCGAGCCAAGAGATGATTGAAGACTTATGCGCCACGGACGACCCGGTGGATCCCGCAAAAGCCAAAGCGTGCATAACCAAAGCACCGGTTGGAACGTCCGGGGGGAAATAACGGGCAACGCAGTCCCGCTTCGACCATTGATTTCGTCGCCGGTGCAATCACCGATTCAATCGAGCCGGTTTCCACGCAAGCCGAGCATCACGAAAAGCCTGTACCTGGGTGGCCGCATAAATCGCCCATCCCAAATCGATGCTGAGGCACGCCCCGGCATACCAGGAAGGCATGAACGCCGCTCGCCCCGGATGCCAACTATCCCAACCCAAACCGTGCGCCGCGAGACCCACAACGGTAAACCAAGGCGAAACCACGAGCCCAAGCACGGCTAACGCACCGAAAATGACCAAACCGACAATCTCGAGGTACAGCCACTCCATGCTGCCGCCCAAGAAAATACGGCTTTGAATATACACCAGCGGCATCACGCCCAAAAATATCGCAAACAAATATTGCTCCATTCGACTGCCCCGTCTCCCCAAACCACGAAGTACCACCACGGCCGTAAAGGTGAAACACGTTCCAACCGCCGCACTCTCGGCGGGGTTCTTCAGTGATTCGAGCGTCAAATCGGGCACCAGCAAGAGCGCCAGGGACGTCGAGAGGGTGAGCGCGGCAAGACCGACGGCATCGTAATTGATTTTCATGGAATGATCCGTCACTTGTAGCGGATCGGGCGCTATTTACAAGAAGTTTCCGCGATTTCAGTCGGAAAAACCGTCGTCTGCCGCGGTCATGGTGGACCCGAACCGACACGCTGGCGCGGCGGCATCTCGCGATCGCGCCCATCACGGCAACGGGCAATCGACGGCGAATGAGGACGATAAGCATATCGAGATTCCTCCGGTTTTCGCGAGGTCAAAGAATCGACAACGCGAACGACATACGATATGGCATCGAATCACGACGGTGGGTGCTGGTGCCGACGGCCTGTCATTTCCCGTATCGCGAGGGGAATCGTGACGGGGTCTTGGACCGAGCTTTTTTCTGCTGGACATCCGTCGTCGAAATGCGAGATATTGCGGATGATGACGGGGAAAAACGCTCGACGTATCGCACTTGTCGCCGGAGCGACGGGCCTTGTGGGCCGAAGTTGCCTCGAGCGGTTGCTCGCCGAAGATACCTACGCCCAAGTCCGCGTGCTCGTGCGGCGGTCGCTCGAATTGCGGCATGACAAACTCGATGAACGACGCGTCGATTTCGATAAGCTCGAATCGGTTTCGCCGGAGCCGGTGGACGATGTCTTCATTGCCTTGGGGACGACGATCAAAGCGGCAGGTTCGCAAGAGGCGTTTTACAAGGTCGATCATGATTACATCGTGGCGACGGCAAAACTGGGCCGAAGAGCGGGCGCATCGCGGCTCGCGTTGGTTTCGAGCATTGGAGCGGGCGGCCCGGCGGCGAATTTTTATTTACGGGTCAAAGGAGAAACCGAGCGGGACGTCATGGCGTTGGGTTATGAATGCGTCGAGATCTTTCGTCCGGGGCTGCTCATGGGCGAGCGTCATGAAAAACGTACGGGCGAAGCTTTGGGTATTGCCGCAATGAAAGTGGTCGGTGGTGCATTTTTCGGACCATTACGCCAATATCGACCGATTGAAGGCGCGGATGTCGCTGCGGCCATGGTTGCCGCCTTGCGGGCCGGCGAACCCGGCGTGCATATTCGCACCTTCGAGGCGATGATGCAAAAGGCCAGGTCATCGTAATCGTCGAAGGCGAAGAAGCTTTGTCGTCGATGGAGCTGCGCCGCCGGAATCGAATACGCATGCGGTGATTTGCGGGCAAGGGAATTGCGTGCGGGTCCGGTGGATTGCGCGCAGGCGGGATTGA
>CAYSYX010000855.1:0-3329 GCA_964435055.1 uncultured Polyangium sp. | reverse complement strand
CAATTATCTGGGGTTGGTCCTGGAAAAACAAAACGATGCTGCCGGTGCCGAGAAGTCGTATCTCGCTGCGCTTGCACTCAAGCCGGGTCTCGTCATGTCCGCGGTGAATCTGAGCGGCATGTACCTCTCAGCCAAACCTCCGCGCGTCGACGAAGCGCTCAAGGTTCTCGAAAAGGCTGCCGCCATTGTCCCCGACGACGTCCCGATGTTGACGAACTTGGGTTACGCACGTGGGGCCAAAGGCGACGTCGCGGGCAGCGCGAAGGCGTATCAAGCGGCGATCGCGAAAGCTGATTCCGCCGATCTGCGTATGGCGTTGGCGAACGTTTACTTTGACGCCAAACAATATGAACAGGCCGTGCCGCACGCGAAAAAAGTTTTGGACATGGCCAAGGGCAACGATCCGAACACCTTCGTCAGCGTGGGCTTCATGTTCACGGCAGGCGAAGCCTTCGACGCGTGCATCAGTGCATTTGATCGCGCCATCAAGCTCAAAGGGTCCGAGCCCGATTGGTTTGTCCGTCGGGGACTCTGCAAAGCGCGGCTTCACAACGAAGATGCCGCCGCCGAGGACTTTCAGACCGCGATTCGTTTGCAGTCAAAGTTTGCGCCCGCGTACTACTACTTGGGCCTCATCCAGCACCACCAACAGAAGCTCGACAGCGCCGAGTTCTCCTTCCAGAAGGCCATCGAATACGGCAAGGACACGCCGATCGCCAAACTCGCCTCCAAGAAGCTGCGGGAGATGAAAAGCGGCAAACCGTGATCGGTTCGCCCAGCTGAACGCGTGTCATGCGCCGATGGCGGCGAGGATTCGATCGAGCTCGTCGAGGGATGCGTACTGGACAACCAGGTCGCCGCGACCTTTGCGGTCCTTCACTTCGACTTTCGTTCCAAGGCGGCGCATCAGCCGAGCTTCGAGATCTTTGATGCCCGGGGACTTCGTCTGACCGTTCGCCGACTTGTCCTCTTTTGTGGTCGCTCCGTCCTTCGTGGTGCGTGAAACGCGGACGAGCTCTTCGACTTTGCGCACGGGCAAACGGCCGCGAACCGCTTTGTCGGCGATGTCCGACATCTGATCATCCGTTGGAGCTCCAAGGATCGCGCGGGCGTGACCTTCGCTCAGATCGCCGGAAATCACCATGGATCGAATGCGCGGAGGCAGCTTCAACAAGCGCAAGCTGTTGGCCACGGTCGAACGGTTTTTCCCGACGCGCTCGGCAAGGGACTCGGGCGAGTACGCGTGTTCCTTCAGCAAACGTTCGTAGGCTTCGGCGAGCTCGATGGGATTGAGATCCTCGCGCTGAACGTTTTCCACGAGCGCCAGTTCGAATGCGTCTTTGGGAGATACGTCTTTGACGACGACGAGAACGTCTTTCAGGCCTGCGCGTTGCGCAGCTCGCCAACGACGTTCGCCCGCGATGATCTCGTATTTGTCCGTGCCGGGTTGGGTTCGACGAACCACGAGCGGCTCGATGATTCCGTGTTCACGGATCGAGGCTGCCAGTTCTTCCAAAGCTTCATCGTCGAAGTTTTGGCGTGGTTGTCCGGGCTGAGGACCAAGGCGTTCGATGGGACAAAAGAAGACGCTTTTGTCGCCGTACGACGCGCCGCTCGAGGTGGTCGTGATGGGGGCGGGGAGGAGCGCATCGAGGCCGCGGCCGAGAGCGCGGGGTTTGTTTTTCGGATCGACGCTCATGATCGAGCCCTCGCCGACTTGGTTTTCGCAGGCTTGTTGGCCTCGAGGATTTCTCGCGCCAAACCCAGATACCCTTGCGCGCCTTTGGAGGAAGCGTCGTAGAGGAGCACGGGTTTGCCGTGGGACGGAGCTTCGCTGAGCTTCACGTTTCGCGGGATGATCGAGTCGAACACTTTGAAGTGACCTTTCACTTCATCGGCGACTTGATGTGTGAGCGAGTTACGCCCGTCGTACATCGTCAGCACGATACCTTCGACTTCGAGTTGCGGATTGTAGGCGGCTTTTACGCGGTCGATCGTGGCCATCAGGTAGGTCAATCCTTCGAGCGCGTAATATTCGCACTGCAGGGGCACGAGCACGCGATGGGCTGCGGTGAGCGCGTTCAACGTGAGAAGTCCGAGACTCGGTGGACAATCGAGGATCACGTAGTCGTACGCGCCGATGTGCGGATGAAGCGCTTCGCGAAGCTTGAGAGCGCGATCGGGAGCGTCGACGAGTTCGAGTTCTGCGGCGACGAGATCTTGGGTTGCGGGCACGATGTCGAGCCGCGGAACCGCGGTGGACATGACGGTTTCGCGCAGCGTGTAACGACCGATCAACACGTCGTACAAAGAGCGCTCGATGCTGGGGCGTCGCACCCCCGTCCCACTCGATGCGTTGCCTTGCGGATCGCAATCGACGAGCAGAGTTGCCTTTTCAGCTGCGGCGAGACTTGCAGCCAAATTGACTGAGGTGGTCGTCTTGCCGACGCCGCGTTTTTGGTTGGCGACGGCGTAGATGATGGGGGTACGGGCCATGAAGTGTGCCGAGACCGGTGCGCTGCGAGATCGCCAAAAAAGCTGCGTCGCAGGCAGGTTGCAACGCCTTGGCGCAGAGCGTTCGTCACGACCCCGAGCCCCGGCGAATTGAACGAATAGCGGCTGCTTACACGACCCGCGCCGCTCCGTCGAGGGCACGACGTGCACCTTTTTTTTGGCCATCGTCTTACTGCTGTTTACAGTGGCTCACATGTCGCTCTCAGTGGGCACATGTAGTCAAAGTTCGCACCGCAAGTTGTCGCTGGTTCGGTCGGTGGACCGCAGGGCACGCGGGGCAGGTCACCGGAACGTTGTTTCGTCCCGATTTGGCCTTGCTGCTGCGTTGGCTCCGGAACGCGAATCTGCGGCGGTTACGCGGGTGCTTGCGCGAGCTTTTTGGGAGCCGGCGAACACGCAAAGTGGATCGTGCGCTCAGGTACTACATTTGTCAGTCCATCGCGAGCGGAGGATTACCAGAGGTTCGTACTGAATTGGCGCTTGCGGAGCGCTGCAACTGTCAACGACGAGGACTGCCCATGTCTCTGCCCAAGAGTTTCGAGAGCTTTGCCGAGTTTGAGCGCGAGATCATGCGCGCGAGCAATCGCCTGAATGTGAGCTTCGAGGACATGGTCGAGGACACATCGTTCGAGGAGGAGATCGAGATCGACGCGGATGACGATCCGTTCTCGGCGATGCGAGATTTTTAGCGAACGGTCGATTTTGCTCGACATTCGCAAACAAGGTTCGGGGCGACGCTTTCTCATTGTCGCCAGCCTTCCGGGAGGGTGTGCGGCCTTACGCCGAATACCTTGATGATTAGGCAACGCCCCGAC
>CAYSYX010000854.1:0-3333 GCA_964435055.1 uncultured Polyangium sp. | reverse complement strand
CCACCAATCCAACATGAGAAAAAAAGAAACCGTGCGCTTCGGCTCTTTGCCCGCCGATCCCAGGCGCAACGCAGCTCCCGCCGACGTATCACACAGAAATGCAGTCGACGCCGATTCGAGCGATACGCCAAGGTCACTGTCGTCGATTTCGCCGTAGATGCGCGCGAGCGCCGGAACGACCTTCGCGTACAGGTAAAACCTCGATCTCGGCATCCAACGCCCCTCGACACCCAATGCAAAACGATGCACGTCCAGCTGGGTCGGCACATTCCGAGCGTACGCGCTCGACCCACCGTAATTGTATTCCGCCAATAAATGCACCGACCACGGCCGCGAACGCCAAGGGGTAAACGAAAGACCAAAGGCATTTTGCGCCAATGCATCGCTCTCCGAATACGGATCATATCCCGCATCCTTGATGTTCATCGCTCGAACGCCGAGGTACACACCAAATCGATGCGGCCGAGGCGTCAGCAGGAGCGGCTTGGGCTCGTCCTCGCCGACGAACGCTCGATTCATGGCTTCATTTTCGAGCGGTATTTCGCCGACGAGCGGGTCTTTGCCGGAGGGTTCCGCAACGACGGGCGGAGGCGAATCCGGGGGCGGAGGAGGATTTGCAGCATCAGGTTCCTGAGCCCAAACGGTCGATCCGGCCAAGACAAACACAAACGCCGGCGCCAAGGATGCCGTTTTCATTGAAATTCTCCCAAGAGCAATCCAAGGTATTCCATCATGTCATCGAAGGAAGGGTTCGCCGCGTCAAACACCGTCGCCCCCACGGTTCCTCCGGGATGAATCGCGATCACCGCTCGACCACCGTCGCGCCGTTCAACCTCGAAAGCGTCCTGCACTCGATAGTTGAGCGTGATGTTTTTCGCATGCAATGTCGCCAAGTCCAATTGGCCCACCGAATTGGAATAAGACGCCGGCGCCGCCATCCACACGCGTTGACCATTACGCCCAACCGTCGCCCGCGTGCCGCCCGCTCCCGCAAGAATGGGCGAAACCGTACGCGTGAGCAAATCGAGCACCAGAAAACTCCGGCCGCTCGGTACGGCCAAAATCTTCAAATGATCATTCGGCTTGGGAACATCGAGCACCGTCGATACCGACTCGGTCAGCTCCACACGTTCGACGCTCTTGTACGGTTTTCCAATGGTCACGCCAAGCGCGACAAATGCGACATTCGGCGACGACGTCGACCAAACCAGAGCAATATCGCCGCCATTCGTGGTTTGTCCGACGATATCCGTCACAATGGTCATCCGCTCGAACGACGCTCCCAAGTCCACGTTTGTCGTGGTACCCGTGACCGGCTCGACCAAGGTGAGCGTCTTTTTCGACGGAACGAGCGCCGCCAGACGCAAACCGCCGTCCGTATTGACAAACGCGATGTCCGTCGGCACTCCGCCCACGTAGTTGATGTTGGGCACCGGCAAGAACGAATGCGGAGAATCGCTGCCCGCGGGTTTCGGCAAAAGGTCCATGATGATGACGTTGTTATCGTTCGCCATGCGAATGGCAATCCGAGCATCCGTATCGACGCCCGCTTCACCGTCGCTGACGGCCGTGCCCACCGGACGAAGAATATCCGCGCCGCTCGTGAGTTTCACCGTGATCTCGGGTTTGTCCGGTGCGCTCAAGTCCACCAAGGCCACATCGCGATCGGTGCTGGTCACGAGCAATCGCCGCTTTCCGCCGGGCAATTCCAATTCCGGAGTAAACGTGAAAGCTTGGGGACGCCCACCGAAACTCCGCAAGGAAATAGGCACCGGATTGGCTGCCGACGGCGCTTCATCGACCTTGACCAGGATCAATTCGTTCGGATTTTGGACGAATGTCTCGGTATCGGCCGCGGAGGGATACACGACGGCGTATTCACCGAGCGGATCGAGCTCGAGGCCCGACAAGGGATCCGAGAGGGAATATTTCTCGAGCGATTTCGGGTTGATGCCACCATCGATGATTTGCAACGACGGGCCTTCGTCCGTGGTTTTACGTCGTGGAACCACACCACGGCTCAACGTAAAGAGGCGTTTTCCATCGGCCGTCGAACGGGTTGCGGCAAACCCCGGACCAATCGGGATCGGTGTCGGGACAAGCGATAAATCGCCTTCGACCGGGAGCATCAAGACCCGATCGGCAAGATAATCGACGATCGCGACGGACCCTTCGAGACCCGCGGTCATCGGTTCACTCACCGTCGCCGCCGACCATTCGGCATTGCGCTCGCCACACCCGGACAAGCTGGAACAGGTGAGACCGACCAAGACGCCAAGCAACGACGCTGGTTTGGAAAAACGTACCATTTTCATGGGTTGCTCCCATCAATGACTTGCGAAGCCAATTCAAAACCGGTGAGCGTTCGAAGCGCGCCCGTCGTGAAGTCGACGAAGGTGATTCGGCCATCCGGATGTTTTTGCGCGACAAACCCGCGTTGCGCTCCCGCGACGATTCCCGCCGCAATCGGCTGACTGGCCAGCTCGTATTTCTTCACTTCGAGCGACGGCATCGAAGCGACATACAAACGATATTGTGCATGCGTGTCGTCTCCCGTCGCAATGAGCGCGTTTTGACCGGACGGGGAGATCGCCACCGACGTCGCCGGAGCGTCCAGGCCCATGAGTTTGGCCGGTAAATCGTTCGCAATCGGCACGACGCTCATCGCCGCCGGATATTGCGAGCCCACGTCACCTCCGGTTTCATGCAGCACAATCGCATGCGCCGCGTCGTCCGTGGGAAATACCGCCTTGATCGGCGCCCAAAGCTGAATGAAATGCGGATCCGGCATGGCCACGGACGTATCGACCACCGTCAATACCGGATTCGGCACGGCATTCGTATACAAAAGCGCCAGGGGACTCTTCGGTGCCAGCGAAGCCGATCCCACAATCACATCGGGAATGCCGATGGTCGTAAAACCGAGAGGATCCGCAACAATCCCCGGAACCGGCAACAAATTCACTTCGCTCGTGTCGCGCAAAACGGCCACCGCGACTTTTCCATCGGGCGAAAGGTCGAGGTCCGTCGGCGATGCCGCCAAGGCGACATCCGTTCGCGTGCCATCCGCCAAGGAGAAAACGTTGATCTGCGATTGATTGTCACGACGCACCAATGCATACGCACCATCAGGCGTTATCGCGACATCGCGCGTATTCGGATCCGCCGTGGGTTTGTCGGCGAGCTTGATGTTCTTGACGACCATCGGAGTGCCGCCGGTCAGCGAAATGACGCTGATTCCATCTTGCGTAATGGCAAAAGCGCGCGATTCGGCGTCGTCGAACGCCACGGCGACCGGACGATACCCGACGGTGAGCGCCGTGGATTTCATGG
>CAYSYX010000853.1:0-3339 GCA_964435055.1 uncultured Polyangium sp. | reverse complement strand
GCCATTGATAACGCCGTGGCGGAAGGCCGCCGATTGGCCGATTACCAGACTTGGCTCGAAGGAGTGCTTGCGTCCAAGGATGACAAGAACGCGCTCGAGTCGGCGCTTACGTCTGCGCGATCGGATCTGCATGCAGCTCGCGCCGAGTTATCCACCCAAAACGCGATCGCGCTGAATTCGCTTGGTGCCGCTGCACCTATGCCGATGCCTGCGCTCGCGACGGATACGCGTCATCTCGTGACATCCGGCGCCGTGCTGGATTTTGCACGACCAACCGGCGGCTTGAAGCTGACGGAGAGCTGCGAAGGCAACGTCTTGCTCAATTACTTCGACACGCGAGGGCGAATGCGATCGACGCGTTATGATGTGGCTGCCGATAGCCGTAATGCGACATTCGAGCAGTGGCTGCCGGAAGGCGAGCGCGCGTGTGCGGAAATTCGCAATTCCAATTCGATCAAGCTGCAAGAATCGATCGTTTTGCCGGGAAGCGGGTGGACGTGTGAAGCATGGGTCCACTACCCACTCGCGAGTGCGGATGATGGCGAGGCCATCCCGATGAACATCGTTGCGTCCGCCAAGGGCAAGAACGACGCGCCGTTGGCGATTCGAAGAAGCAAACGCCTGGGCATGCTCTTGGATGGCTGGTTCTTCGACAGCGGCGCGGATCTCGAGCGTTTGCTGGCGATCGGCAATCACCACATTGCCGTATCCGTGAGCCACGAGACGGCATTGTTTTATGCCGATGGCGTGCAGCTTGGAGCTCGACCAGTTCGGCAACCTGTGCTCGGTTTCAACGGCTCGACCGATTACGTGGAAGTGCCTGCGCACGACAACCCAACGTCGGCCATGACGATATCCATCTGGGCACGAAGCACCCATCCAAACTGGAATAACAATGGCTGCCTCGTTGGAAAGCCAAAGGCATTCATGCTGCACCCTTGGTTGGGCCAAAAGAAGGTCACGTTCTCCGTTAATGTCGACGGCGTCGGGGCTTCCGTGGAATACACATTGGCCGATATCCAGGGCTGGCATCTCTACACGGGCACCTTCGATGGCACCGCCGTCCGATTCTACGTCGACGGGGTTCTCGTGGGCCAATCCCACGCCCAAGGGACAATCACTGCGGACCCCGGCGTCATGACCATTGGTCACGATGCGCGCAATGACCCGACCACCGGCAACTTTGGCGGCGACATCGCCGAGGTCTCGTATTGGAACGTGGCCCGATCTTCGGCCGAGATTCGTGAAGACTATTATCGGTCGTTCAAGGGCAACGAACCTGGGCTCATTGGTTACTGGCGTATGGAGAAAATGAGCGAGGGCAACGTCGTCAAGGTCAAGGACCTTTCGTCAGGCAAAAATCATGGCTGGGTTCACGGCGATCCGAAAGAGCGGACCATTTCAGCGAATCAGGGTACGTCCGTAGACATTCTGGGCAATGACGCGAGCGGTGCCAGTCCCATCGGGCGGCTCGCCGAGGTTCGGCTTTGGAATCAAGCCTTGACGGATGCTGAGATCGCGGTGAATGCAACGACGTTGCTTTCGGGCAACGAGCCGGGACTCGTCGCATATTGGCCCCTGAATGAAGCTACGGGACAAACTGCGCACGATCGCTCGGCCGGCGGAAAAGCCCAGGGAACGTTATCGGGCGTCGAATACGTTGCTTGGACGGCGAATCTCGGCAATCCCGGCAGTCGCGTGCTGAATCTCGCCGACGGAACGAGCGCGTATATCGAGTGTCCGACCGTAAACCTCGCGTCGAGCGGCTTTACGATCGAGTGCTGGGCACGCCGCAGCGGCACCACCGGCAAATACCAGTACCTCGTGGCCATGGGCGCGGCCGTTGCAAACTCGGGCCTCCATTTCGGGTTTCGCGACTCGGACCAGTTCACGATGGATTTTTGGGGCAATCGGGTGGACAGTCATGAGCACCACACCGACACCGATTGGCACCATTGGTGTGCAACCTACGATAAATACTCGAAAAAGCAGTCCCTTTATTGCGATGGTGAGCTCATCGCCACGAACAAGGCCACCGCTGATTTCAAGGGAACCGGAACGCTCTATCTTGGGCGGCGCTTTCCGAACGACGCGGAGTTCTTCACGGGAGACATTGCCGAGGTGCGCATTTGGAACACTCCTCGCACGCAGGCTGAAATCCTGGGCACGATGCGCCGCCGGCTCGCGGGCAATGAAGAACGCCTCGTTGCGTATTATCCCCTCGACGGGTCCAACGAAAAGGGGTTTGTCAAGGACGCCAAGTCCGGGTCGTTCGTGGGCAAGCTCATGGGAGGAGCCAAGTTTGTCATGTCGACGGATGTTCCGTTGGCCGGCTCCGGCTGTGAGCAATTGATCTCCAACGAATACAGTACGGTCGAGGTTGGCCCCAATGGCGCCAAGCAGGCGATCATGAGGCGATTCCAAGCATTCGTGTCGGCACGCAACGTGGAACTTCTCCCCGAACAGCGCGTGGAAGAATTGACGTTGCAATGGATCGGCAATACGCAGATCAAGCCGACGCTGCTCGGGTACATCGAAGGCGCACCTCCCGTTCCCTCGGAAAACCTCACCGAAGCAACCGAAGACGGATACAAGGGAGCAACGTCCGTCACCCTGAAGCAAACGGAGGGAACAACCTATTCGTGGCAACGCGCGCAATCCAGCTCGTACGACACCAATATGGATGTATTTGGCGGCGTTTCGTGGGGGGTCGCCGTTACCGCGATGGAGATTTTCTGCGTCAACATGACTTCGGGCAAAGCCGGGGGGATCTACAAAACGAGCGGCTCGGAGCGAAGCTCGCAATCCACGAACGTCACCGCTTCGTCAAGCGTCGCTTCGAGCGACAGGTTGGAGCTGAGAGGCACATTCGAGGATCGGCCCATGTCGAATACTCTAGGAAAACGCTGGGTTCCCAAGAACGTAGGGTATGCCGTGGTCATTTCGGGCATGGCGGACGTATTCGTCACCAAGCTGAAACGAAGCGGTCGCCCGGTGAGCTACGACATCCGACCCGTGGAAGGCGTGCCGCTCGATATCAATACGATCACGTTCATGATCAATCCGGCGTATGTCATGAATGGGAGCCTGGATGGTTTGGTTGGATCGATGGCTGCCGATCCAACGTTCTACCCCCATGTGCCGGCCATGCGGGCGCAATACGGGTCGCTCTACCCCGCGAGCTACTTCCAGCTGAAAGAAGCTTACGCGCTCAAAGAATCGATCCAGCGCCAAGACAAGGACCGGGAGAGCTTTTTCTATAACTTCGATGCGAACATGGTAGAAAACATCGACCGTCCTGGTTTCGATGTCTCGTCGGTCTCGATCGTGGACACCAAG
>CAYSYX010000852.1:0-3353 GCA_964435055.1 uncultured Polyangium sp. | reverse complement strand
AGCATTGTCGTCGATGCCGTCGCTATCATTATCGTTATTATCGCACATTTCGGGGGTCGGTGTTCCGACCTGGGCATTGCATGAAGGCGCGCCGTTGGTGCATTGCATCGTGCCCGTGGCCAGACATGCGCCGACACCTACGGAACAAGGCGTTCCGAATTGCGGACATGCTTTCACCTCGACAAACATCGAGCAACGGCTGTGAATATTCAAGGAGTTGTTGTAAAGGATCTGAAACAAGTGCAGACCGGCGTCGGATGGCGTCGGTGTCCATTGCAAACCGGAATTGAGGGGGCTCGGGGCCATGGTTCCCGGATTCGGGGTCGTCGTTCCGGCATTGCCGATGAAACCCAGCAAAAGATCGGACGAACTCGTTCCAATGAAATTCGCATTGACGGGCACGCCGATATCGCCGAGAACCATGCCGTCGGTCACGCATTGCGGTGGCGGCGACGAGACCGTCTCCACGATGAACTGAATCGGCGTCGTGCTGACGGTCGATCCGCTCTGCGATTCGGCGACGATCGCCATGGCATATCGCTGAGCAGGCGGGGCGCCGGTCAAATCCCAAGCGAGATTGCATCCGGATGGATAAATGTTCGGCAGCAGCGTCGGGACATTTGCGGCGATCGTCGGCGTCGGATTGACTTTGAGTCCGCTTTCCGCGGTGGTCGCGAATCGGCAGGCTACGGGCGTGCTGTCGATATCCCCGGCGGGAATGAAGATTTCGCGAATGCCATTCACTTGCAGCTGCACGATCGGATCCATGAAGGACAAAGCTCCGGCGGTGTTTCCCGGTGATAAATCGATATGCGTTTCAAGCCGAAACATGTCGTCCCCATTTTGGACGAGTGTGCTTGGGCGGCAACAATGATCGATGGCCGCGATGTAATCGCCTCCGGCGGCGTAAGTATGCTTCAAGGTGTGACGCGAAATGATGGGCGTCGAAAATCCTTGACTGATGACCGTGCCATTTCCAATGGCCGACGAAGAACCGTCGCCGAATTGCATTTCAATCGCCGGATTGCCCAAATTCGTCGATGTTCCAAGGTAAACATCGAATTCCACCGTATTCGGCGCATTGCTTGGATCGGGAATACGATACGTAATCGAGCCGCCAAGGATGTGCGTGGCTTGCGCGGGAAGCGCGACGAGCAGACTTGCACCAGCCATCAAAGAAGAAAGTATAAACGCTGTACGCATCATGGCTCCCGGTTGAGTTTGTCGATGATTACCGGATATCGAGCGTGTGTCAAGTCTCAAATCACGCCCGATCGACGGATCGTCGATGGATTCCGTGTCTTGTGCATTCCGTTTGTCTTGCAGTGCCCCGCGGTAAATGTGTTTTTACAAAGCGAAAAGGGAGCCCTTTGCAGGACTCCCTCGATGATTGACCGAGCCAAACTATTTCAAACGGCTTCGGCGCTGCGATACGGATGGGCGTCCGAGATGGTCGGCCCATTTTTGCGCTCGGGAATCAAGCCCGCGCCCCGGGTCGCGACGAGCGTACCGATCGAGACGAACATCAGCACGAGTTTGGCGATATCGTCCACGACCGGAATCATCATCGTCACGGCGAACAGCGCACAACCAAAAGCCAGGTGTGCATATTCGTTTTTCGTTTTATGACCAATGAGTGCACGCCCGGCGACTTCGAGCACCGAAGTCATGGCGGCAAACGTTCCAGCAATTGCCAAAAGCAGCCCGATGACGGCAAACGGAATACCGATCAGCGTCACGCAAAGCGCGCCGAACGTGACGAGTCCTCCGAAAAACCCGGCAATACCCAGGCCGAACATACGCATCGGTCGCGCGGCGAATTCTACTTTGAGCGTTTCCGAGCGTTTGGAGAAAAGCGCCAATAGGACCGAGCCGAGCGCAAAAAGAAACGCACCCGCTGTCGTGCATTCACCCATTTCTCGCATTGCGCGTGCCCCCATGCCCGCGGCATTCTCTTGATGGTCTTCGTCGCTTTCAATGCGCGTCGACACATTGCCGTGCACTTGCGCGCCTTCTTCGCGTTCGAGATGCCCACCCACGATTTGCGTGTCCCCATCAATACGCGCGCCATTTTTGATATCCACCGAGCCGCCCATCACTTCCACGTCCCCCATGACGCGGGATCCCGACTCGAGCTCCACTTTTCCCCCGACCAATTCCACATCGCCCGTCACCGTCCCCTTGACGACCAGCGATCCCCCGACCAGCTGTACGTTCCTGACCACTTCGTCTTTTTCAATCACCAGGTTTTGCCCGACAACCTCGCGATCTTTTCCTTCACCCTTTTTCGGACCATTTTCATCATTATCCGCATTCAGAGATAATTTTATTTTGAGATCCGGTTTGGCTTCCGGTGCCGGGGCCACGGGTGGTGGCGGTACGGGTGGCGCCGCATTCACTTCTGCGGCGGGCTTTGGATTCGGATTTCGTGATATCGATATCAGCGATCCGTCGCGTTGGGCAATCCAATCGCCCTCCGCCAAAAGGACATTCAATACTTTTTCCGCAGGCTGATCTTTGACGTGCAGCGTTGCTTTTTCAACGCCCATTCCCTTGACGACGATACTCCAGCCGGCTTCATCGGCGAGTTTTTCGAGGGCATCTTTCTGGTCGATATCGTCCAAACTCAAACTGACTTTTTTATCTTCTGCGGGCCATTCGCCCTTTTTTTCCACCGCGGCATTCGCCGAATTCGTGACGGCCAAAACGGTGAAGAGACCTACCAACGCAGTCAGCCCAGACGAACCGTTACGCAGAAACATGTCACCTGCCTCCTTCTTCCGCCAAACCATTTACGGGCTTCGGACGCGCTACGCGCGATACGCCGAGACCCACCAAAAGTAACGTCATCGCCGATGCCCATAACAGCACCGTAAATGACCCGCTCTTCGCCACCAGCACCACGCCGCGCGCGAGCATTACAATGGAACGACTCAAGATTTCGGTAAATTCGGCGATTCGCACATGCCCGCGAAGAATAATCGCCGGCAAGGCCCCAATCGCCGCGAGAAATAATGCCCCGAAAAACGCCGCCTTGGGCAATCTCGCCCAACCGTCGACGGCCACTTCGCGCACCGAACGCGGCGCCAATACCGCCGGCATGCTCCGAACGCGAGATACTTCCGCCAAAAGTTCACCCGCATGGACCGAAAGCAAAGCTTCCGCGCCAAACCGCGTGGTGCATTCTTCACAATGTTCGAGGTGGGTATGAGCTTCGAGAGGGACGATGTCGATTTCCCCGTCTGCGATGGTCGAGAGCACGATATCCGAAAGGTGCCCATTGTCTTGCCATACGAGATCGGCGGGGAGTTTGTCCAAGTCATCCATCGTCGCCACCCGAAGCTCCTTTTACC
>CAYSYX010000851.1:0-3359 GCA_964435055.1 uncultured Polyangium sp. | reverse complement strand
CGATTCCACCGGCCATGTCATGACCGCTCGGTATCTCGACAGGCCCGGTATGGCCATTGTGATTGATGGAATCGATGACGATGACGCCGGTTCAATCCCGGCCGATGCGTTCCTTGGAAAACGTATCCCGCCATCCGCCGGGTTCGATGTACCGAGTCGCCAAATTGCCGGCCTTTGTCAGGTCGATCGTTTCTCCATTTTCGGCGACGAACGACAAGGGCAACAGGCCCTGATCGATGGCGCGCAAAAATGTGAAAATGGTTTCGTCGACGCAATCGGGGATGAGCACTTCCGGCGGAACCTTGTTATGAAAGGGAAGGGCGGCTTTGCGCCAACGATTGGCCATGGCTGTTTCGGAATGGGGCAACAGCTGAACGTCGCAACTTTGAATGGCCACGTCACGAACGTGACGAACGAGCAGAATGCCGAGTTCTTCTATGGCCCGGCGCGGCATTTCGAGCTCGTCGAGGTTGGGCGCGGGATCGTCCGGGATGTCTTGGGTGCCATATTGGGCTGAAATGTCTGCGTAATCTTCGGCATCGGCGATGCGTTCATTCGAATACCAAGCTCGCCAAACCTGGGGACCAGCATACCAGCCGGCCAATTCGCCGCTCCCCTCCATCAATAAATCGACCGTTTCTCCATTTGAAGCTGTGAACAAGATATGGAGGTTTTGTTGCGCATCTATTTCGTACAGCGTCTGAAAAATAGGAGCATCGACATAGTCGGGAATGACCATTGCTTCACCTCCGACCACGGCCGCGGCTTCTCGCCAGCGGTTACTGATTGTCGAATCACGATCAGGACGCAGATTTAGATCGCAGAGCTGAATGGCTTCATCGCGGACAAACAGCACGAGCTGCCTGCCAAACTCTTCAATTATCACACGGTTCATGATCATTTTCCCCAAGGAATCCCAACGGGCGTGACAATGCCCGAGTCTTTGAGCGCTTGGATTGCTTTTGATACCGTGGCTCGAGCGATTTCAGGGTTCATCTTGCCCTTGATCAAAGCGTCGGTTTCGATTTGAGCAACGCGCTCCCAGGTGAGCGGTTGACCCTGTTTCGCGAAATCTCTGTACCCTGTCAATTGACCGCCTGTGACTTGACCGTGGTTAACCCCCAATCGTTTCAATTCAGCATTCGGAATCGCCAATGCCTTGTTTGCATCGTACCCCGGTGCTCCTTCAACTGCTCGCTTCGACACCGGATGATGTCCTCCTCCCTTTCCACCATACGGCTTCATCTCCGCGGGCGCCGCTTTTGCCGTCTTGATCCGATACGGCCGTCCGCGTCTTGGAGTCGTACGCCACGACCGTTGCCTCCGGATCCGCCATGGGAAATCGGACGCAGACATCGACAATGCCCGCCTGCGGCGCCATTGCATGCAGCGCTTCCGTCGAATAACGCCCCGAAACACACCCCAGCGAAGCTGCCCCCACCACAAGGGCACTCCCGACCCACGGAAATCGCTGCAACACCGCCCCACACCATCACACCATGCTCAGCAGGTCAAATTTGTCGATACACTCCCCGCGTTTCTACGAATCATCCCCCAGCCCTTGCGGGCAAGCATTCCGCCGTGAAATCCACCAACGCGCGAGCTACTTCCCATCACACGCCACGGGCTCGACGTCGACTTCGTCGTTCACTTCCATTCCGGACCAAGCTTTCTCGAGCAACCCTTTTCCCCACATACCGTCTTGACAAACCTCGAATGGCGTCACCATCGGGCCGAAATGACAAACCGTATACGGAGAAATGGTGCACGTGTCCGCGGCGAGAAACTCGATTCGGCGATTCGCCATGACGTAGCTCGTGTCCTTGTTGACCAGCGTTCCGAGCGACGCCAATCGCTTGCCGTCCGAGACTCGAAACAGCATCACGGCCCCATCTTGCCCCGTTGACGTGAGAAGCGAGCCGTCCGGAGAAAACGCCACCGCCGTCACGCCTCCAGGATTCGCCTGGATTTGCAGGACGGGCTTGCGGGTCTCTGCGTCCCAAAGATACACCATGCCGTCGTTCGAACCGGACGCAATGGTTTTTCCGTTTGGCGAGAAAACCGCGCTGAGCACGTGGTCCCGATGGCCGACGAGCGAGAATTTCAGGCCGCCGGTATTCGGATCCCAAACGTAAATGTTTCGATCCTCGGATGCCGCTACGACCGATTTACCATCGGGCGCGTACGCGACGCTCGAGATGTCGGAGAATTGCAAGTTCAAGGCGCGGGTCATTTTGCCCGATTGCACATCCCACGCCCGCAGGGAATCGTCATTCGACCCCGAGACGACTTGTTTGCCATCGGGGGAAAAAGCGACGGCGCGGACCTGCATCGAATGGCCTTTGAGCAGTTTCTCGAGCTTCCCGGAAGCAACATCCCAAAGACCGACGCCATCGAACTGAAACGCCGTCACAATGGTTTTACCATCCGGCGAAAATGCCACCGAATTCACGTCGCCATGGTCCGACTTGAAAAATGTTATTTCTTTGCCCGTTTCGATATCCCAAATCCGCACACTATTGTCCATCGACGCGGAAGCGAAGGTTTTACCATCGGGCGCCATGGCCAGCGATGTGATTTCATCGGTATGCGCGGAGAGCATCCGCGGGGGCCCAGGTTGCCCGCGTGTCCATACGCGAATTCGTCGATCCGCCGAGCCGACGACAAACGTGCGACCGTCGGGCGCAAATGTGATCGCTCGCGTAGCACTGCCTTGAAACGACAACACCGAACCCGTAGCCGCGAGATCCCATGTATGCAGCGAACGATTCTCCGTTCCATACAGGACGGTGTCTCCACGAGGCGAAAAGACCGCTTGATGAATCGTGGATCCGGCGGCATCGAGCTCGGTTTTCAGGGCTCCCGTGTGCGCGTCCAACACCTTGACGCGACTGTCCCATGTGCCGGCCACGATTTGTTTTCCGTCGGGCGAAAAAGCCACGGACTTCACCGAAAAGTCACCGGCAGGTATTCGCTGCGTTTTCCGAGTCTTCACGTCCGATATGCGTAGGGCATTGTCGTCGCCCGCCGTAGCGATCGTCGTTCCATCGGGCGAAAAGGCAACGGCATTCACGCGCTCGTGGTGCCCTTCCATCCACTTGATCGTCTTATTTTTGCTCGCGTCCCAAAGTCGTACACGACCATTCGAGGTTCCCGAGACAAACCGCGTTCCATCGGGCGAAACGCCGACGGCGGTGACGGTCTCCGATTCTGCGAGCGTTGTTTTCAATTCGCCGGTTGCCAAATCCC
The DNA here is from genome assembly GCA_964435055.1 of uncultured Polyangium sp. Taxonomy (GTDB): domain Bacteria; phylum Myxococcota_A; class Polyangia; order Polyangiales; family Polyangiaceae; genus Polyangium. The sequence goes on along the minus strand of CAYSYX010000851.1, from coordinate 110 downwards.
AAATACGCACCTTTTCATCCAAAGAGCCCGACACCATCAACTGACCATTGGGGAAAAACGCCGCCGAGTTCGCTCCAGGCCACCGCGGGGGCGACAGTGATCGCGAATCT
>CAYSYX010000850.1:0-3365 GCA_964435055.1 uncultured Polyangium sp. | reverse complement strand
GTATAGAATGGCAACGATTTCGCCCCGGAAATCCCCTTCGCCTTACTTCGCGCAAGGATGATTCGCCACCCATTCGAGCATCCCGAGCATCGTCGGCACATACCCGAAATCTTCGACCTGCGAATTCGAAACCTGCGCGGGACATGCCGAACCAACCACCGCTTGCGGACCAAGCTGCTCCAAAAGACTCAGCTGACGCAAGCCCGGAAGCGCTCGACCACGGACCAGCAAGGTTCGTCCCGACCCGTCCGGGTTTGTCGCACACAAGGGATTGTCGTTCTTCGGATCGGCGCATTCACACGACCCGTCTTTGCAATTTTTTTGCAGCGGCGCAGGCAGCTCGAAAATGCACGCGTATTGGAGATCGTCGTCGGTGGTGTATTCATTGCCGTTGATGGGATTACCCAGCGGCGTCATGGGCGAAGCCAAGGTCACGCCCGTAATGGGGCTCGTGCCATAACGCGGTTTCACCGATTCGTTCATGAGCGGGTCTTTCGGCGCGAGATACGTATCGGGTTTGCCCGCAATGACTTCCCATACCGACGAGAATCCCGCGACGGGCAGTTTCATTTCTTCCCAATCCTTGTAACCCTTCCGCGCGTCCTTGCTGTCTCGCGCAATGTTTTGCCACGGAACGCCGACGATACCCGTCACCAAGACCTGCGACGGAGCACGAATCGCCGAAATCGAATCGGATTGGTCGAGGTCGGTGAAAATGGGATTCGCGACCATTTCGCCCGCTCGGTTTGTCACTTTCGTTTGCGTGAAGGCCTGGACATAACGATCGATTGGGTAAAGGAAGTCGATACCAAAACGTCGTTTTTGGTCCCAGCAACGCAAATTGATATTGTCTTCGGCGTCGTTGTACGTGGGCGGCATGGCCGGGTCCGCACCGCACGTCGGATCGGGCGCACAGCTGCCCACCGATTGCCCGCACGACTTGCAACACGGATCCGACGGATTCGTCGCGCATTCCTGACGCGCCCGCGGCATGTGAAAAGGCAAGCCGCCCGACAACCGCAATTGGTTCACATAGAAAAACTGTCCGTATTCCTTCGTCGAACAGTCGTTTTCATCGCTCGTCATGAGCACCATGAGCTGCGAATCGGGGCGCAAAAATTCCCGCCGTTGATTGAGCAGCACCGCGTCGACTCCTTCCGGAATCGCTTTGGCATCGACGACGCTGATTTTTTCGTAAGGCTCCGGATCGGCAAGAAATCGATACACACTTTCGAGCTGCGATTCATACCCGCATCCCAACGCATCCGCCCCTTTGACCAATTCTTTGATCGTCGGCGCGAGCCCTTTTCCAGCCCCATTGTCGAATTGGTATTCGCCCGGCGGCGACATGACCTGCTTGGGATCCCACGCAAGAAATGACTTGTTGGCGTATGTCGCGATCGTATCGGCCGAACACGCGGATTTACGATTCAACAGATGGCCCTTGTCGTTGTTCGTCGTATTGTTCGCCCCGGCATTCGCACAGGATTGCGATTCACTGTCCGGGCACGCATCCGATCCATGCCCGCCGATGCTGGAGCTGATCACGCCGATATGAATGTCATTTCGGGGAGCAAATATACGCTCGAGCCCCGCCGGACAAACAGCTTCGGGTGTGGCGGGCCAAACGGGAGCCACCATGCCTTTGGGATCGATACAAGGCGGATTGGTCAGGCCTTGAAGCAATGTCGGAATGGCCTCGGCCAAAAAGAATTGCTTTTGGGTCATACCGCGCGAATTGTCGACGGCAATGACCAAGTCGACTCGCTCGGACTCGCACGAGCCTCCCCCGCCCCCCGAACTACTTCCTCCGGAACTGCCGGCCGAGCCGAAGACCAGCGTAGGTTCGGGTTCACAACCGACGACGGACGACAGAACGGCCGAGCCGAGAATGCCGATAGCAGCGTAACGTTTCATGCACGTATTGAGCCCATTTACCGAGCCGCCGTCAAGAGTCGAACGACATCCGATGAAGACGAGGTTGACGTCCGACCCGCCGCGCGGTATCCCGCTCGACGCACATCAGCGCCGTTGCGATACGGTAGTGACCGAGGTTTTGGAAGCGCATGTTTCGAGTGACCGAAGAAGTTCGATTTTGTTACGGCCATCGGCTCATGGATTACGAAGGCCCTTGTGCACGTATCCATGGTCACAATGCCCGCGTCGAGATTGAAGTTTCCAAACCGACGCTCGATGCGAAAGGTTTTGTCATCGACTTTTTCGATATCGAAAAGGCCGGCAAAGCTTGGATCATGGAACGATTCGATCACCGCTTGCTCGTCCGCAACGACGATCCGGTCATCCCTTACTTGGACCAAGCCGGAGAAGCCTACGTGCGCCTCGATGTGAATCCCAGCGCGGAGAACTTGGCCAAACTCATTTTCGATCATTTGCGCTCTCAAGGAATCCCCGTCACGGCGGTAAGGTTTTACGAGACGGACACGGCCATTGCGACGTACGACGAACGCGGATAACTCTGATTGCGTGGAGGCGAACGATGAGCAAATCGGTTCTCGTCACGGGAGGCGGTAAACGAATTGGGCGCGCCATTGCCGAAGCTTTGGGAAAAGACGGCTGGAGCGTCGCCATTCATTACCATTCATCACGAGCGGACGCCGAATCGATCGCCGAAATCATTCGCTCGGCCGGGGGAAAAGCCGCCGCGGTGCAAGCCGATTTGATGCGGGAAGCGGAAACCTCGACGCTTGTGGAACGAGCCGAATCCGTCGTCGGACCGCTCGAAGCGCTGATCAACAATGCCGCCGTATTCGAACGCGATACCGTCGAAAGCGTGACCCGCGACAGCTGGGATCTGCATATCGAAACGAATCTGCGGGCGCCGTTTGTCCTGATGCAATCGTTCGCGCGACGCCTGCCCGAAGGCGCTCATGGAAACATCATCAATTTGCTCGATCAGCGCGTGTGGAATTTGGGACCGACATTTACATCGTACACCGTGAGCAAAATGGGCTTATGGGCGCTCACGCAATCGTTGGCGGTGGCCCTCGCTCCACGAATTCGCGTCAATGCCGTCGGCCCCGGTCCGACGTTGCCCAGCATTCGGCAAACGCCGGAGCAATTTGCCGCGCAATGCGATCGCGTGCCTTTGCGTCATGGCGCAACGCCCGAAGACATCGCGAATGCCGTCCGATATTTGCTTGGAGCTCGCGCCGTGACGGGACAAATGATCGCCGTGGATGGCGGCGAGCACCTCGGGGTTGTCCGAAAAGTCGGCAGCGAACCGCCGCCGGAATAGACACTCGCCCGCATTGGCTGGGCTTCCGCCCAGACCCGACCAGGGGCTATCCGCCCCTGGACCCGGACCAGCGAGCGCTGGACCAATATTGTTTCGTGTGCTTCGCACC
>CAYSYX010000849.1:0-3382 GCA_964435055.1 uncultured Polyangium sp. | reverse complement strand
CGAATCGGCCATTCGTTCACCGGTCGGAAGCAACAAATCCGACGTGCGATACGCAATGCCGCCATTGCCGATGCCTTGCCAACGAGATTCGGCGACATCCGCTCGAAGTCCTTCGCCCACGATGGTCGCGCGATTGGCCAAACGCAAAGCGAGCGCGAGGGAGGCGGCTTCCGGTGCGAGTTTGGCGCTCGTGAGCAACGCCAGCGTGCGGTCGAATTTGCCGGTTGCGGGAATGACGCCATCGTCGATTTCAGCGATCGTATTTTTATACAAATTGAACGGCGTGAATTGCTCGTCCGTCATGCCGTAATGACGGCGCACGCGCCGGGACAAACGTGCCACGGGGGCGCTCAACGCGGGCGCAACGGCGGCCTCGAGCGCCGCGCGAAGGCCCTCGACCGGCGGCAAATCACGTAAATCGACCACGATGGCCGTCACGGTCGACGGCACGTCCACGAGCCCCGTACCGGGGCGGATCAAGGCCACTTTGCCGTCGAAAATATCCACTTTGGCTCCCGGAAATCCGAGCACCACGGAAGATGCCGGCAAGGCACAAGCCACGCCGGGCAAAACGTCGGCGTACGCTGCGAAATCGAGCGTATCGAGGGCATCCGGGGCGAGCAGATTCGCGGCGAGCGCCTGATCGGCTTCGGCAACGGTTGCAATGGGTGCAAAAAAACGAATACCCGCGTGAGCCGCCGAAAGATCCACCACCGGGGAGCGCGTTCCCGCCCCGCCCGTCACGATACGATCGCAAAATGTTTCCGGCGGAAGCTCCGGCGCCGGCTTCGGAGTGCAATCCAATGCGAGACCGCCTTGACCACCCTGCCCGCCTTGACCTCCACCGCCCGAACCACCGCTGGATTCGCCGCCGGCGCCCCCGGTCGAGCCGGAGCTGCCTCCCGGCACGGTTTTGGGGTCCAGGTCCGAACATCCGAACAAAGCAAGAGCAACGCAAAGAAGAAGACTCGTTCGCATGGGCCCAGAGTACCGACAGTGCGGCGCACGATTCAAGTCCTCAAAGGTGGAAACGATCACCGACGACCTGCCTCGAAATCCTAGACCTCGCCCCCGCTCTGGTGCATCATGCACCAGTGACCTCTCGTCGAGCACTTCTCACTTGGTCGGATGCAGGCGTGGTCGGCCCCTCGCCTTCGCATCAAACACCTCGTCCGACCACCGATCGCGGGCCCATTTTGCGCCTGATCGAACACGGCGATGTCCCTTATGAAGCGGCGTGGATTCTGACCATTCCCGCCGGACGAGCGCCCGCGGATTCGTTATGTAAAACCTTGCGCGCCCGCATTCCGCACGTCGAGCTGACCGTTGCCGATACCGATGATCCGAGCGATTATGCGCGGCTCTTCCGAATGCTCGGTCCGGTGGTGAGTCGAGCCAAAACCGAATTGTTGGCCAAGGGCATTGAAATCGACGTGCTCCTTTCTGCCGGAACGCCACAAGCGCAAACGTTGTGGGTCATTTTGGTGCAAGCGGGTCTGTTGCCCGCGCGGATGTTGCAGGTCATTCCGCCCGCGTTCGTCCCCGTGCCGCATCCGAAAGCCGTGCGCGAAGTGCGCCTCGATATCGAGGGGTTTCCAGAGATCCGCGCCATGCGCGACGAACTGGAACGTTTACGAGCGGCCACATCGGCGCCGAAATCGGCGTTGCTCGGAGAAAGCGCGGCGCTCGTGGATTTACGAGCCAAAATCAGGCGGATCGCCGCGAGCGATACGTCGGTGCTGATCTTGGGAGAAACCGGCACGGGCAAAGAATTGGCCGCGCGGGAAATCCATGGGCAATCGGCCCGAGCCAAAGGACCGTTCGTCGCCGAAAACTGTTCGGTCTTCGCGGAAGGCGTCTTGTCGAGCGAATTGTTCGGGCACGAGGCCGGAGCGTTTACGGGAGCGCAAAAACGTCGCCGAGGTTTGTTCGAACAAGCGCACGGCGGAACCCTGTTCCTCGACGAAGTGGGCGAACTGTCGCCTCGAGTCCAAGCGGCGCTTTTGCGAGTTTTACAAGAAGGAACCTTGCGTCGCGTCGGCGCCGAGTCTTCCGTGGATGTCGATGTCCGGATCGTCGCGGCGACGCATCGCGATTTGCTCGGAATGGTTCGTCATGGCGAATTTCGCGAGGATCTCTATTATCGATTACGTGGAGCGACCATCGAAATGCCCCCCTTACGATCGCGTCCCGGCGACGTGGAGCTCTTGGTGGAGAGTTTCCTCGTGGAATCGAGCGCAAAAAAGACGGGGCGTCGTTTGCGGGTCACTCGAGATGCCATGCGCCTGTTGACGCAATATGCCTGGCCCGGCAACGTCCGTGAATTACGCGCGGAGGTCCTGCGTTGGGGCATCTTTTGCGACGAAGTCGTCCATTCGAACGATCTTGCCGATGAAATCCGCCAGGTAACCTCGCCCAAGTCGACGCGTGCGCCAAGCCAAACCACCTCGCAGGCGGAAACATCCCGCACGTTGCGCGAATGCGTGGAAAACGCCGAACGCGAAGCGATCACCAGCGTGCTCACGGCGGAAAAGAACAACTTGAGCCGCACGGCGAAGGTCTTGGGGATCGATCGCAATACGTTGAAGCGCAAAATGAAGGCGTTTGGATTGCGAGACGCGGACGAAACGCTCGACGAAACGCGAACGTAGCGACAACCGTGGCGACTGTCAGAGGGGCGAGGGCATCATGGCCCCGGGCGCCGTCGAGGTTTCACCGCGTCCGGCGCATCATCTGATGACTTGTCGATGGGAGGGAGCCGAGCTCCTCGAACATCGATCAGCTCATGCCGACGGATGTTCGAGGAGTCGATTGGATGGTTCAGCGTCGGCGGCGACGCATACCCAGGAGGACGAGGCCCAGCGCGGTGATCATGCCACCGGTGCTCGAGCTGCTCGTCGAATCGGACGGAACTGCGCAAGCGCAACCGCCGCCTGCAGGGTAAGGTCCGGTCGAGCTGCCGCCGGCTCCGGCAGTTCCGCCTTCGCCGCCTTTGCCACCCGTACCGCCGCTGCCGCCTTTACCGCCGGCGCCACCGGCGCCGCCCTTGCCGCCTGCTCCACCGGCGCCACCGCCACCGTTGCCGGCAGTGCCGCCCGTACCTGCGGTGCCGCCCGTTCCGGCCGTGCCGCCCGAGCCGGCCGTACCGCCGGCACCCGCTGCGCCGCCCGTTCCGCCGGCGCCGCCCGTTCCCGTCGTGCACTTGCCCGCTTGGCAGGTGCCATCCGTGCAAGGTGTACCATCGGGTTTGGCCGGGTTATCGCAGACGCCGAGCATCGGAATGCACGCACCCACGTCGTGGCATTCGTCAAGCGCGGTGCAGACGACGGGGTCCGTCCCCATGCACGTACCGGTTTGGCACGAATCCTTCTGCGTGCAGAGG
>CAYSYX010000848.1:0-3384 GCA_964435055.1 uncultured Polyangium sp. | reverse complement strand
AAATTGCCCGGACAACCGAGGTCCACGTTCACTTTGGTTCCGGAATCGTTGAGCACGGTCGCGCAGGTGGTCGGGCACAATTTGATTTGCGTCGGAGCGGCGGGATTATCGTAATACCAGCCGGATCCGCATTGCGCCAACGAACCCACGTTGTTGATGGTGATGGGCATACCCGCAGTGGGCGTCAACGTGAGTTTCGCCGAGCTCGGGTCGTACACGCCGCCTTCGGGAACGATGAAGTCGCACGAAATGGTATTGCCCTTGGCTTGCACGAGGGCGGCCAAGAGTTCGTATTCGACGTTGGCCCCGGGCGCGATGAAGAAGCCCTGGTTCGTTCCACCTTGCTGGGCAATCCCGTTCATGATCGCCGGATTGGCGTCTTGAATGCCGATCGAGTACGTCTTGATGCCCTTGGTCGTGAATGCATTTCCCGCAAGCGCAGCGATGGCCGTCGGGTCTTCATTGCAACCATTCGGCTCGCCGTCCGTCGCGAAAACGACGACGGCTTCTTCCGCCGGATGGGCATTCTTGTAATCGATGGCCCATTGCGTTGCGCCGGCCAGAGCGGCGTACATGGGCGTGGCTCCACTCGGCGTCTTGGAATTCAACGCATTGAGCAGGAGCTGCTCTTGCGTATCCGTGGGCGCATTATAGATGTTCAAAAGGCCGACGTTGACGAGCGGCGCTTTGCACGCAACGGCGTTGCAGTTCGTGCTGTTGCACCCGGAGACGGGCGAATCATCCGGCCAGAAACGCAACGCGACGCCCAGGTTTGCGGAAGCGGGATCCTGGACGAACTTCTTGAGCGCCTTGATCGTCGCCGTCCAACGCGTATCGCCACCACCCACGCCCGTCGTCATCGACCCCGAACGGTCGATGGCGAGGAACATATTGACGCGACGAACCGTGGTGGTTGTCGTATTGGAACAGCTGGGCGGTTCGCACGGAACGTTGGGTCCGCTCCAGAGGCTCCAGTTGTCCTGGCAGGTGCATTCCGGCAATTGCGTGTAACCCGCGAACGATGGCGGATTGACCATGATTTCGCGGTTGCCATTGTTCAAGTTGCACGACGATGCCGGCATTTTGATGCACTTGCCGGGCTCGATGGGCAGCGTCGTAAAACACGTTTCCATTTGCGGATGTGTTTGGTCCGGCGCGCACTTGGGATATTGATTCGAGTTTGCCGGGAAGTGCACGACCTTGACGCCCGCGGGCACGGTGGTTTTGCCGTGATTGCAGACCGGAACGGTATTTCCGCACGGAATGCCGACGGTCAGGTCGTATCCGGGGCATTCCGGATCGGTTTGTCCGGGCAGCCAAGGTACGCAATCGCCTTGCGTGGGACAACCGAGGTTGCATTTCGTCTTGACGCGGTCGACACAAAGGTCGGTCCAACCGGTGGTGCAGCAGAACGGCAATTCGGTGCAGATCGACGCGACGCACGTATCGCACATGGGATCGAGCGGTCCGCCGGAATTGCATTTGTCGTGGCTGCAGCCGGGATCCTCATAACATTTCGCGCCGCAGACGGTGTCGACCTTATCGACGCAGTCTTGATCCCATTCGAACGGACCGCAGGATTTTCCACAAACCGTGCCGACTTTGTCGACGCAATCTTGGTCCCAAGTCCGCGGCACGCAGGCATTGCCACAATTGGCCGTAGCCTTGTCCGTACACGTCGTGCCCCAGCTCGCTGTGCACGTATTTCCACAAACTGTAGCAACCTTAGCCGTGCAGCTCGCGTCCCATGTATTGCAACCATTGGCCGCCGCGCATTGCGTCGCTTTGTCCACGCATGTAGATCCCCAACTGGATGTGCAGGTATTTCCACAGGTCGTGCCAACCTTGGTCACGCAGCTCGACGTCCACGAACGCGTCGCGCAGTTGTCACCGCTCAGCGGTTTCGCCTTGTTCGTGCAGGTCGTTCCCCAGCTTGCCGTGCACGTGTTTCCACAAACGGTGCCGACCAGGTTTTTGCAGGTAGTCGACCATTTCGGCGACGGGCAGCGGTCGTTGACTGCGCATTTCGTGGCGACGAGAGAAACGCACGTCGAGTCCCAGGTACCCGTACAGCAGCTCGGTCTACTGGCGCAAACCGCCGCCACGCAAGGATCACATGTCGTGGCGAGTTTCGCCCCGGTTGAGCAATAATCGTGGGCGCAAGTCGTCGTGCCAATCGTCGAGTCGCAACACTTGGGATTGCTGGCGCAGATTTGATCGATACACGGATGGCAACCAGGCGCCAACGCCGCCCCCGTGGTTGCACAATAATCGTGCGAACAGGTGCCTTGCGTATTGAGGCCGCAGCATTTCGGATCCGCCGCGCAGACGGTCGACACGGTCGGATGACAACCGTTTACCAAAGTCGAACCCGTCACACAGAAATCGTGGGAACATGTTCCAATCGGTCGTGCACAACACGTCGGATCCGCGGCGCAGATTTGATCCACACACGAATTGCATCCCGGCGCGAGCGCCGCGCCCGTCGCGCAATACTCGTGGGAGCATGTGCCGGTCGTCGTGATTCCACAACATCGCGGGTCTTTTGCGCAGACTTCGGTCGCACACGAATGGCAGTTTTGATTCAGGGTCGTACCCGTCGCGCAATAATCATGTGCGCAATTGCCGGTCGTATGCGTCTTGCAGCAATCCGGATCCACAGCGCAAATATCGCTCACGCACGAATGACATCCGTTGTTGAGCGCCGCGCCCGTGGCACAATAATCGTGCGAACAGGTGCCTTGCGTATTGAGACCGCAACACTTGGGATCGTCCGCGCAAACCGTGCTGACACAGGACGAACAACCGTTGGACAAACTCGTTCCCGTGGCGCAGAAATCATGCGAACAGGTCCCGATATCCCGCGCACAGCACGTAAAATCCGCGGCGCAAATGGCATTTACGCAGGTATCGCATCCATTTGCCAATGGAGCACCCAGGTCGCAATAATCGTGGCCGCACGTGCCGCCATACGTGCTTTCGCAACACGTACCATCAATGGCGCAAATCGAATCGACGCAGGTGTCGCACCCATACGCCATGGGATCGCCGACGGCGCATTTGCTGTGTCCGCAATTTCCGGAGACCGGCGCCGAACAATACTGATTGAATTGACAATCAAAACCCGTCCCGCAAGGCTCTTTGACGCCCTTGTTCACGAGCCCCGGCGGATAATCACCCAAATCACCCGTTTCCCATGAGAATATCGGTGTCTGCGAATTCGGCGTGAGCCCGCCATCGGGTGTCTCGTCGAACATCTGACATGAAGGATCACACGGATTGTTGACGCAGTCCGTCAAGAAACCCGCCGGCCCATTCGGCTTTTCAACGGGATAATCCACTTTCGGAATCAGCGTCATCGTGCCGTCGCCGCAGACGCCCCAT
>CAYSYX010000847.1:2120-3386 GCA_964435055.1 uncultured Polyangium sp. | reverse complement strand
GATTTATTGCGCCTGTGTATCAAGAATTTTCGTCATGATCAAATGATCGGCCGGTTTGTTTCGGATCCGGCACTCGAACCCATCAAGCAACGTATCATCGCAATTGAAAAAGATCCGCGAGGCAAAGGTCCGGCCGGCGCCAAGTTTCTATTTGATGAATACAGTCGTCTCCGCTTCGAGCCTTTGATTGCATATTTACGCGACCCGAAAAACGGAGCGCGAGTCGATACCAAAGTTACGTTCAATACGGCCGGTCCGTATTTTTTGACGACCAAAGCATCTTCTCTCAATCGATTTCTCGTCGCGCAGCTTTACCATGCTCGGCGATTCGAGTCACAACCGGGCAAAGCCAAAACGGCCAAGCCCGTCGACGGGGGATTTCTGGTATCCGTGGAAGGCAAACCCGATGAGGTTTTCGATCGTGTGGTTTGGCGCCACGGTCCGCGCCCTCGGGCGATCGAGGCATTTCCAAAGTTATGGGAAGCTTGCGAGGATTTGCGCCGTGCTTGGGAACAAGCCCCGTCATTGCTTGATCAAACGCGGGATCGTCATTGGAATCCAGGCGATTTTGGACCTGAGGAGCGATTCGGCGCAATGGTCGCCGACGAAGCGATCGATTCCAACGGTTCGGCGACGGAGAATGTGACTCTTCTTTCGTCGGCACCCCTCGTCGCAGAAATGAAATCGGTCGTGCTTCAGGCGCCGCCTCGTCGACGGTTCAAGTTATTCGGGCGCGAGGCCTTGATCAAGGATGCCGTCGATAAATTGCAAAAACGTTCGCCTTTGGTTGTCTACGGTATGCGCGGCAATGGGAAGAGTTCGCTCATTGAAGCGCTGGCCCGTGAAGCTCCACTTGCAGGCAAAGAACAAGTGCATTTTCGAGCGACGCCGAGCATGACGGCGGCGCAATTTTTTCAGCATATTGTGGGGATTCTCGGCGAAACTGCCGAATTTCCGGCACCTCCCACGGGAGACATCGACACGATCAAACGCAGGCTATTGTCGGATTATCCCCATCGGCGGTCGGCGTGGATCTGGATTGATCAGGCGCATCATTTGCTCGATGCACAAGGCTTTCGGGATCCTGAAGTCGGCAGACTGTTGTTGGGTTTGTGCGGAGCTTGGGGCAAATCATGTCCGGTCGTTTTGGAATTGCGTGAACGTCCCCCTGCGGCCTTCGAACGCCAAGTTGCGGGTAGTTGTCACGTACCCGGACTCGATAAACAAAGCATGGCGGAATGTTTAACGGCACAAACTTTATAGAAA
>CAYSYX010000847.1:0-2110 GCA_964435055.1 uncultured Polyangium sp. | reverse complement strand
TTGCAAGACGGTGCTCCCGACGGTCATAGTGAGGCGTGGAAATTCAGTGGCAAGGACTTGAATCGTTTGTACGCGTGGTTGGGTGGTGGGCAAGGGCAACAAGCCCATCCTCACGCCATGCAGCTTTTGATCGACGTTGCTCGTGGCCGCGGGGAAACGCCAATCACGGTTTTGCAGCGCCATCTGGACACATTCAATCAACGAGTCGAAGAGGTCTTGTTGCGGGACCTCGTGGAAAATGTATTGAACGACAACGAGCGAACGATGCTCGATGTCCTTGCTCTGTATCGATCCGCAATTCCGCACGATCACGCCGATGCTCTCGAGCGCCATTTGAGTATTCCCGGTGCGTGGGATGGTATCGATCGGCGCTGTTTGCTTGCGTCGGATGTGGATCAATCGCGGTATTATTTGCACAGTTTCATTGCGGGATGGGTACGCGTGCGTATGGGTTATGTCGGTTATGGTGAAGATGGTGATGCCGACGTTGCCGGGTTCAAAGAGCTGAGATACGAGCGACCCATTCGGCGTCTGCATAATCTCGTGGCTACATGTTGGTTGGAACAACTCAATCAAAGTCAACGCGCGACGCATCTGAACATCGAACGCGCCCTCGAAGCGTTCCATCACTTGGTCGCAGCGGGTGAATCTTCGCGTATTCAAGCCATTTCGGTAAAATTGCTGACGGGCAACCAAGCTTGGGCTCGCAAACGCATTCGGTTTCTGTATGAACATCTGCATCGATCCAACGCTCCGCTGAATCAGCTACGTCAGGCGTTGGCCTACGCGGCCATTCTCGATCCCGAGAACTCGCGTATTCATCGTTTTCTCGGCGAGTGCTGGGCCAAAGAAAAAGGGTGGGCAAGCAAAGAAGCTTTGAACTGCTTCGAGACTGCATGCAGATTGCAAGGCGACTTTCCTGCGTATTGGGCGGATCTGGGTAAAGCTCTCTTGGCCCAAGGTCAAGCTGGAGCTGCGGACTTTTTGAGCCGTGTACAAAAATTGCGCAAAGAACGTCCGAGAGTCATCGATGATTACGTGATTGCCGTTGAAGCCGATTGTCTCACGGCTCTTGGTCGAGGCGGAGAAGCGTCGGCGCTTCGAATGAAAAAAATTGATTCGCGTAATGCGAGTCCGGTCTTCTACGTGAACGAAGCTCAAGCTCGAATCAGGGCGGCCGATTATGCCGGGGCCCTCGCCATTGTTGGGGAGGCCAAGAAAAATCGTGCCTACGATGCATATACGGCACGAGTTCATGCTCAAGCGCTTGATTTGTCCGGCAATCATGAAGACGCGACAAACCTGCGTATGACCTACATTCGTGCCGGGAAGGCGGATTCGGCATTGTATGTGGATGAAGCAAATGCCAGACTTCAAGCCGGTAGTCCTCGAAAAGCGCTCGAGATTTGCAACCTCGCCAAAAGCAATAAAGTGAGCAACGAAGTCATCGAAAACATCCAACGGCGTGCGCTACGAGAGTTGGGCAGGAGATGATGCGTGGTGCAGGCGCCGCAATGGCGTCTCGGAGCTGGTCGAGCATTATTCCGGATCACACGCTCCATTGCATGTATTCACGATGGTCCCATTTGGCTGGAAGAACTGATCGAGCTGCGCTTTGCTTGCTCCGAGTCGCCGGACACTTTCGTGCACGGGATTGTCTTGGGCGGGCGGGATCGCGATGTCTCCAGGCAGCGGGTTGATACCGAAATCGAATTCGGTCAGCGCCGAACCGGCCACCGGGCTAATGGCCGTTTCCATATTCCAAATGGGCCGCGGTGCAGGTTGTAGGTGCAAGAGGCCCAGCGTACGCGCCGAAAGATGCGACGCGATGTTGGGAATGGCCGGGTCGCCCATCCCTATTTGCATCGCAATGAAACGATTCGCCGGCGTATCGGGAAACGGGCTCTTCAATACATGCGGAGCGTAAGTCAACGGATCGATGCGGTCGAGCGATGATTGCAGCAGCGCCGCGAATTTTTGCTGATCGAGCGGGTCGGGTAAAACCCCGGCGATCACGAGCAGAAACACCAAAAAAGCCCGCGAGCGAAACATCATGAGCGAAAAATCCGCGCCGCATACGCTCAAGGCACCTCGTTCAATGCGCGGAACC
>CAYSYX010000846.1:0-3387 GCA_964435055.1 uncultured Polyangium sp. | reverse complement strand
AATTTCGACAATGTCGAATTGTGCAGTTCTCTTGACGGCCCCTTTGTCACTCATTCGGAATGTTCATTTGACGAGCACGCTGGGCGTCACGTTGCGCTCGACCGCGCCGCTGCTTCGGCTTGAAAATGTCATCATTTCCGATGGCGTGAATAATTCCGGATTGTTCGCCCAAGGGGATGTCGATGCTTATTTGACGAACGTTCGCGTCGAAAACAACGGCAGTCCGGGGATCTTGTTTTCCAACACGGGCACACAGAGCTTGACCATGAACAATTGCACGATTACCTCCAACGCCGGCGATGGTTTGCGCATGGAAGGCAGCGGCACGGTCATTTCCAACAACAATGCTTTCCTCGGCAACAAAGGCGCCGGGATTCTCGTGCAAAACGACGTGGCCTTGACGTCGACGGGGGACACATTCGAGCTCAATGCGAACGGCTTGATTTTGGGGTCGATCGGAATCACCAACGAGATCGTGATCGATGGGGCGAAAATCCAAAAGAACTTGAATCACGGGATTCAAATCCTGAATGTCAAGTCGTTCAAACTTCGCAATTCGGTGGTTCTCGGCAACGCGAAGTACGGCCTGGATACGGCGCTGGACGACACGATCGTCGATTTGGGTCGAATGGGGGATCTTGGGGGAAATACGTTTCAATCGTCAAACATCAATACGAAAAACGTCGGAGCGGGTGTGTGTTATTCAGGTATGGGGACGTTATCGGCATACGGTAACAACTGGAGCAGCTGTCCTCCCAAAGGCACGACCAACATGCCGTGCAACGGCGGAACGGATTTTGGAACGACGCTGGGCTCGTTCAACGCTTCCGGACCATGCACCCCCATGCTTCGTTCACCCGGGTCGCCATTGTGAAGTGTCGACAAGCAGCCTATTTTCAAGCCCATCGCGAAAACCCGGAATTTTTCGCGCAAGAATTCGCCGCCGGCATGAATATCCGCGGCGTCTTGGCAACCAAGGTCATGGAATGCGTCGACGTGCCGGTCACGACGTCGCCGGCAACGTTTGCAAGTCTGAATCGGGGAAGGTGGATTTCATGAAACGCCATTGCACTGGACAATCATCCGGACCATGGGAGTTACCATCCAAAGTTTTTTTCGCCATGGTTTGTCTCGGAATGCTGACGATGCTCGGTGGGTGTTCTCGGGCCGGCACCCCGGACACGGGCGCTGCGAATACGTCCACAGCCCCCGCGGAAGCGACAAACCAAATACCTTCCCCGCCCCTTGATTTGGACACCGTCATGCGCCGGACCCATTTCGGGTATCGCGGCGCCGGCCATACATTCTCCGCCGGTCACGATTCCTACGCCGTCGAAGCAACCGCGGAAACGCTGCGAATTTGGCCCTCGAGTCCCCCTGCGACCGATGCTCCTGCCGACGTACCCAATGCACCGTTTGTCGCGTCCGTCGAGCGCGTGCAACGTGGTGGTCACCATTTGACGCGTACATCCCCCGCGGTCGCGACATTACGCGAAGATGCGACGCTTTCCATTACGCGAGGAGACGTCGTCGAGCATCTCGAAAACAACGACGACGGCGTGGAACAAAGTTTCGAGTTTGCGACGCGTCCCGAAGGCTCGGGCGATTTGGAGATCGAAATCGCGGTAAGCGGCCAATCTTTCGTCGGAGCCACCGAAGGCGGATTGCATTTCATCGATCCCATTTCCACCATCGGCGTGCGTTATGGGGAAGCGACGTGGGTAGATGCCCAAGGAACGAAAACCCACGTGAACACCGATTTCGTCGACGGCCGCATTGTTTTGCGCGTTCCCGACGCTTTGCTCGATTCCAGCGTATATCCCGCCGTACTCGATCCCATCATCGGCCCGGAAATCAACATCGATGCGCCGGTGATTTTTCCGGAAGCCGGCGGAGATCAATGGGAACCCGCCGTGTCGTACGCCAACGGCCAGTTTCTCGTGGTTTGGACCGATAAACGCTTCGCGGTCGAAGACATCTTCGGCGTGCGAGTATCGGCGACCGGTACGTTGCTCGATACGACAGGTATTCCCATCGCGGCGGTGTCCGGGGTTCAAAAGAATCCGGTCGTCGCCACGGATGGAACGAATTGGATGGTCACGTGGGGATATCAAGCCGAAATCTTTGCCACACGAGTCACGGCGGCGGGCGTCGTGCAGGATCCGAATGGTATTCAAGTTTCCGTCGGTGGAAACTGCACCAAGTCGGCGATTGCGTTTGACGGGACAAATTACTTCGTCGCGTATGCGCAAAGTGGGAACTACATTCGAGGGCGGTTTATCAGCCCAAATGGCACCTTGAGCCCGGCACAGACGACGTTGCTGACCCAACCGTCGGGGAGCGCTCAATCTGTCGACGTGGGTTTGGCGTGGAATGGGACGAATTATTTGGTGGCCGATATTTACGTCTCGAGGGTCATGGCGCGTCGCGTGGATCCCACAGGAACCGTGCTCGATGCAAACGATATCATTTTATGCGACGGCCAAAGCACCTGTGGCTATCCGGAAATGGCGGTTGCCTCCAATGGCGCCGATTGGCTCGTCGTCTGGCAAGGTTCGACGTTTGCAACCACCATTTATGGCGCGCGGGTGAGTGCCTCCGGAGCGTTGCTTGATCCCGTGGGCGGATTTGCCATAGGATCGGGTGTCAACAACTACGCTCCCATGGCGCTGTCCATCGTGTACGGTGCAAACGATTACGCAATATTTTGGGACGATCGAAGTCGCGTTTTCGGAGCCCGAGTCAATGCGGCGGGCACCATCGTCACGCCTGCTGCACCCCTCATCAACGAACCGGGAACGCGAACGTACCCGGCCGCGACGTATGACGGGACGAACTATTACGTCGCTTTTCGCGAAGATCGCGTCTCCGGCCAATACAACATTTATGGCTTGCGCGTCTCCGATTCCCTCGTCCCGCTGACCCCGACGAGCACCTTGCTCAACAATCAGGGACACCACGAAGATTACGTCAAGGTCGCTCATAACGGGACAAAATATTTGGCCGTTTGGGAAGACTACCGCTCGGGCAATAACGCCGACATCTATGGCGCACGCATTTCCGATGCGGGAACCGTCTTGGATCCTACCGGCATTGCCATTTCGTCGGTCGCCGGTTCACAGCAAACATTTCCTCAAGTCGCCGCCAAGGGAAGCGATTGGCTCGTCGTCTGGAGTGATGCGCGCTTGGGCGGCGGCACGTACAATGTCTACGCCACACGCGTATCCGATGCCGGCGTGGTGCTGGATCCAGCCGGGTTTCGCGTCAATTCGACGTTGAACAGCGCGCAAGTCCCCAGCGTGTCGGCCGACACGACGAATTGGTTCGTCGTCTGGCAAAACGGTTCCCAAGCAACCGGGGCGCGTGTCTCTCCAAGCGGTACGGTGC
>CAYSYX010000845.1:0-3402 GCA_964435055.1 uncultured Polyangium sp. | reverse complement strand
GGTCAAGTGACGTCGACATCGACCGGGGGAGACACCAAACCTCTCGCGCTCGCGCTTCCGCAAGCAATGGACGGCGCGATGTGGGCGAATCCATTTACATACCTCGAAATTCCCCTGCATGTTTCGGTGACGGGAACCCCGTCGCACGTGGATGTGGTTTTCGATGGAAAAACCATTGCGGCTGTGGACGACGGCGGAGGTACGTGGACGGCGAGGTTGGCCATCGGGGGAATGAAAGACGGCGATTATCAGGTCAAGGTGAACGCCGAAGGCGATGGGGCAATGCCGGCTGCCGTCGAGGCGACGTTGGTTCTGGGGAGTGAAGGGCGGCAGTTGACGGTGTACGACGAAGTCGGAATGGCGCGAAGTCCGCAAATCGTTTTACGCGACGGACACTTGGTGCTGACGTGGCTCGATCGTTCCGCCGCTGGAAATGCGCGCTTGTACATGAGCCGCGTGGATGGAGCGGGGCGATTCATCGGCGACCGGGTGACGCTCGTGCAATCGGCGACGAGCGAGGTCTTATGGGCTTTCGTCGCGCATGGGGCATCTTCGATCGGGGTTCTGTACAAAGAACTCGGTGTGCCATACAAGACGTTTTTCAAATTGGTCGATGCGACGGGCAAAGAGCTCGCGGCCCCCGTGGCGCTCGATCCGGCCGGAATGGATGGATCCTGGGGTGGGGACATTGCGTACGATGGTTCAGGGTATGTCGCGGTGTGGCGTAGTTTCGACGGAATGGCCAATGAATTGCGTTGGGCCAGGTTCGATGAAAAAACCGGGGCCATGTCGGCTCCGGTCGTCGTCGCCGCAGCGGGATCGGGCAATCCCATCGGAGGATTCGATCCCTTTACGTTCCTGAAAGTAAAACCATCGGGGGATTTGTCGATTGTCACGTACGTACGCGAGCATTGGTCGGATCTTTTGGGTCTCGGCGTGCCCCGCAGCGAAATGGCCGTCGTGAGTGCGAGCGGAGCGGTTGTGGCATCCGGCGAAATCGGAGATCCGTCGGAATTTTTCTGGCATCACGAATCGCGGATCTTCGATGTCGGCGGGCAGCTCGTTTCGCTGCATATCGCCAGCGACCTGAATGATCCCAATACGAACCCGGAACGAGCGTTTTACGCGTCCAAGGTTCTTCCGAATGGAACCATAACCAAAGGAGACTTCGGCAAGAAGATGTTCACCGCACTGGACGCCCGCGAAGAGCCGCATTTCACGGCGCATCCGTCGGCGTTCGGGGCCCTGATGTGGCTCGATGATCGCAAGTATTCCGTCGACGTATCGACGGGCCACATCGATTTGTACGTGGCGCTGGTGAATGACGACTTGACGACACGCGAGCCGCGCGTGTTCGAGCACGTGTCGTTTTATTCAGGTTTGGCCGAGCTGAACGGGGTGGCTGTCGGGACGAACATCCCGATGTTCTGGGTGGACCGGCGGCACAGCGTGGGTATCGAATCGAAGTGGGAGCTTTATTTCGATACCGCGTGGTATTGAAGCGTCAGGGCAGGAATTTCTGCACGGTTGATTGGTAATTTCCGAACATGCCCGCAAATCCGGAATTGTTGTCCTTGTCGGTATCGAGGGCCCAGATATCATCGTAGCTGCCCGAACCAATGGGTTTGCCCCAGAGCAAAGTTCCCAGGGCATCGTACTTGATGAGGAAAAGGTCATCACCTCCGGTGCTGTTGATGGTTCCGGTACCAAAGTCCGTAAAGCTGTAGAAGATGCCGCCGACGATGATTGTACCGTCGGGAGCCACCGACACGAGTTTTCCGCGCTCGTAGTAGGTCTTACCGAAATGATTGGCCCATTGCAGGGTGCCGTTGGAAGCGGACAGTTTGACCAGGAACGCATCCTCGCCGCCGCCATTGGTGAGTGTACCATTTCCAAAATCGACGGCGCCGGTATAACTGCCGGTCACCACGAGATTACCGGCGGCGTCGAAATCGACTCCGACGGCTTGATCGGTGCCGGTGTCCCCATAACGTTTTGACCAGAGATGTTGGCCCATTGGATTGAAACGCGCGACCCAGCAATCTTCGCCGCCATTGGAAACCAAGGTTGTGCCTCCAACGTTAATGGAGCTTTGGAATGACCCGACAAGCGCCAGATTTCCGCTCGTATCCATAGCAAGATCACGGAAGTAACCATCGTACGGGGCCAGTTTCTTAGACCAAATATGGCTGCCATCCATGCCTGAAAACTTGGCGAGGTACATGCTGCCATTGGCGTCGGCGATAATGGGACCTCCGCCGAAATCGACCGTTCCGTAGATCACGCCGAGGACGACGAAATTGCCCATGGCATCGCTTGCCACATGCCTTGTTTCAATGGTTCCCGTTCCCAGGCACTTCGACCACACGTGCGCTCCGGTTGCGCCGGCATATTTGGCTGCAAATGCACGCGAGCACGAAATGCTGTTTCCGCCTCCGACATCCGTAGTCGCCCCTGAAACCAGCTCGCCAACCACGATGGTATTTGCCATTCCGTCGGAGAAATTCGCAATACCCACGTCGGTCCCACCCGTTCCAATTCGTCGCGACCAAAGGTGCATACCGCCGGGATTGAGTTTCAACACGAGCATGTCGGTGCTCGCAGCCGTTATGGGGCCGCCTCCAAAATCGATTGTTCCGTAGAAGCTTCCGGTCAGCAGTACGTTGCCATTTTCGTCGAATTTGAAATCGCGGATGTTTGCGCTTTCGAACGAGGCCGAGCCGTAATATTTTTGCCACGCGGACATTCCCGTCGGCTTCAAATCGAATTTCGCCGAAACGGACTTCGCCGTATCCATCGTCACCGCGCACATGCCGTTACCCGAGCAACCGGCGCCGGTCCAGCCTGCGAAAATCGAATCCCCGGCGGGTGCCGCCGTCAACGTGACCACCGTTCCCGCCGAATACGTCGCCGCGCATTGCGCACCGCAATTGATTCCGGCAGGCATCGACGTGACCGATCCTTGACCGCTGCCATTACGTGCCACCGTGAGCTCGTAATTCGCGCTGCACACATTGCTCGTGCAAATGCCGCCCGTGCAATCCTGCGGCTTCGTGCACTTCTTCCCGTCCGTACACGGTGCGCACGCGGCGCCACCGCAATCGACGTCCGTTTCCGTGCCGTCCATGGTGTTGTTGTTGCACGCTCCTCCACCCGAACTTGTCGAAGTGGACGTACTGGTCGAACTGGACGAGCTGGTCGAGCTGGACGAACTCATCGAGCCGCCGCCCATGCCGCCCATTCCCGAGCTGGTTGACCCGGACGAACTCACGGAAGATCCGCCGGTCCCCGAACTCGAAGAACTCGACGACATGCCCCCGGCTCCACCTTGGCCCCCGGTACCTCCCTGACAAACACCTTCGACGCAGGATTGACCTTTGGCGCAGTCGATGTCTTCGACGC
>CAYSYX010000844.1:0-3407 GCA_964435055.1 uncultured Polyangium sp. | reverse complement strand
CCCGTCACCTGCCACGACCTGACCCCCGGCTGGGGCCAGCCGCAAAGCGTAGTGACGACCACGCCCGGATGCCCCGCCTGTAACGAGGAACTTCGTATCTTCGAGTCGCATGGTGTTCCTCCAAAACGGCCACGCATGGCCGCGCCATCACCGCGGCTTCTACACGCCCGCCGGTCCCTCGGGAAGAGCCCCGTTCGAGCCCCTTGCGCAACGCACCTTCAGTGATATTTCGCTTGCATGCGTTGTGTTGCGTTGATGGCTCTTTGTATGGCGTTGTCCGGCACCGTCGCCGGATGTCATCGCGATGCTCCCGTTCCGGCCTCGTCGGATCCCCAAGGCAAAGACCTTGTCGATGGCGCCGTCGTCGCTGCCGTCGAATCCAGCGGTGGAGTTCGTCTTTACAAAATCGTTCACACGGACGACTACCCCGATCCGGCCGGTCCCGAATACCACATGATCGTCTACGAACCGAAGGTCGCCACGTTCCAAGACGCTGCAAATCAGTGGAAATTCCACCGCAAAGACGTCAAGGTCGCCCTCGACCACATCTTCGTCCGCATGGTCAACTTCATCAAACGCGACCATCGCGTCCTCGTCGTCGAACCCATCACCGACGACGAAAAAGCGCCCTACCTCAAATCTCTTCGTTGAACTTCTCGCGGATCGCTTGACCCAACAGCGCGATCGATTGCGCATGCAATCGACTCGCCCAGCTCTTGCTGATGCCCAGGCTCGTCGCGATCGTCTCGAATTCTTCACCCTCGAAATAATGCCGCTCGAGCAACTGCCGCTCGCGCTCCGGAAGCGTCCGAATCATCTCCCGCACCATGCCCGTGACTTGGCTGTGCGTCGCGTGATCCTCGGGCGTGCGTTCCGCCGCTTCGCGTCCCGCACCTCCTGAAAGCAGCCCCAGCGCAAGGCCCGCGGCGTGTTTGTCCAGTTTGTCGCTCAGCGCGGCGAGGTGATGCTCTTCGGTCAACCCGGGTTCGTCCGGAGCGTTCTCGTCATCCTCCGACAAACGCTCGGATGCCATGAGCGCCGCCGCGCGCGAACGCAACCGAAACATGCGTTGCTCTCGACGAACCGCATCGAGGATCGCCCAACGCATCTTCCGTCCGAAGTACGTCACCGTCGCCGATCGCGATGGATCGTACGTGTGCATCGCCTCCAACAGCCCGTCGTGCGCCAATGATCGCAAGTCTTCGAGCGGCACCATCCGCCCCAATCGACGGCTCATCAACAGGACCGTCTCTTCGAGCAACGGCAAATGTTGGCGATAGGTGCGTAGGTTTTCCGGGGTCACTCGCCCACCGCTCGCCCCGACTTTTTCGCCGGCATCGGCCCGCCTCGCCCGACGAACGCTTCGCCGCTCGCGTCGACATCTTCACGCGGACGCGCCCGACGTAACGCCCGGCTCGCGCGTTCGTCCTGGACAAGCAACTCCGCGAGTTCGTCGCGCATGAACGCGAGGTCGTCGCGAGAAACCAAGTTCATGTAGGGGGCGACTGCCGCGTCGATCCGAGCTTTGATCCACGGATCATTCAACAGGGGATGCATGGCCTTGAAAAACTATCACAGGCCGGTAGGAAAAACCATCTTCGTGTCGGACGAACTTCGTCCGTCAATGACGAACTCGCGTTTTACTTGGGAGGTTCGCCGTTGATGCACTCGTCAAACGCCTTCACGGTCTTGGAGCCCATCGCGCACTTGAGCCGCGCGCGATCGACCACGCCACCAACGAGGCTCGTGCGACACCCGTTTTCCCAACCCTCGCCCAGCTTGCCGACCGCCGCGTCGATCGCCTTTTCGCCCTGCTCTTTCTGCGCCGCCGTGAGCTTCGGACTGAGCGTCGCCATTTGATCGGCCTTCTGCACGACCACGTATTGCCGTGCGAGCTCGATGCAGTCGCGATCCGTCAACGAATAATCTTCGGGGACCGAGTTCCCATCGTTCGTCGACTTCGGACCATGCGGCATCTCTTTCGTGTCGTTGTCCGGCTGATCGTTGCGAGCGGTATCTTTCGACGAACCGTCGGAGTTTGTCCCGTCACTCGAACCCGACGAAACATCGTCCGCAGTATTGGCGCCATCGCGATTCGACGACGAACCGCAACCCGACAGCAGTGCGACGGCAAGGCAGGCCGACGCAAAGAACAATTGGCGAACGTTCATGACGTTGCAGCGTTGATCGGTTCTTTCGGCATGTCCATCCTCCTCGCGCATTCGGTTGCTCGAGACGGAGCTCGCCCGCATTCGAGCGCACGCCAAGCGTTGGCAGAGACCATGCAAGCACGTTCCAAAGGGGCGGAACGGGCCATGCGATCTCTCTGGATTTTCATCCTGCTCGTGTTCGGGACAGCGCTCTTCATCAGTTCACTCGACGGACATGATGAGCGAATCCCTTATGCGCGATTTCGTGAACTCGCCGAGCACGGTGTGCTCACCGCAGTCGAAATCAAAGGAGATGCCTATATCGGGCACACTGCGCCGACTCCGTCCGTCGCGACGTCGCAGACGTATCGAACCGGACGCATCGAAGGAGCCGAAGCGAATCTGCTGGCGACCCTCGATGAGAAAGACATTCCCTACACCCGCATCGCGGACAGTGGTTTGTCTCTACCGATGGCGCTCTTGTGGCTCCTGCCGCTCGTCGCGCTCGTGGGCTTGATGTTTTCGTTTGCACGCAAAACACCGCCGACGTCCAACATCACGCATCCGGCGCTGAACTTCGGCAAACACAAAGCTCGCTTGTACTCGGACAAAGCCACTCCCGTAACGTTTCGAGATGTGGCGGGAAGTTACGAGGCCAAAGAAGAACTCGGTGAAATAATCGAATTTCTCAAGTCACCCGAGCGGTTTCGTCGTCTCGGCGGACGTGCGCCCAAAGGCGTGCTCCTCGTGGGACCGCCCGGGACGGGAAAAACCCTGCTCGCGCGAGCCGTCGCGGGTGAAGCCGGCGTTCCGTTCTTCAGCATCTGCGGATCGGAGTTTGTCGAAATGTTCGTCGGCGTCGGCGCGGCCCGGGTGCGGGATCTTTTTACCCAAGCCCGAGAAAAACCCGCCGCGATCATTTTCATTGACGAACTCGATGCGGTAGGAAAAACCCGCGGAGCTGCCGGTCCCATCGGCGGCAATGACGAACGCGAACAAACGCTCAACCAGCTGCTCACCGAGATCGATGGCTTCGACGGGGCGACGGGTTTGGTCGTGATCGCTGCGACAAACCGTCCGGAGATCCTCGATCCGGCGCTCACGCGGGCGGGACGTTTCGATCGCCGCGTGTACGTCGATCGTCCGGACCTCGCCGAACGTCGCGAAATCCTGGCGGTTCACGCGCGCAAAGTGGTGCTCGGGCCCGACGCGAATCTGGACGATACCGCGGCGCAAACGACAGGGTTGGTCGGGGCG
>CAYSYX010000843.1:0-3408 GCA_964435055.1 uncultured Polyangium sp. | reverse complement strand
ATGTCCACCGCGCGCGAACCCGCCAAAAGATCCAAACCGACGCCGCTCGTCCAATCGTTTGTGGTCCAACCGGAGAGTGCCAGGACCAACCTCATGTCGCCCATGTGCGCAATCCAAACACTGGGCAAACCCGATCCGAGGAGGCGCACTTCGACCCGATCCGCGAGCGGCAACACCCGCGCGAGCGAGAACAAACGCCGACGTCCCCAGACCTTGATCTCTTCCGTCGGTGCTCCACCGCGTCGCGGCGACGAACGATACGGACTGCCGCCACCGGACGAACTGCCGATCTCGAGACCTCCGTCGTACACCGGCCCCTTCGACTCAATCTCGATGCCCCACGGATCCAAAATGATCTTCGGCGCTTTGCCCGGCGTGAGCAAAAAGCGAATGCTGCGCGGGCCGGTCTTCTCGCGATGACGCTTCAAATACGCGAGGATCGAATACACGACCTCGACGGGCAGCTCGACCTTGCGGCTCGGCAAACACGTCGCAGCTTGAATCTGGCCAAACCCTCGAAGCCACGTCGACGGCAGATCGATCTTCTCTTCGCGGTACTCGGGCAAACCCTCGACCTTCACGTCGAAACCTGCGGGGTCCACGGACAAACGCGTCTTGCGGTAACTGCGCAGCGTCTGGAAATGCTCGTAAAGCGCCAGCGAATAATCGACGTTTGTCGTTCCAAGCCCCGCGTCTTGCGAACCCACGAACGAGTTTCGGTCCACGGACAAACATCCATAACTCGACTCGTCCTTGGAAAAACATTCGAAGAAGACGACGTCGGGCGCGACCGTCACGACCGGATCACACGGCACGAGATGCCGGAACATTTCGGGATCGTTGCGCATGAGCTCACCCGCCCAACGCACACGAGCATCCCAGTACAAACGATGCATCTTGCGAAAGTCGCTATCGAGGTTCGGAGGAATGGGTTCCTTCGAAAGCTTGGCGAGCTCGTCGCGTTTGGCTTGGTTGAACATGTCGGCGCGCAGTTGCGCTTCACGTTCGGCTTCCGCTTTTTTCCAAGCTTCGTACGCCGACTTGTCCTTCTTCTTGAATCGCAAATCGCCCACGACGACGTCGTGCAGCGCACTGATCGCTTCGCGAAAACGAATCGCATCGCGAAGTTCCGCATCGAAAAACGTCTTGGGACGCGCAAGGTTCGGGGAAAACTTGACGAGCAAGCCTTGCGCCGCTCCAAGCACGGAACTCTTGCCGAGGTATCGCAGGTCGACGTTCACGGCGCCTCCTCGGC
This sequence comes from uncultured Polyangium sp., assembly GCA_964435055.1. Classification (GTDB taxonomy): domain Bacteria; phylum Myxococcota_A; class Polyangia; order Polyangiales; family Polyangiaceae; genus Polyangium. The sequence goes on along the minus strand of CAYSYX010000843.1, from coordinate 2,153 downwards.
GAACAGTGAGAGTTCGGGGACTTTGCGCCCAATGGCACTGCGCAACGCAGGCGCCTTGAACGCCGCTTTCGAAACCGCCGCCAACGCCGCACGCCGTTCGGGAAGACGAACACTTCGCAACGCGTAGGAGAACAACGTGAGCAGCGGCTCCGCTTCAGCCGGATTCGCCACGATGCGCGCCGAGATCTGCGACAACGCCGCTCGCTTCTGATGCGATCCGCGATGCACCGCCAAGATCGTCGTCGCCCAAACGCGTTGCAGCGCCTTTTCTCCGAGAGCTTTTTCGCGTTCGACGAGGTGTTTCAACAGGAAGAACCGTACGTCGTCGTAAGGATTTTCCGAGAGTGAAACCCAAAGCGTCGGCTCGTCTTTGAACCGCACATCACGCTCGAAGAGGCCGAGTCCCTCCCGACGAACATCTTCGTAGCGCGCGTCGATCATGTCGCGGACGTGGTCCATTCGGGCGTCTTTCGACGCTGCAAGCACCGACGCGAGCCACTTGGCCGCAGCTTCACGCACACGCGGGGCACGCGCCGTGATGAGCCGCATGACGGAACCAAGTCCGGTCTTGTTGTCGATCTTTTTGCTCTTTGTCCAGTCAAACCCCAACTCGGCCACGGGCGACACCGGAGCACACGCCAAGTCGACACATTGATCGAGCGTGAGGCGCGACGGCGACACGTGCTTGCGAATCGCTTCGCAGAGGAAAACGAGCGCCGATTGGTTGTCGAGCGACAGCAGTTCCAGCCAATCCGCGATCGACAAACTCGCAATGCCGTGCGCGTTCTTCAGAAGCTCGCTGCCGAACGTCTGCACTTCTTCGTGCGGGCTGGCGAGCAGCGGGCGAAGGTGCGCCACGTTGAGTTTGTCCAGGTCACTCGCGTAGTTTCCCTTGAGCAGCGATATCGCGAACACGCGCACCGTGCGACTACGCGCCTGTGTCACGAGCTTGAAGACGCCTTCGAACACGCGCTCCCACGCCCGCGGATACATCGGCGCCGGTTCGAGTTCTCCCAGCGAATGACCGGAGGCCACTTTGAGGCCGTTGGCTTCGTGTTTGAGAACCGGCGATCCTCCATAACAAAGAAGGGCCAAGCTCCAGGCATCGAGGAACCGTTCGGGTTTGTCGAGCCACTCGTCGCGATAAAGCGCCAAGGCCCCGCGAACCGCCGCGCCGAATCGATTCGGGTCTTTATGACCCAGTTTGCGGAAATAACGAAGCGCTCGCCGTTGCAGATATCGTCGGGTGGCCGCCGAAAAGTTCGGAGCGGTGTCGTTTCTCCGTCCAAACCGCGTCGGATAACGACTGTCGCCCTTGAGCATCTTTCGCTTGACGCTTTGCTTCTGGCGCCAATCGTATTTTTCGACTTCGACGAGCTTGCGCTGGATCATGCGATCGAACGCCACCATGAAGTGCCCCATCACTTCATCGTCGTTCGCCTTTTCGGCCAGCTTGAACAGCGCCTTCACGAGCGGCCGATGATGCGGTTTGTCGCAACCATCATCGATGTACAAAAGCAATGTCTTTCGCGCAAACGGGCGGGCATCTCGATACCAACGTTCCGCGAGCGATTTGAGCTTTTTGCCGGCATCGAGCGCCAGGACCTCATCCACGAAACGATCGTCCCCGGCCTCGAAATACTCATCGAGGAGCAGCTTCGAAGAGGAGGTGGTTTGCGTAGTTCGCGTTTTGGCCATGCGACGCGGCGACGATACGCAAAGAATGTTCGAGACGTCAAGCGCTCGCCGCACAAGCCGTCAAATCCGGTGTTTGGGATTCCCGGAAGTCGAGGCTCGGGCCGACCACGATTTCAGCCGTGGTTACATTCTATTGCCGACCTTGAATTGAAATTCGCGAGCTTCCGCTATTGAGCATGAATTCCGAGTCGCCTATCGTCGCGTAATGACATTTTCACGATTCGCTCTGGGCACGCTTTCTTTGTCTCTTGTCGCAGCATCCATCGGCTGCGGAGGAGACGATACGACCATAACCACAACCTCGAGTTCGAGTTCGGGCTCAACGTCCACTTCATCCTCCTCTTCTTCCGGTGAAGGAGGCACCGGTGGTATGGGCACCGGCGGAATGGGCACGGGCGGTATGGGCACCGGCGGAATGGGCACCGGCGGAATGGGCACCGGCGGAATGGGCACCG
>CAYSYX010000842.1:0-3412 GCA_964435055.1 uncultured Polyangium sp. | reverse complement strand
GATTTGCACCGTGTGTTGCCCCGGATTCGCCTGCTCCATGAACGCCAATCCCAGCGTTTGGCCATTGGCCGAAAGCGCCGCGCCCAGATGCGTTGCTTTGGTCATGTCGAATTCGAGCATCAAGACGTCGCGATCCATGTCCCAAAGACGCACGTACGTGTGTTTCGACGCTCCGTCGAACTCGTTTGTGACGACGAACCGACCGGCGTGGGAAGTTGCCAGGACCGATTGCGACAGATCCGTTCGTTTTCGGACGACCTTGTCGATTTTCGACCCCGAATTCGCGTCCCATTCCGAAAGCACGATCTCCGGCCAGGTTCGATTCGTAATGGGATCGGAACCGCGACGGCTTCCCGGAGAAAACATCTTTTGCCCATTGCCGGACACCGCAAAAGCTCCATTGAGCGTCGTACCGACGTCGCGCAACATCGGGCGGGATTGAAACGTGCTCAAGTCCAAGAGGACAAACCCTTTGGCGTCGGGAATCCAAGCCCGTGACGCATCGGGGGCGACCTTGCCGCCCGGCGTGGCCATGGGCTGATTGACGCTCAGGCCCAGCGTCGACAAATCCCAAGCATTCAAGCGCGCTGTTTTATCGTCCGTACCCATGGTGACGGCTCGCGCCGACGTCGTATCCAGGCCTGCCGACGCTATCGCGAATATCGGATAGGTTTCATCGAGGAACGAACGCATGGGGCGATTTTTCCCCAAGTCCCAACGCCCGAGCGTCCGCATCGTTCCCCATAAGCATTGGTCTTTTTCGACAAACAGCGCCGTTCCGAAGCTGGAGGCCGCCGTCAGGTTCCCTTCATGCAAAAGTGTTCCCGCATCGACGTTCCATTGACGAAATGCTCCATTGTAACCCACCGTCAACAGGTTTTTCCCGTCGTCGGCGATGGCTCCACCGCCGAGTTGGGTCGGATGCGAAATCGTCCGCAATACTTTTCCCGAGGCAACATCCACGATGTCGACCGGCGTGGATCCATCGGGATTGGCCGGGCGCGTGTATGCGGCGCGTGCGCCATCCGCGGAAACGCCCAGCCAAGGCGACAAATAGGATTGTTTCAGCTCATAACGGAGCGTTTGCCGTTCGGTATCCCAAACTTCGACGTTGCCGTTCACCCGCGTCAACATGGCGATTTGCCCATTCGCCGAAGTGGAGATGATCGATATCGTTCGAGGATCCAATTGGCTCGCCGGCATCCCCGTCGGGGGCGGCGTTCCAAACGAACGGACGATTTTGTTGTTCTCGATATCGAAGACGTGCACGGTTCCGCTGGGATTACCTCCCAAGATGGCGGTTTTTCCGCCCGGTACGACGGCGGACACGAAAATCCCGTTCGGCCCCACATTCTGCGTGAATTGCGCGGTGTTCAAATTCCAATCGCCCGAGATCAACGTGGGTTTGCCGCCGATCACGGATATCGTCACATACCGCAGATGTTCGCTATCGTTCGTAAAGGCAAACTTGGCGGCACCGGTCGGAGAAATGACGTGCAAAATGGCCCCGGTCGTCACATCCCAGACGTAAATGCTGCCTCGATGCAGCGTTCCCAAAAGGCGACCATCCGGGGACAACGCGAGATTGAAATACGATTCGCCTTCTTGAACCAGTTGCGGAGTGATCGTGACGGACGTCGTCGATCCATGGGCATCGACGGCCGAAAACAAGGCCGCAAATCCGCATACGAATGGCCAAAAAAATGCGGACGTTCGGGGAATTTGGCGCATGACGAATCGTTGGCGGATGGTTTGTCGTGAATGACCCGGGCGTCGACCTTCTGTACCACGATCCCGCGACCTGCGTCCATAAAAACGGACCCTCGTGTGGACGCCGAACTTTGCCTGGGCGGCATCGACGCCTGCGGACCTTGATTCGACGCTCCGCTTCGACACTTCCCGCTCGATGATCCACGTTCGGGTTTGCAATTCCCGATCCGTGTGTTATGCACCGCGTCCGAGGCACGAGGCGCATCGATGGCTACGCACGACATATCCCTTGCGGATCTCACGCAGGACATTGCCGGCGCATTACCGCCCGACCTCGTGCTGCGTTGGAACGAATCGGACAAATCGCTCCAAACCCATCAACGACTGCTCGAACCGTACCTCCTTCGCGGAACCATCGTATCCATGGACGCCGCGGGTTTGTCGAAGCTCACGCAACGTCGCTCGCTCGCCGAAGTGCTCAAATTGGTCTCCGAGCCCAAAGAGGTGTTGCATGCATTCGGTAAAGCCATTGGAGGTCGCGCCATCGGCGTATGGGCGGCGGACAATGCGCAAATGTTTTTCCCCGAAACCATTGAACCTGCCGCCGTTTTCGAGCAAATGCGCGCGGCTCAAAGACGAGGTTCATCGTTGACGGTCAAAATGGGCATTGGAATGCATTGGGGGAATTGCGTCGCCATCGCCGGAGGCCTTTTTGGTGACGATGCCGATTTTATCGAAGAAATTGCCGAAAATCACACGCACGGCGGAGAAATCGTCGTTTCCGAATCGGTGTATGCTCGACTCCCCGAAGCTCTGCGGGCCATGGCCGCCCCGCGAACGGATCTCGCCGAACTTGCGAAGTTGTGGTCGATCACCTCGGATACCCAGCTCGTGCACGCCGTCGAAGGCGACGACGTTCATTACCCCACGCCTTTCGATGACGTATTTTTTCAAAAACTCCGCACTTCCTCGCTGGAACAACTGGCTCGGGAACACTTCGACGAATATCGAAAAAATGCCACCGTCGTTTTCGTGAAAATCAACCATCCTCACAAACCGATGCTGCTCGATGGTTTCACCGATTTGTCCTTGGCCGATGTTGCGCTGCGCCGCACAGCCATCGAGTTTCGGGGCGATGTCGTCAAATCGACGGGCGCTTTGGCCATCGTTTTGCTCCCCGACGAAGCCGAAGCGCTCGAGTTTGCCCGAGCTGTCGTGCGCGCCCAACGCACGCTCGGCGCGAATGCTCGCGTGGGGATTGCCAAAGGAGACGTCTTCTTGTTTCCACTGGCCGGCACAGGTCGCGACATCGCCGGTCATGCCGTCAATGTGGCCTCGAAATTATCCGAAGACGCCGGAGTCGACGGCATCTTGGTCGAAGAATCGGCCACCACGCCGCGTATCGTCGAATTGGGGCAGCATTTTCAATTTACCATTTCCGGCGTCGAGATCTCCGCCTGCGTGATCCAACCCTAGCCCCCTATCGAATGCGTTATTTCCAGCTTGCCCGCGTGTATTCGAGTTTGGCTGTGCGGGCCGCTGTGCCGGTGGGCACTCCACTCTATTTCGGCATCTTCGTCGTCGCATTCGTCGTCTTCGGACTGAACTACTTCGCGCCCTTCCTCCCGATGCCCGCGGACCCGTCGCCCGCCGATGCTCCGCACAGGCTCTTCATGACCGCGCTCGTGCCCACGGGCTACCT
>CAYSYX010000841.1:0-3413 GCA_964435055.1 uncultured Polyangium sp. | reverse complement strand
GCCATAGAATCGTACTCCGCGCCAATAGGCGGCCAGGCGCTCGCAAATCGGAATCGCTTCGACGTAATGCTTCATTTCCACCAGCAGACTTAGGAACCCGAAGAGCAGGTCTCGATCCTCGGGATCCTCGGCCAACGCCGCCTGGTATACCTCGTAGGCTTGGTCGTATTGGCCCTGCTTGGCGAGTTCGCGGGCTCGAACTACGTTTGCATTCATAAGACCGCCTATAATCTTGTGAGTATGAAGATGCAAGAGCTGCGGTGCAGCGGTTGCTCCATACCAAACCTCACGGCACGTTCCGACGTCGCCGTTCGGTTCATGCGGCATCTTACGCAATCATCGGATGTAGACATATTTTCAAATTCATGCCATCTTGCGCCTCCGTTACCATGTCAATGAAGAACTACAGGCGTCAACAGCCGAATTTTCGTCACCTGATTGACCTGCTGAATACTCGTGCGGCGGATCTCGGCGACACGCCGCTTTATCGTTATCTGGAAACGGGTGACATTCACGGCTGCACGATTGTGTGGGGATACGCCGAGTTGAATCACCGAGCCCGGGCGATCGCCGCGCGGCTCCAAGATCTGAACGCGTTCGGCGAACGTATCGTGTTATTGTATGCTCCGGGGCTGGAGTTCATTGCCGCGTTTTTTGGTTGCTTGTATGCCGGCGCCATTGCGGTGCCGGCTTATCCTCCCGACCCGACCCGATTGTCGCGTACACTGCCGCGTTTACGCGCGATCGCCATGGATGCTCGAGCGCGGTTCGTTTTGACGACGGCCGACATTGTGGGGTTTGCCGAGGTTATCGGTCCGCAGGCGCCCGAGCTCGCCGCAATGCACTGGATGGCCACGGACGACGTGAACGTGCGGGACGGCGCGCATTGGTCGCGCCCGAATATCGATGCCGAATCGATTGCTTTTCTCCAATATACGTCCGGATCCACCGGTCATCCGAAGGGCGTCATGGTGCGTCACCGCAATCTCATGCATAATTCCGAGGTCATTGCCGCGGGCTTCGAGCATGATGAACGTTGTCTCGGCGTCGGGTGGTTGCCGATGTTCCACGACATGGGATTGATTGGCAATGTATTGCAGCCGCTGTTCGTCGGGTTTCCGTGCGTGCTCATGTCCCCGCTTGCGTTTTTGCTGCGTCCCGCGAGGTGGCTCGAAGCCATTTCGCATTTTCGCGCCACGACCAGCGGCGGACCCAATTTCGCCTACGATCTTTGTGCCCGCCGAGTTTCGCCGGCGCAGCTCGAATCGCTCGACCTTCGCAGCTGGAATGTGGCGTTCTCGGGCGCCGAGCCCATACGCAATGAAACCCTCGTCAGGTTTGCCGATGTCTTTGCTCCGGCGGGGTTTCGCGCGCAAGCATATTATTGTTGTTATGGTTTGGCCGAGGCCACCTTGCTGGTCACCGGCGCGAGTAAATCCGAGCCGCCGTGTACGATCTCCGTCGCCGCCGAGGCGCTCGAGCATGGTTTTGCCGAGACGAACACCGTCGACCATCAAGTTCGTTCATTGGTTTCCTCCGGGAGACCCGGCGTCGGTATGCGCGTCGAAATCGTCGATCCGAATACACTGCGACCGTGTGGATCCGCATGCATCGGTGAGATCTGGGTGGCGGGGGCGAGCGTCGCCGCGGGATATTGGAATCAATCGGGTGAAAACGAAATCACGTTTCATGCGCATCTCGCGGATACGGGCGAAGGACCGTTTTTACGTACGGGAGATCTCGGGTTTGTCCGCGACGGTCAATTGTTCGTTACGGGGCGGCGAAAGGATTTGTTGATCATTGCCGGGCGTAATCATTACCCGCACGACATCGAGCGCGCCGTCGAAGGGGCCCATCGTTTGGTCCGAGCCGGTTGTTGCGCGGCATTTTCGCTCGAAGTGGAGGCCGAGGAGCGTTTGGGCATTGCGGCCGAAATTCAAGCGGTCGACGGTGCGGAAATCGACACGGTCGTCGCGGCGATTCGCCATGCTGTGCTCGAGGAGTTTGGCGTGTACGCTCATGCGGTGGTGCTCTTGGCGCCGCGGTCGATTCCAAAGACGTCGAGCGGCAAGATTCAGCGCAGCGCCTGTCGCGAAGCATTTCTTTCGGGTACGCTGGACGAGGTAAAACGATCGATTGCGGATACCGACGCGGTCCTTTTCGCCGGGGCATCCGAAGAGACGCCGACCGAATTGCAGAACGTATTGGCGGACGTGTTTGCCGATGTCTTGGGCCTTTCGCATATCGGAATGCACGATTCTCTGTTTTCGTTGGGCCTCCAATCCTTGCTCGCAACGCAAGCCGTGTCGCGCCTGCGTGACGTGCTCGGCGTCGATATCACGCTGCGAATGTTGTTCGATGCTCCCACCGTGGCTGATTTGGCGCGGGCCGTCGAGCCTTTCATGCATCCCGGGTCGCGCGTTCTTTTACCGACCATTCCCTTGGTGCCGCGCAGTCAGCCATTGCCGTTGTCGTTTTCGCAAGAGCGATTGTGGTTTTTGGATCGATTCGATCCCGACAGCGTCCTTTATACCATTCCCGCCGCATTGCGTCTTTTCGGCTCGCTCGACACCGTGGCGCTTGAACGCAGTTTTCAAGAAATACTCACGCGGCACGAAGCGCTGCGCGCCACATTTCACCAAATCGATGGTCAACCGTATCAGGTCATTGCACCCACGAGTAAGTTCGACCTCCCGGTCATTCCAATGGATGCATCGCGTATCCAAGCGTGCATTGCGGAAGAAGTGCGCCGACCCTTCGACTTGACCCGGGGTCCCCTGATGCGCGCCATGCTTTACCGATTATCTGAACGCGAGCACGTCCTGTTGCTCGTCATGCATCATATCGTCTCCGATGGTTGGTCGATGAACGTGTTCGTCCGGGAAATATCCACACTTTACAGCGCATTTTGCGCCGGGAAACCATCTCCCTTGCCCGCGCTTCCCGTTCAATATGCGGATTACGCTGCCTGGCAACGACAATGGCTCACCGGAAAAACACTGGAAAGGCAAATCGAGTATTGGAAAGAGCGTCTCGCCGGTGCTCCGGCCGCTATCGAGCTCCCGACGGACAAACCACGTCCGCCCGGGCAATCGCACCGTGGAGCGTCGATTCCCTTGGCATTGCCGCGCGATTTGTCCAATGCCTTGGTTCGTCTTGGTCAAAGCGAAGGCGCCACGCTCTTCATGACGTTGCTCGGCGCCTTCGCCATTCTTCTGTCTCGGTATACCGGCCAGGACGATATCGTCATTGGTTCGCCCATCGCCAATCGTACTCGGCCCGAAGTCGAAGGACTCATCGGATTCTTCGTCAATACCCTGGCGCTGCGTATTCAGTTGTCCCGACAATCGACTTTCCGGACATTGCTCGCGCAGATCCGCGAGGAGACGCTTGGTGCGTACGCTCATCAGGAC
>CAYSYX010000840.1:0-3433 GCA_964435055.1 uncultured Polyangium sp. | reverse complement strand
ATCCGGCAGTCGCGCTCGGAGTTTATCTGGGCACGGCGAAATGGGAGAAGTTTTCGTCGGAGATTGGTTATGGTCGAGCCAATCGCCTTGGGGATTGGTTTGGCGATTATTTGGCGCTGTATCTCATCAGCGGATACACGCTGGCCGAAGCCTTCAGGGCGACGCGAAAAAGAATGAATCTTTGAAGTGCGCAGTTTGGCGGGATAACCCTAAAACGACAAGCGTAGGTTGGTCGATACACGTGTGTCGGTGGTTTTCACGCCTGTCGGGGGAGCGCTATCATAGAGGACGCTCAACGTGGCGCCAAAACCGATGATGTCGGCCACTTTGACCATGCATTCGAATTCTTCGAGGAATCGAAAATCCGACAATTCGTCCCATCGCGGTTGCATGTAGAGGGTGTTTTGCATTTGCAATCGACTGTCGAAGAGACCGACTTTGACGCCGAGAAAGTTCGAGGATCGATGTTCGTACGTTTGATCGGGATCCGACGCGCCGGGTAAAACGGAGATACGGTTGTATTCGAACAGGTACCCGGTGCCAAAGAGAGCTTGCACACGAGCCGTTTGAAGCAGCGGAATGGTCACGCTCGTTCCCCAAATGGACCGGACGCGCATGCGTTGAAATTCATTGAATTGATGCTGCACGAAAATGGCCGAACCGATGCGCGGATGCCATAGATGAACGAGACGAGCATGCAGCAAGGCCTGATTCATGATGGGAATGGTGCCGCTTGGTGTACCGCGAGCCGTATAACGAAAATTGCCCATCATATAAACGAGCTGTTTCATGCTGCGTTGTGACTTGTCCCGCCCGGGGACCTCGGGGGACAAACGCAACAGTTGCGCGCGGGCACCAAGTCCCACATCGAGCAATTCGACATTGCCTCCAAGCTGCGTAAAACTCCCATCGAGCCCGGCACTCAGCCCCTCGCGTGTGGCGCCTGGGCGAAGAGGATCGGTGTTGACTTGAGCTTCGGCCGGTATCGTCCACAATGCGCCGACCCCGAGGATAGCAGCGAAAATCAGGCCGATCGGCGAAGCTGGAAGAGTAAGAAAACGACCCATGAACGTGACTCTCGTCATATCAATACGGGTTATTGGTCCGCAACACAACGACGAATTGTGTATCTTCTCGAGTAGCGTCGGACGTGGTGACGTCACTGCGGGGGTATGAGCGGAAAGTAGCTGCGGTGGTCGACGAATTGCGATACCTTTGTGGGATGCTCGACCTCCGAAAAACTAAGCCCAGCTTCGGTTGGGCCACATTGATGGCGTCGACGCTCGTTGCGCCATTGGCGTGTTCATCGTACGTTGCCTACGAGGGAACCGACCAAAGCCCGATCATCGAAGAGCCCACGTCGGACTGTTTTTCCTCGCAACCCTCGCCCAAGTGTCAAACGGAATGTCTTCCTTCGGTGGACCAAGGCTCGTCATGCTCGCTCGAGGGACAGATTTGCACGCGTCTGCAAGGCGAATGTCAATTTCAAGCAATATGCAGCGACGGAATTTGGTTTGGCACGACCACATGCTTCGGAGGTCCACCACCACCGGGGGAATGTTCACGATGCCAACAATTCGTCACGACGCCGATGCCGGCGCCCATTTGTAACGATTCGGCGGTATTCTTGAAAGAATTGGTGTCGTGCCTCTGCGACCACGGCAGCATGGATCCCGTGCCTGGATGCAAGGATGTTTGCGGTGACAATCTGTGCCTCGATGTCAACGTAACGGCGATGGCGACGCCGGAGTGCGCCACCTGCGTTCAATCGGGTCCGTGCAAAGAGGCGGTCATGACGTGCCTCCAGGATAATTGAGGTATATGGATTGGAATGCGTAACCGGACGCATTGCCGAGTTCTGCGGTCAAGCGATTGACTTGAACAACGCTCGATACGCGTCCGGTTGAACGATGGCCTTCATAGCCGATTCCGTTTCGGCAAACACTTCGGTGATTGATAGATCGTCGGCCGACGAAAGCAATCGATCCGCCATCCTGAAAAGAATCTCGTTTTCTTTTTGGATATGCGCTTGAAGCAGGGCCACGTAGTCCCTGGCCGCATCGGTATCGAGTTCCGGCAGGCTATCGCGCATTTGCTTCAACAACCGCCGACCCAAGTCGTGTTCGTGCAGCATCACGGCAACCGGGCCGTGCGGGGGCAAACCCGCCGCTTCGAGCGCCGGAAAGAGAGCTTTCTCTTCCTTGTGATGATGGTATTCGTCGGCGAATTCTCGGAAAAATGTCAACAATTTTCCAATGTTCTCTTCGTCCACGGCTTGTCGGGCTCGGACTCTTCGCGCTACCGCGGACAAGGCATCCAAGCCTTCAAGAATAAGCTCGTGGTCCCGTTTCAGCCAATCCGTTGCTTTCATTGTTTATCTCCACGCAGCCCTTCGGCTTCGGCGAGAATCTCCGACGCAGGATCGAGATCCATTCGAATCATGTCCCAGGCCCTTCCTTTCTGCGCAAGGGTGACGGTAAAACACTGCTATCGAGTAATTCCTCGGAAATTTCGCGCGCTCTTTGCGAAACCGAAGCAAACATCCCGGACATGGCCAAGTCGTGTATGGTTCTGGCAACATCCGCGGACGAACCATGCAGCTTCGGTTCATACCAGGCGTACACCCAGTTCATCATGCCAAACATGCAGTAAGTCATGCGGTCGATTTGTCGCGGATCGACGACGCCGCCAGGCTGAACGATTTGCTCGACAATCGTGCGCAGCCGATTGAAGTATTCGTCTTTGATCAAGCGGACGGCGGATTTGTCGGCGGCTTCGAGGCGCGCGGCTTCGTGCACGAGCACACGCATCACGGCCGTATGCTGCACGAAGTATTCGACATGGTTGGCAATGAACAAATACAGCTGTTCGGCAGGGTCGTTCGATTTGCGTAACTCCGCTTCCATCGTCGTGGACAGCGCGGAGAACGCGCGCGTATTCAGCTCGAACAACAGCGCCTCTTTCGAATCGAAATAATTATAGAAGCTCGCGAGCGCCATGCCTGTCGCAGACGCCAATGCGCGCATGGTCATTCCGTGGAATCCATGCTCAGCAATGGCTTCCGCCGCCGCTTCGAGAATTTGTTCGCTCGCCTTTTGGCGCCGACGTTCTCGCCCGTTCATGCGTGCCTCCACGAAGGTTTGCGCCGTTCCATGAACGCCGCAACGCCTTCGAAACCATCATCCGTGGCGTAAGGTTCGTCCAGGTACAGACGTTCGGCGCCATTCAACGTGTTGCCAAGACGTTCGGACAAACCTCCCGCGACGCGCAATGCCCGCCCACCACCTCGTGCCCCAAGACCAAGGCAATGGATGGTTTGGCGCAACAAAACCCGACGCATACCCGAGATCCGTGTGACGCATCCCACACGCATCGACCGCAACGCTCGCTTCCCCCGGCCCCACGTCCGACAGCTCGCGCGCCTTCGCCCGCA
>CAYSYX010000839.1:0-3434 GCA_964435055.1 uncultured Polyangium sp. | reverse complement strand
CCATCGGCCTTCACCCAGACGGCCCTTTTTGTGCAGAACCGAAACCTGCACAAAAAGTCGGTGAGTAATGAGCGTTTTTGTGCAAAGCCGTCGCTAAGTCGGTCGCGGCATTGACGGAAAAGGTTTTCGGAACAGGACAATATACGAAAGGGCCGACGAGATGAGTGAATGGACGAAAGAGCCGTGGCGCGTTCAGCCATACGTTGACGGCATCGACATTGTTGCCGAAGACGACACGGTGATTGCGAGCATGGTAGATCGAAGCGTTTTCGCCGATGGAATGCCGCCTGCCAACGCAGCCCGCATCGTCGCCTGCGTGAACGCTCTCGAAGGCATCCCGACCGAGCAACTGGCGAGCGTGGTGGATGAGAACAAGCGGCTGCGTGAGGCGTTGGAGCAATTGAAGTCGCACTACGAATTTACGATCAGCCACTACGAAGCAAACGGCCCGCAATGGACGAGTCGTGAGACTGGAAGCGAATACTACGACGCATCGTTTGTTATTGGCGACGCCCGTGAATGGTTAGGCGTAGCCCAAGCCGCTTTGGCGGGAGGTGGAAATGGCTCCTGACGAAACCGAAGCGTTTGGAGGCGGGTTGCTTATCGGCGTTCTACTTGGCGGAATCGTCTGCGGTTCTGTTTGTAGTTGTGGCGCTACATGGGACTACCAGCGTCAAGCCATCGAACACAACGCCGCCGAGTACGATCAAGTTACGGGTGAGTGGAAGTGGAAAGAACCCAAGAAAGCGAGCCAGCCATGAGTGACGGCAATGACAAGTGGATTTTTCTAGCACCGGCACTTGCAGTAGCACTGCTTCTTGCAGTCGGCATAGCAGGGCAAATCGGCTGCCTCAAGGTGCTCGAACACGAAACGATGCGAAGCAACGAAGCGATTCGCAGGGGGTACTTTGAATGATCACCGCATACCGATTCTTGTTGCTGGTCACGATGCCGCTGTGGGTTCCGCTGGCGTGGGCCATTGATTCTTGCGTTTGTGAAGATCGTCTTGAATAGAAAGGACCGGGTTATGGGATTCACCTTCATCGTGTCGTTTGTGATTGCGATTTTTCGCATCTTCGTTCCGTCCATGTCCGAGTTGGGAGCGGACATTTTCAAGGACCTTGCCCACATTTGGGTAGGTGCGATGTTCGCATCGTGGTTTTGCTGCCGCTCGCTGGAGTCCGCCGTGGTCGACATTACGACGTACTTGCACACGATGGATGCCGCCGACGAGTTCAGGATGCAGGCATTGGGCCTGACGGCGTGGGAAGTTGGATGCTTTTTCTTTGTCAATAAATAGGTGAACCAATGACCGAGCACTACACACCCGACTTCACCCGCACAGGCGATGTGTTTGTTAGCCGCGATGGCACAGAATGGACGTTGGATTCGCTAGATCGAAGTTGCGGCAACACGCAGCCCGTGTATCTGCTAAACACCATAAGCCGCCACAGCTTTTGCATTGATGGTGAGTATGTGCGACAGGGTATAATCCACGACTGGGACATCGTTTCCCAATACACGCCCGCCGCACCATCACAACCCGCCCCCCGCTACGCCTGCTCGAAGCTCGCGGCGGTCGGGGATACGGTGAAAGTGATCGGCTCAAATCCACCCCTACACATGAAGGTCGAAGAGGTCAGCCCGACGGGCGGTTTGTATATCAAGTCGCCAACCGGAGCGTGGTGCATGTTGCTGAACTCTTCACAAGTTGAATTCGTGCCGGAAGTAACACCTGCCCATCCGGTTTGCCGTGGCTGCAATCAACCGCTCAAGGCCGAGAACGCTTGGATGAGCGACGGTTGCCCGTGCAACAATCCGCGCGGCATCAATCATGGGCTCGTTCCGAAGGGGGTTTGCACATGCGATGAGTGTTCACCGCAGCCCACCGCAGCGGAGCGGGATGTGCCGCCGGAAAATGACGTTGAATCGCGCACCAGCGATCTCAGGGAAATCGTCAAGAACGTGCTGGAAGATGCCACGCGAACCATCTGCTATGAAGTGCGTCGTGCAGCCCGCAACGCCCAGAAGGACGCAGCCACCCCACCGGCCAAGCCGGAGACTGCGATTGAGGCTCTGATGCAGTCGTGTCAGCCGATTGTGGAAACAACTCCCGTAGTTGCAAAGTACCGCAGCAAGCCATGCGTGATCGAAGCAATCCACTACGACGGCACGAAGTCGTCGTTCGATGCAATCTACGAGTGGATGGACGGAGACAGCCCAAAGTCCGCGAATCTCGGCTACCGTGGGCCGAGCGAACACGACCCGCAGCAGTTTGGAATCAAGACGCTTGAGGGTCAAATGATCGCTACTCCCGGCGATTGGATTATCAAGGGAACGCATGGCGAGTTTTATGCGTGCAAGCCGGAAGTGTTCGCGGTGAAGTACGAGTTGGACGGCAACGAGTTGCCAACCGTCACAGAAGCGTTCCGTGCTGCCGCCGACATTGAAGCGGGCATTCCTGCCAAGGAGTTTGATGAAGTCACCGAATACATGCGAGAGAACGGCATGTTGCAAGGCAACGAGTTGCCACAGCCGATTCCCGGCGAGGCGAAGGTGGAAGTCAAGAAGTGAATCCCAGGAACGCCGTGCCGAGACTGCGGCGATACAGCGAAAGCCGCTCCCGTTGATTCTGCATTGGAACAAATGACCAAGGACCGCGACTTCTGGGAGCGGCTTTACGATGAAGAAAATCGAGCGCGAATCAGATACGAAGGCGTAGATGAAGTCCTCAGCAAGTTTGGCGTTTCCAAGACGTTCAAAATGGGCGACGAGGATATTCCGCTCAAGCCGTACCAGCGAGTGCAAGAGCTTGGAATGCGCGCGATAAACGCCGAGCGTGCAGCCAAGAAGCAATGAGCGTCAACGTCGTGCCAATCGCCGAGTTTGACTTACATACGCTCGACACGACTTGCGAGTGTGGGCCGTCAATAGACTTCGATCTTCCGCAGCTTTTGATAACGCATGAACAACTAACCGACCAGCCTACGATATGGGGGATTTATCTCGATGACGACGAATGAAAAGAACGGCGAGGGGGCGAAGGTGGAGAGGCATGTAATCCCGGCGAGATTTGTAATGAGCTACGAGCAGAGCGCCAGAGCGTTCGCTAGGGCGTGGGTGATGGACCATATCATCGACAAGAAAGCAGTTTGCTCGAAATGCGGCTGCGATGACGTTGAGTTCGTCACCTATCACTGGCATCAGTTCGCACGCTGCCGCTCATGCAAACACGAAGGCAACAAGAAATCACTATTGCCGGAAGTGCAAAGAAGCGATTCGACAATCGCCGAACTGTACCGTTCGCGACAAGACAACCAAGAGACATTCTAGAGCTAACAAGGAGCAACCATGAGCGATTTGCGCGAGGCGGCGGGTCGGTTGAGGCAGATACCGCGACACGGAGGAAGCAAATACATCGACGAAGTGTACGT
>CAYSYX010000838.1:2351-3452 GCA_964435055.1 uncultured Polyangium sp. | reverse complement strand
TACCGCTGCTCGAAATGCATGCCCACGATTCGACGACGGCGGTTTCATTATCGAATATTCTGTCGGGGTTATTGCCCACGGAACCACGGGAACTGCTGCATTCGGTGCCGCTATTGTGGGATTACGCGGCTGCGGCAGGCTGGGATACGGCTTATTGGACCAGCCAGAACCTCATGTTCGGCAATGCGCGGCTGTACATGCAAGACATCCCGGCCCGGCATTTTGCCATTGGTCCACACCTCGACTCCATGGCGGATCTCGACGCAGGCGCTTATGATCGATTGCTCACCGATCGCGTCATTCGCGATTGGGACAAACTCGAAGAACCGTTTTTTGCGGTCGTGCATTATTCGAACGTGCACTTTCCTTATGTGTACGACGCCGAGCATGCGCCATTTCAACCGTCGAAGTTCAGCACGAACCCCAATGACAACACGCCGTTTTTCAATCATTACAAAAACGTCGTGTACTTATCCGATATCGCGGTGGGACGACTGTTGACCCACGTGCGTTCTCAGGAAAAAGGAGAGCGCACGGTTATCGTGTACACGTCGGATCACGGGGAAGGATTTCGTGATCATTGGCAAATCGGCCATACCAGCTCGCTTTATGAAGAGGAGATTCGCGTTCCGACGTGGATCGACGCTCCGCCGAATACTTTGAGCCCCGAAGAAGAAGCTTCGATTCGAAGTGCGGAAAATGAATACGTTTACCATCTCGACCTCGGCCCGACGTTGCTCGATTTGATGGGATTGTGGGACGAACCGGCGATGGTGCCTTTTCGTCGCCGCATGCCGGGACATCCGCTCACGCGGCCCGAACGAACCTTGCAGGCGCTTCCGTTGTCGAACTGCACCGGCGTGTGGGGTTGCGAATTTCGCAATTGGGGCATGATGCAAGGACCACTCAAAGTGCAAGCGCGCGAATGGGACGGTGAATTTCATTGCTTCGATTTGCGCTCCGATCCCGACGAAACCAACAACCTCGGCGAACAGGCTTGCGGCGTATTGCCTCAGCTCGCTCGCGCAACATTTCATGTAATGCCGAATGCGAAGCCCCCTGAGCGACCCAAACTCAATTGGGGATTTTAGGCAACCCCTG
>CAYSYX010000838.1:0-2341 GCA_964435055.1 uncultured Polyangium sp. | reverse complement strand
GCCGGACATCGAATCATGACGGACAAACTCAGCTTACCGGCCCTGGCCACCGCCCATTCCCACGCATTTCAACGCGCCATGCGGGGCGACGCGCAACGCGCCTCGGGTGCGACGACGGATGATTTTTGGTCGTGGCGGACGGCCATGTATACGCTCGCCGATTCGCTCACGCCGAAGAGCATTTACGAGATTTCGCGTGTTGCATATCGGGAATTGTATCTCGCCGGAGTGCGAACGGTCGGCGAATTTCATTACGTTCATCATCAATCCGGAGGCACACCTCATGACGATCGGACCATCATGGCCGATCAAGTCATTCGGGCGGCGCGAGCGGAGAATCTGCGTATTGGTCTTTTTCGCGTGATCTACGCGCGAGCGGGTGCGGGACGCGAACCCGAGGGCGCGCAACGAAGGTTTTGCGATCCAAACCTCGAGACGTCCTTTGCGGACATCGAGCGTCTGGAAAAACGATGGGCTGACGATGACGGCGTGCGTATCGGCGTGGCTGCGCATAGCGTTCGAGCGGTGCCGCCGGCGTATTGGAAGCAAATCGCGGCGTTCGCGGCGGCGAAGGACATGGTTTTTCACGCCCACGTCGCCGAACAACCGGCCGAGATCACCGCGTGTTTGAACGAAACGAAACGCCGGCCGGTGGAGCTTTTGGCCGACGAAGGAGCGCTCGGGCCCAAGTTTGTCGCGGTCCATGCCACCCACCTCGAAGCGCACGAAGCAACGCTCTTGGGGCAGGCCCGCGCCATTGCTTGCATTTGTGGGACGACGGAGCGGGATCTGGGTGATGGGTTGCCCAATGTGAGCGCATTACGCGCGGCAAACGTTCGCTTGTGTCCCGGTGTCGACAGTCACGTCATGACCGATCCTCTCGAAGATTTGCGGTGTATCGAGCTGGGTGAACGTCTTCGAACCGGGCGGCGATTGGCAGTTCGCTCGGACGAACGAACGCCCGCCGAAGAGCTGTTGCTCATGGGCACGAAAGTCGCCTCCGAAGCGTGCGGTTTTTCCGACCCGGGTGGGTTTGTCGAAGTGGACACCGCCGTGCCCGAGCTTCAGCTGGTGAGCAAGGATAATTTAATCGATGCAATCATTTACAGCGGAAGCACCAGAATCTTCCGTCAGGGTTGATTTGAGATCGTTCAACATTGAACGATTCACGTGGAGCATGGAAAGTTTGCGCATTTCTGCTTGATGGTTTGAATCCGTAACGAATACTCTGCGAGTCGTCACTTGATTTGCAACGTAGGAGGAGGAGAGCCGCATGCACAAGCTTCAGCATTGGGTTGTACTTGGTGGTCTGTTCACGGCAGCGACAGCACTGGGTGTCGGCTGCAGCGTCGATTCTACGGACGTGGGCGAAGGCGTGGGAGTCGGGAGCGAAACGACGTCCGCGGCGCCGGTCGTACGTACATGCGGCACGCGTGAATTCACGGACGCCGAGGTCGAAACGCTCGAAGCCGAATTTGCGGCACTTGCTCCTTGGAAAGACAATTTCAATGCCGGCCCGGACATTACGATCAACGTGTATTGGCACGTGATCAACAAAGGCACCGGAGCTGCCAATGGCGATATTTCAGCGCAAATGATCAATGATCAGATCGCCGTGCTCAATGCCGCTTACGCCGGAAAGGGCTTCCAATTCAGCCTTGTCTCGACCGACCGCACCACCAATACGACCTGGTTCAACGGCTGTTACGGTACCAGCGAATCGGCCATGAAATCGGCAACGCGCAAAGGCACGGCCGACGACCTCAATATCTGGTCGTGCAATCCGAGCAACGGCATTCTCGGTTATGCAACGTTCCCCTCGAGCTACAAGTCATCGCCTTCGCTGGACGGCGTCGTTCTGTTGCATTCGTCGCTTCCCGGTGGGTCGGCGGCCCCGTACAACGAAGGCGACACGGCGACGCACGAAATCGGGCATTGGCTCGGCCTTTACCACACCTTCCAAGGTGGATGTAACAAGACGGGCGACAGCGTGAGCGATACACCGACGGAAAAGTCGGCGGCTTACGGATGCCCCACGGGTCGCAATTCGTGCACGCAATCGACGTATCCCGGAAATGACCCGATCACCAATTTCATGGACTACACGGACGATTACTGCATGTTCGAGTTCTCTCCGGGCCAAAGCAGCCGCATGGCTGCGCAATGGACCACCTACCGCCAAGGGAAGTGATGTTTTCCCAGGGGACCGGCGTCAAACCGGTCCCTTCTCCCCGCCCCTCGCGTCGCCTTCGCAGCTATTCCTTCTCCAACGACACGATTTGACGTCAATAACTTGGCGAACGAGTCGCCTGTTGCTCATTTTCGACTCTCAAGCCATCTT
>CAYSYX010000837.1:0-3452 GCA_964435055.1 uncultured Polyangium sp. | reverse complement strand
ACCTGCGCCAGCTCTGCTGCACCTTGTGCATCAATATCGCCAGACTTCGTAGGTTGCCGTTCACGCCGAAGTAGTTGTAGTGCCCAACGAGTTTTCTCTTGAGCATGGCGTGTTGCTCTTTCACGAATTTGTGTCGATGGCGTCGACACCATTCGTCCGCTGCCTCGATGGCCCGCGCGAGCCTCGCCTTGCGCGTCTTGAATGCAGGCATCCATCGTCCCGCCCTCGTCCTCCGCCAGTACAGCGTGAAGCCGAGGAAGTCGAAGGTTGCCATCTTCCCGCCGTTTTCCTGCCGTTGGTTTGGCCGGTGAAACCGTAGAAGCCGGGTCTTTTCTGGATGCAGTTTCAGTCCATATTGCTCGAAACGTCGACCCAGTACCTCCATCACTTTCTTCGCGTCGTCTTCATCCTCGAAACCGATCACGAAGTCGTCGGCATAACGTACGAGCGTCGTACGACCCCGCATTCGCGGTTTGACTGCCCGCTCGTACCACGTGTCGAGGACGTGGTGGAGATACACATTGCCGAGAATCGGCGATAAAACCGAGCCTTGCACCGTCCCCAATTCGGGCCTGGATATTTCCACGCCTTCAAGGACTCCCACGTGCAAACACTTGCCAATGAGACGCATTAAATTCCCATCGGCTATCCGCTCCTGAAGCATCTCCATCAGCATCTTGCGGTCTATGCTGTCGAAGAAGGACTGGATGTCTGCCTCCAGGACAAACCGAATTTCTCCTCGCACGAGCGGGCCATTGAGCGCACGTAACGCATCGTGCGCGCTGCGCCCAGGTCGAAAGCCATGGGAATTGTCGAGAAACACCGGCTCGTAAACGACCTCGATGATCTCCCGCAATGCCTCCTGGACAATCTTGTCTTCCATCGACGAGATGCCTATCGGCCTTGTTTTCCCTTCGCCTTTTGGAATGTGCACCCTGCGGATTGGTTGATGCCTATACATCATCGCTTTCATCCGCTCATGCAATGTGTGCAGATTGCTCGAAAGCTCTCTGCCGTATTGCTCTTTCGTGATGCCATCCACCCCTACTGCCGCATTCTTGCGAATTCGGCTGAACGCTCGGTCGAGCGCGCTCTCGTCAATGAGATGCGCCAGCGAGAAGAATTGACTATGCGGATCGCGCTTCGCTCTCTCCGCTACCTTCAACAGTCCCGGTGACATGCTTTTCGCCGTCTGTGCAGCGCTCATGTTTCCCTCCTGAAGTTCGCCACTGACACGGGCCCTCTTTGCTCCATCGGCTCCGATGCCACTCGTTACCCGATTTCGTCGCTCTTATTGGGCCCTCCGACTCCCTACTCTCCTTCAGCCGCAAGCTATGGTCATCCCTCGCTCTTGGCCTACCGCGAGACGAATGCCGCGTTTCGCTGCGGGGCTCCTTGGCCCGGCTTGCTTTGCAGACGCATCCGTTTGTCCGCATTGCGCGTGGGGATGGGTTTTACCGGCTCCCCGTTTGGCCGGGTCATACTCGTGGACGGAGGCAGGGTCTCCCAGGTTTCTGGATCGTCCTCTTCACTCGCGCCGCGGCCAACGACTCCGCCGGGTGCATGTCGCTCTCGCCCGTTTTTTTGCGAGCGCCATGCCATGGCCTTCCGGAAGGGACACTCCTTGGGCACCCGGAATCATAACAATTTCGTGGCTGGCACGCCGCGGCTCACCGTGTCGCATACCTACGCATCAACGCGGTCGTTACCGGCCGCGCTGCAAGACTTGCTACCGACCTGACTGGGCTCAGTCCTGGCCGGACGGGATTCGCACCCGTTGGACGATAAACTCGATTTCAGAAAGAACCGCATCCTCCTTCCTTCGAGACCAGCCTTGCCTGGTCGCAACGCCCCACTGTTTGAGCCCGCGGAGCGGGCGAGTTCGGGGTGCCGCGACGCCGCATCATCAAACCCTCCCGGGCGAACAGCCCCACAGACCTTTCTCGGGCGGACAAACCCAGACTCGCGCCTCATTCACTGATCCACCACCTCCACCACCTCCCTCACCTCCTTTGCCACCACCAACCTGTCCGCATAACGATCCAATTCCTCCGCCCCCGCCGATTCCACCACCCGAATCACCTCCTCCGGCAATTCCCCAAAACGCCGCCCCAGCAATCGCAAAACCAGCGCCCGTTGCCATTGCAATTGCCTCGCATTCGCCAAATCCCGCTCATGTGCCGCGCGCCGTTCTTCCGCTTGCCGCACCACCCTTTGAAAAACATCCCCGATGCCCATCACCCCTCCATTACACCACCACCGCCACATCATCCGGCGCCACATACGTCCGACCCATCGACCATAACGCAATTTTTCCCCGCGTCGCCGCCGGCCCCACATCCACAAAGAGCACCCGGTCTTCCGTATGATGAATCATCCCCCGCAATTTCTCCCGCAGCTCCACCATTTCGCGTTTCGTCAAATCACAACGAAATACCGAATAATGAAGCGCGTCCCCATAACCGCGCATCGTCTTGTACACACTCCGCCAACGTTTTGGACATCCCACGTCGTAACTCACGATATACGTTTGTCGCATCGCTTCACCTCAACGCGTCCGAAATGGCGGATATTGCTCGATTTCCCCCAGCAGCACCCGACTCAAAAGCCGCCCTTGCACCTCCAAGAGCCGCCGATAACTCAACCGATACCCGAAGATCGGATGCGTCACCAATTGATCCATCCTGCGCTCGTACGCCACGATGAAGCGTTTTCGCGCTTCCGGATGAATCGCCACCGATCCCGCCGCCCGAATGAAATCATCCGGCCCCACCACCCCATTGTTGATCGCCGAAATCACCGTCGAATCCGCGACGATCGGCCGCATTTCTTCCATCAAATCCAGCGCCAACGCCGGACGACCAAAACGCGGCCGGTGATAATATCCCAGCATCGGATCGAGCCCCACCGCTTCCAGCGTCAATGCGTATTCTTTCGACAAGAGCGCATACGCAAACGACAACAACGCATTCAGCGGATCTTTCGGAGGCCGTCGATTCCGCCCCGCCCAATCGAACGTCTCTTTGATCTCCGACGTCCCCTTGATCATCCCCGCAAACGCCGAGAAATACACCCGCGCCGCCGTCCCTTCGATCCCCAAAAGCGACTCGGTTTCTTCGGCCGCTTCTGCCTTTTTCGCCAGCTGCTCCAATTCCGACAACACCGAAGCTTCCACGCCTTCATGATTTCTCCGCAGCATCGTCCGCCCATTACGAATTTTCGCCGCCACCACACTGCGGGCAAACCGCAAACAGAACGCCGGCTCTCGAGCCGCTCCATATTGCGCCATCCGCAGCTCCACATTTTTCGACGAATACCCACACGCGCGTCCCAGGTAATACCCGCCCGTCGTAAAAAACGCCACCGGAATCGCCCGATCCAGCAGCGCCTTCAACGCTTGCGTCGACACTTGCACATTACCCAGCAAACACACCTGCGACGTATGCGTCAAC
>CAYSYX010000836.1:0-3472 GCA_964435055.1 uncultured Polyangium sp. | reverse complement strand
CTTTGCGCCCCTCTTTGCGCCCCTCTTTGCGGCCCTTCTTTTCGCCCGCATCGAACTGCGTCCACAACGCGACCATTTCGGGATCCAACCGTGACTCGATGAGGTCCTGCAACGCCGTACGCACTTGAGCCTCCAAAACCTTTGCGACACGCGTGATGTACACCATGAACAGGCCGAGCACAAGCTTTCCGTTGGGCAGCGTCAAAATATGCATCAGCGTCGCCCGCAGTTTGGGCAACTCGTCCAGAATCTCCCGGCCTTTGCGCGCATGGCGCAACGCAAACAACATGATCAGCACGTCCGGCGGCACTCGTCGCTGCAACAACGCCTCGGTACTCGCTTTGCTGAAGTCATCCAGGACAACCTCGAAATCCACGACGTAGCGGCCCAGCAGCGCCTTCTGTTCTTCGTCAAACCCAAAGTAGTCCATGAACCGCAGCCGGCCTCGCCAACCCTTTTCGCTGTGATGCAGGACGATCGTGAGCATCGGAATCAATCGTCGCGGTTCGTCGAGCAAGTCCTTGTTTTCGCTCAGATCCTTCTCCCATTGCAGCACCTGGTAGCGCAACGCTTGCAGCAGTTCGTACGGTTTGTCGTAACTCGAATGTTCAATCAAAAAACGAATTCGGATCGGTTTGCCTCGTAGCGTCGTGCCAAACACCAAGTCGCCGAAATGATTTGCCAGGTTTTTGTCGACGTACCGCGTCGGATCCTGCTTGAAGTTCGTCCAGTCGATCACCTTGGCGACCTCGTCGCCCATGATGTCCCGGATCAACGCCGCTGCTTTCTCGGGATCCCCAAGCACTCGATAGATGTACGAGTCGTGCAGGGTGCCCAGCTGCTTTTCCGGTGAGAGCTCGGGAGGCTGTCCCGGAGAAACGTTTTCGGGGGGCGTCGAGTTTGCCATGACCGGAACCCGTTTGGCGCGGAGATCCTCGACTGTCAAGAAAAACATCGCGCATCGATGTCCGCGATGCGGTTTGTCCCTCTACCGACGACCATGAGCCATTCTTCAGCAGCCATACCGCCCGTCGATATCGCCACCCCGATTCAAGCCTCATCCAAGGAAAGTTTCGCTTTACTCGCGCGCCCACTTTGCTGTACCATCGACAGCTCATCCTTCGTTTGGAGTTCGTGAACGTCATGAAGCGCCATTTTCGCTTGCTCCCGCTCGTTCTTGCGTTTGCCGGATCCTCCGCCGCCGACGCCGCTCCTCTGAGCAATATTCATCGCGCAATGGACGCAGGCGCCCTGTCCGGCGTTCCGAACTTCGCCGATTCACCCGCCGGTGCCGTCGCTTCGCGGGACCCAAAACGAGGTGTTCCCGCGTTCTTGTGGGTCGCTCCGCCGGAGTCCGCGGCGTTTTCGTCGCGGAGCATGAACCGACCCGCCGAGGAAATAGCTCGCGAGTTCGTTACGAAAAACATGGCGCAATATGGTTTGTCGAATCGCACCGTCGACGCGGCCTACATTCGCCATATCCACGACACCGGGCGCGGAGGCATCATCGTCGTATTCGCGCAAAAAGTGGACGGGATCGAAGTTTGGCACAACGAACTCAAGGTGCTGCTCGATCGGCAAGGCGATGTCATCGCCGCCGGCGGTCATTTACGCGGCGACGCCATATCGACTCTCCACGGAGGCGCGCCGCATGTCTTTGTTTTTCCCGCCGATGGAGCCGTCGCTCGAGCCTGCACGGAACATGCCTCGAGTCCGGTTTCACGATTGGATTTGGTCGAATCGGACCGCGACGAAAACGGGTATCTCAGGTTCGATCTGCAATCGGATGGTCGCGAGAATGGTCTCGGCTTGCGTTTCGCCCGCTCCGCCCGAGTCAAGCAAGTGCTTTATGCGCTGCCGGATCGGCTCATGCCCGCGTATTACCTCGAATTGGACGTGCAAACGCCGGGAACATCGAGCGCCGATCTTTGGGGGTACGTTGTTTCCGCAGAAAACGGCGAACTTCTCGAACGCAATCACCTGACCAACGACGCTGCATTTCAATACAAGGTTTGGGCCGACGCCGCCCCGCCGAATACGCCCCTCGACGGTCCCATCGCTGATTGGACGCCGCATCCGACCGGTTTTCCCAATGGAGCTTCTCCCGCGTTCATTGCCCCGACGCTGATTTCGATGGATGGATTCAATACGAATCCGCAAGGTAACTTCGATCCTTGGTTGTCGGGTTTTGCATCCGAGACCTTGGGCAACAATGTCGATGCGTACGCGGACCTCGTAGGCGGCGATGGTTTTTCCGCGGGTGACTTACGCGCCAATACGACGTCGCCCAATACCTTCGATTACGCGTACGATACCGCTGCCGCTCCCAATGCTTCCTCCACCCAGATCAAAGCTTCGGTCACTTCGCTGTTTTACCTGAACAATTGGCTGCACGATTATTTTTATGACTCCGGCTTCAACGAAGGCGCAGGCAATGCGCAATCCGCCAACTTCGGTCGCGGTGGCGCTCAAGGTGATCCGCTTCGCGCTGAAGCTCAGGATTACAGCGGAACGGACAATGCCAATATGAGTACGCCGGCGGATGGTTCGTCCCCGCGCATGCAGATGTACGTATTCACCGGCGCCTTCAAAGGCAGCCTGAGCGTCCAGCCATTGAATGTGACGATGAACAACAAGCCCGCGGCGTTCGGACCGAATCCTTTTTCGACGACCGCGCAATTGATCTTGGGCAACGACAGCACCGGGCCCGATTTCAATGACGCTTGCGAAGCCATCACGAACAACGTGACGGGCAAGGTTGTCCTGGTCAATCGCGGCACGTGTACATTCGAATCGAAAGTGCTCAAAGCGCAACAAGCCGGCGCCGTCGGTGTCCTCATCGCGAACAATACGGCGGCCGGGTTACCCGCCATGGGCGAAGATCCGAATACCGCGGGCGTTACGATTGGATCCTTGGGAATTTATCAATCCGACGGCGATTTGCTCAAAACACAATTGCAAAGTCAATCGTTGACGGTCACCATGGCGGCCAATCCGCAAAGTATCAATCGCGATGGGACGCTCGACAATCAAATCGTGGCCCATGAATGGGGGCATTACCTCCACCATCGGCTCGTGACGGATTGTCCAACCCTTTTTTGCGGCTCGGCACCGAATCAATATCAATGCAGCCAATGTGGAGGCGAGAGCGAAGGCTGGGGGGACTTCAATGCGCTGCTGATGACGTTGCGCAATGGCGACAATTTCGCTTCGGGCACCTTTGCCGCGGCCATTTATGCGGCCGATGCGTTCGGTGACAGCGCGTATTTCGGCATTCGACGCTTCGCGTACTCGCGCGATTTTTCCAAAAATGCGTTGACGTTCAAACACGTCACGAACGGCGTCGCGTTACCGGCGACCCCGCAAAATGCATCGTTTCCGGATAACTGGGAAGTGCACAATTCGGGCGAAGTCTGGGCGTCGATGATGTTTCAAGCGTACACCCAACTTTTGCTCAACGGCGGTCATACGT
>CAYSYX010000835.1:677-3483 GCA_964435055.1 uncultured Polyangium sp. | reverse complement strand
ACCCCTGATAATCCCGAGGCACCATCCCGCGGCATTGCGGCATTCGAATTTCCAGAATGGTTCATTGAACAGCGCGACGATGCTTGGGTCGGAGAACGCGGCTTTCGGTCGCGCAGGTTGCTCCATCAGCGAACGATTGAGCGGGGCGAATACGGTGCTGTCGTGCCCATTCGCTTTGTGCAGGCATGTCCCAATGGCCATATCAGCGATATCGATTGGATAACGTTTGCCCATGGTGGGCCCACGGATTGTAGGCGAGAACTGTTCCTGGACGAACGAGGGACAAACGGAGACTTGGCGGACATTTTCGTACGGTGTGCCTGCAAAATGAGCCGGCCGCTTGTGGATGCCACGCAAAAGGGTGAACATTCGGCGCTTGGCGAATGCCGAGGCGGCATGCCGTGGCTCGGCAATGCAGCGCTTGGCCCCTCGGAACCACCGACATGCGTCGGCGAAAAGGGCAAACCCCATCGAAATAGATTGCTCGTGCGGTCGGCAACGAATGCGTATTTTCCGCAAAACATCAGCGCGATATCCATTCCCGGAGACCCGAACAAGCAAGCGCTTCGCGAGGCTGTCGATCAAGCGTGGGGCGATTTGGAGGCAGCCGAATCGCCGGACGATGTGGCGCATGAGCTCAAGAAGAATAAGTACAAACACTTGCGAGACCGATTCACGCCCCAGGAATTGTGGGCCGAAGTTCGGCGTCGCCAATCTGGAGTTGTTGAAGAGCGCCGCGGTATCAAGCAGGCCGAGCTGGATACATTCCTGACCGTATCGGAATCGGCAGGCGAAGATACTCCTGAAAAGCAGGACTTTTTTGCGCACGCGTTATGGCTCGATCCTGAACGACGTGGTCCCATGCAGCATGTGTCGCGGGTTGTCCTGGTGCATCGATTGCGTGAAGTCATCGTGCAGCTTGGTTTTACGCGATTCGAGGCGCCCGCGCGAGATGTGGATTATGAGTTGTCGCTCGGCGTGCGGACAGCGCCACTTGCACGTGAGGTTACCTGGCTCCCCGCGGTAGAAAATCGCGGCGAGGGAATTTTTGTTGCGCTCGATCCCGTGGCTGTTGCCAAGTGGCGGGATCGCCCGGCCGTGGACGAACGTAAACGTAAGCTCGAGGCAGGGTTCGACGCTTGGAAAAAGCGTCGTCAGGCGACGAATGCGCGTTTTCCCGGCGTGACGTACGTGATGCTTCATTCGCTCTCGCATCTACTTCTCACGGCCGTTTCGTTGGAATGCGGGTATGCCGCGAGTTCGATTCGCGAGCGCATTTACCTCGACGGCGATCGTTGTGGCATTTTGCTGTTCACGGGCACGCCGGATGCCGAAGGAACACTTGGAGGCCTCGTCCAGGTGGGTAAAAAGCTCGCGCATCACCTCAACGCCGCGCTTGAATTGGGCCGGCTTTGCTCGAATGATCCCGTGTGCGCCCAACATCACCCCGATCATGCGCACGAAGAGCGTTTTCTCCATGGCGCTGCATGCCATGGATGTGTGCTCATTTCGGAGCCGTCGTGTGAATGGTCGAATGAAATGCTCGATCGATCGTTGGTGGTGAATACGGTCGAAAATCTTGGGGTTGCCTTCTTCGAGGATGCGTAATGGATGCGCTTCGCATTCCCAGTGAGACGCTTCTGCAGCTTGCCGAGGCGCTCGAAGCGGGGCACGTGCGTGGTCGGTTGTCGAAGTTCAATCTGCGGACGTTCACGACCTCGGCAGATGTGTCTAAATCGCTCGAGGATTTGAGGCAGTTGGTTGGTGGTGAGATTGCACTGGCCCGTGTGCTTCGGCTCATCGTTGCGGAACGAGCCACGGTGGCTGCTCGTGCGCCGAAGGTTGAGCTTGTATGGACTGGACCGGAACGTTTTGCTGCGTCGTCCCGCGATACCAAGGTCGTCGTGGGCGAGCTGTTTCAGCGCGCCAAACGCTCGGTACTCGTATCGAGTTATAATCTTAGCAGTGGCGCGAAGCTTTTTGCTCCGCTTGCGGCACGGATGGCTGAAATTCCAACATTACGAGTGCGAATGTTTTTTGATCTCACCGTCGGCGACCACAATCGGGTTGGTCCGAGAACACGCGCAGACTATGAGGCCCATTTCGCAGAGCGTTTTCGTACCTCTCAATGGCCCGGGCCCCGCTTTCCCGAGGTATTTCACGATCCCAGGACGATGCAGAATGACTCGATTAGTCTGCACGCGAAGTGCGTCATTATCGATAATGAAATTGCGCTCGTGACCTCCGCAAATACATCGATGGCCGCGCAAGCGGACAACATCGAGGCGGGTGTTCTCCTCGAGGATCGCCTCCTTGCATCTGCCCTGTCGAAGCAGTTTGACGACCTCGTAACGGCGGGAGAACTCGTCCCCGTGCCAGGATTGGAGCCGCGGCGCTAAGCGTGACGCTCTCCGATTATCCTGTCCATAAGACAAATGGCCCTTCTTGAAACGCGTTCGCATTGAGTTGTGCGCGATCTCGTGCACATTGTACGGCTTTTCCGAGTTCGTATCCATAGGCAATGTCTTCAACGAGCTGCTCGCCAACGCTCAAGGCTATGCTTTGGACTACGATCCAGAGTGGTGCGACCACCGCTGCGGCACCACATGCCAGCATTACGCCCGCGAGTCCTGCCGGTGCAGCAGAAAGCTCGCCCGCGGCACCTGTCTCGCAAGAAAGCAAGACGACGATCGCGTCGCGAAGGAGATCGGGAGTCTCCGCCAAAGCTTCAGCCGTTAGCAATGCCGTTCGTCCTTCCGGGCTCATCAGCGCCAATGCGCTCTTTTCCGGGACAGCGTCGTTGTAT
>CAYSYX010000835.1:0-667 GCA_964435055.1 uncultured Polyangium sp. | reverse complement strand
GAGCCGATGATCCGCCAAACGTCGGATTACTTCGTTTGGAGTTGGCGCAACATCGACAAGTCCCGGAACTCCATGTGCAATCTTTACCGTGGAGCCAATGAGCGCCTGAACGCGGCTGCCGGCACTATGCAGGGTTTGGGCAATTCGGGCCATTGTTTCCGTACCATTGACAATGGGGTGCAATTCGGCTGGTTCGGCAAATATTAAGAGCGCCGATCGGCGTGCATCCTTGGCATGGATCATCGTTGGCGGCGGCCGAGTAAGGCACGGCGTTGTCCATATCGACGGCAGGTCACTCCATATCGTCCCCAAGGGCACGCCCGCTGCAAGGCCATGAGGGCTCCAAAGTAACATGGGGGGAATCGTCGCGAGTCGTTCCCGCAAATCAGGAAGCACTGTCGTGCGAATCCATTGCATTGCGTCGTCGAGCGCTTTTTGCGCTTTGGCAAGCGCCTCGGACGTTCCTCGTTCGATAGCTGGAGTTCGCAAATGGGCCAACAAATCAGGCAGATCCATGGACGGCGAAGCTGCCTGAAGCAGGACAACACTCGCGTCGACACCGCCCTTGTGGTTCGGTGTCAACACGGCGAGCAACCAGCCCTGACGAGCTTCCAGAAGCATAGCTGCTGCGCCGCCGGTGATTTTCATCCAATCGAGCGTTGCGGAC
>CAYSYX010000834.1:1973-3495 GCA_964435055.1 uncultured Polyangium sp. | reverse complement strand
AGTCACCGCCTTCGCGACCGGCGAAAAAGCGTTTGTCGAAAAATGAAACGAGGATTCTCGCCGATGGCGATCGAATGACCCAGAAGACGGGCAATAATGCTTATGCGGAAGAAGCTTCGATGCGTGTGTATCGGCCCGCCGAATATCAACGGCGCCGAGCAGCCGGGACTTTGCCGACGCAGCTCGCACCGCAATCGTCGAAAGCGCCACCGTCTTCCAAAGCGCCGCCTTCGTCGCAAACACCACCATCGTCAAGAACGCCTGCATCTGCGCCCAAAGCGCCTGCGTCTACACCGGCCCAAGCGTCGGCGAAACCGAATCTGAAGTTTCCTCCGGCAATGATTCAGGCAGCTCGCAATCAGCGCGCCGCAATGCCGCGGGAAGCTATCGCTGCCGCACCATACGAAGCTCCAGTTGACTACGAAGAACCTGCATACGACGAAATGGAAGAAGAATACGAGGAATACAACGAAACTGCGGCACCTGACGCTCGCCCGAATCCGGTGCGGCACGTGTCGGTGACGCCATTACCGCAGAAATACATGGAGGCGCTCGTGCGCGATGTTCCCGCTGTGAAACACCTTGATCCGCGATTGCTTCGGCTTGCGTCCGGAAATGTGAATGTCGCTCGGGATGTGTCGGGCGTCGACCCGACGACGGGGACGTACCACGCATTGCCCGGAGAAACCCCGGCAGGCATTACGAAGAAATTGACGGGGCAAGTCGAACGACTGGCCGAGCTGCTCGCAGCAAACCCGGGAAAACCTGCCGTATCGAATGTGTGGAACATTCCGCCGGGGTGGCTCGTGTATGATCGCGAAACGGGCGCATTGACCACGGCACGAAAATACGTCGTGCAGTCTGGAGATTCGCCTTATGCCATTGCGAAGAAACTCGGCGTTGTCAGTCGACCGAAATGGTTCGCGGAATTGAGCGCTGCGAATCCGCAAAAACAGGTCAAAAATGGGAACTTTGCTTCGCTTTTTCCCGGGGAGGAGCTGGGCGTGCCCGATAGCTGGCCCGAACATCCTTTGGCGGTTTCGACGGGAAATGCGCAGCCATCACAGCAGCCGTCGCCATCGCCGGCTCAACCTTCTGGGCCGTCGCCTGCACCAAATCCCGGATTGCCGGGAGCCGGTCAAAACGCGACAATGGATCCCGGCGCCATTCTGCAAGTGCAGCTTATGCTCGCGAGGTGGGGGCGTCGCGTGCCGAATACCATCAATCCGCTCGATTTTGGCTCGACGTACGATTTCACGTCAACGATGACCCCACGTACGGTGCAAGCGATTCAATCATTTCAAATTTGGTGGAATCGCCAGTACCCGCTTCGACCACTGCGAATGGATGGATCGCTCGATAACGATACCATGTCGGCCATTAAAGAAGCCGAGCAGGCCGCCTCAATGTACGGGCCGGGCGGAATGCCGACGCCTCCGAATCCCGGACAAACGCAGCCGTTTTCGCTGGATCAAATTCCGCGACCTCCTTACTTGCCGGCAGATGTGCCTTGGCCGCCCGT
>CAYSYX010000834.1:0-1873 GCA_964435055.1 uncultured Polyangium sp. | reverse complement strand
GCTCCGCCCAATACGCCCGTTGTCCCTTACCAGGACGATTCGTCGCATACGAGCAGCCCGGAAGAACCGCAGAAATCGGTTTTGCCTATGCTTGCGCTTATCGGCGCGGGTTTGGCGCTGACGTAAACCGAGGGGGCGACGATGGCTGTTTTCATTTTGCCGTTTTGGTGGTGGAATCTGTGGCAAAAGGAGAGTGAACACTCGCCTGATGCGCCGCCATCAGCATATCGGTGGACGCACATCGAAAGCCAATTGGGCACCGTAACGCACGCCGCGCTGGACGTGGCGAAACGCGAAGCTTGGCTCGAATTGGATGCGAAAAAGCGGGCGCGGCTTTTTCGCGCGTTGCTGGTCGTTTCTCTCCAAATGGCGCCCTTGTCGGCAATTCCGGTACCGCTCGGAGAGCTTGGACCTCATTTGTACAATTCGCCTGAGCGGAATGCCGCAGGTTCCGCCATTGCGAGGACGCTCGTGCTGCTCGCGCCCGGACGCGTTCGCACGACGAGCGATATCGTAACTCGTGAATCGGAGCGTGCACAAGGTTCAATGGAAACTGGTGCACTTCCGGCCGTGGCTATCGTATTGCTTGTAACTGCGTGCGCCCTTGCTGCGGCTTATGTCGGTAGCCTCGCCGCCGAAGCCGTGAATGCGGTCAACTTTAATGACGAGGTCACGAAGCGAATGCTTTCGACGCAAGCTCGCGCCATTGAAATTCTTTCAATGCACGTCGAGCGAGAACGCATTGCAGGTCGCCAATTTCCCTTGGACGAAGCAGAATTGTCCATTCTGCATTCGCTCGAGGATACACAGCGCGCATTGGCGACCGCGCAAAGCCGGCCTTTGCCGAGTCCATTCGACGGGGCCACTCAATTCGTGCGAACGGCGTCGTTATCGATCGCGCCGCTCGCTGCAATGGGACTTGTTGCGCTGTTTTTGCTGGAAACACCACAACGGAGGACGTAAATCATGGCAAGAAAAAAGGGGAAAACGGTTCGTGTCGATCGAAGTTTGGTCGCTGTGCCGCGGGGCAAACTGTCGCGATATCGGCGTCGCCGAATGGCTCGCAATATCGGCACCGGATTGCTTTATGTGGCCGGCGTCGGCGCGGTCGTCGCATTGCTCGCCAATCTCGACGATTTGAAGAATACCAAAGAAGCGAAAGACCATTGGTGGCTCGTGCCGTTGGGTATTCTCGTCATTGGATACATTCTGCGCAAGCGGGGAAATCCGTATTCGACGGCCGTGTTGTCGGCGGGCGGAGCATTGTTTGCGCTCGCGTATGCGGCAAGCTCGGCACAGGCCAAACAAGCGCAACCGCAGCAACAGCAGGTTCCGCCATTGCCTGCACCGAAACAATTGAAAAAAGGCGAAACGGGTTCGCCATTCGGCGGAAATTCGATTCCGGCAATGGGTCAATTGCCGGATGGCGGAATGTGGGTGCAAGCGCCTGATGGGCAATTGATTCGCGTTCCGCGACAGCAGCTTGGACCGGTCAATCAATTCGTCAATCGGGTGATGCAATTGCCTGAATTCCAACGAGCAGCGTGAAGGGGGAAACCATGAATAGCGAACTGGCCAGAAGTCAAGGAATGTACGATTTGTTTTCGCGTACCGACGCCGAAGGAGAAACGGCCGATCCGGCATTGGATACCGAAATGGATACGGCGGGACCGACGGACGACGACGATGACGTCGCCGGCGCGGAACTCGACGCGGAAGACGGGGATACGGGCGATATTCGAGCATTGCAGCGGCGCGGGCGGCATACGATTTCCATCGAAGAAGCCAAGGCGTTGCAAGCTCGGGCTCGATTGCGCGGAAAAAAGGTCGGGCAGAAAAAAGCAATCGCGCAAGTTCGGAAAAACCCGGCGCA
>CAYSYX010000833.1:0-3496 GCA_964435055.1 uncultured Polyangium sp. | reverse complement strand
GACAACGTGGTCCTTGGAGAGGACCCTGCACCTATCGTAACTCAGGGAGTTGAAAACGATGCGCATCGGTGAAGATGGTAACGACGGCCTTTTTGTTGTCTTCGAAGGAATCGACGGTGCGGGAACGACCACGCAAGCCGCGCGTTACGCTTCCTTTTTGCGTTCACGCCGACGACTCGTGCACGTCACGGGCGAACCAAGCACTGGTCCGATGGGATCGATGTTGCGCCTTATGCTCAAACAACGAGTGACCTTGGCGTCGCATCATCGAGAATCAACCTTGACGTTGCTCTTCGCAGCCGATCGTATCGATCACTTGGAAAGCGAAGTTTGTCCACACCTACGAGACGGATATGTCGTCATTTCCGACCGGTACGAGTTGTCGAGCATCATTTATCAATCGATCGGTATCGAAGATGAACTCGAGCGAAAAAACTTCGTTTCATGGATTCGGGAATGCAATCGCCATGCAATGCAACCCGACATCACCGTCGTCATCGACGTCGACCCCGAAGTTGCCGAACATCGGCGTAGAATACGCGGCGGAGCAAGCGACTTGTACGAAGAACCGGACTTACAAGCTCGACTCGCCCGGGCGTACTTGAAGGCCGAGGACTTCGTCGGCAAAGAACGAATCATTCACGTCGACGGAAATGGCGATGTCGACAGTGTAACCGCCGCGATCACCAAATCCCTGGCGGAATACGTTCACGAAGCGCCGTAAAGGTTCGTCACGTCCACACCCTATCGACCTATTTCGACACACGAACAGCCCCCACTGCGTCGAAATCAATCAAAGTGCAGCAGACTCGGTGCGACTTGGATGCGATTGCCCGCAGGCTTTGCACCGAGCAGCCATTGAGCCGTTTCTTCCATGTTGGTAGGGGGTGCCATGTTTTTCATATTACGAAGCATTTTCTTCAGGCAATGCGCTTTGGGATTGTCGCTCGTCTTGGCCACCCATTTGGCCTGCACTGCCTCAACCGAGCGTAAGGAAGACTCCATGCAGCCGCCCAGGACGGATAGCGCGTTACCAGACGGCGGCGACGACGATGCGTCGAACAACGGTGCGACCGTAGACGACCATGACCTTTCGTTTGAAACAGGCATGCCCGGGGAGGAACTCGACTCATGCGCGCAAACCGGGAGCGAAGCCCAACCCGTGCAGCTCGATGTCATCGTGCTGCTCGACCGCTCCGGAAGCATGTACGGTACGAACTGGACCGGCGCGACGACAGCCTTGAAGCAATTCGTACAAGACCCAGCCTCGGACGGTATCAACCTGGGAATTCTCTATTTTCCCATCGACACGCCGGCTGACAGCCTTGTCTGCAATTCCGCTCACTATCAAGATCTCGCCGTACCGCTTGGGCCCTTACCCCAGAATGCTCCAAACATTGTCCAATCGATTGATTCGCAACTGCCCAACGGTGGTTCGACACCCATGTACGGAGCACTTGAAGGCACGCTCAAGGCTGCGTCTGCGGCGCAACTAGCCCAACCCAATCACAAAGTCGTCGTGGTTTTCGCCAGCGACGGTGACCCCAACAGCTGCCCGGCCCAGCAAAACGTCATTGCAGAAATCGCAACGGTCGTACAATCGGCTTATGCATCGAGCTCCATTGAAACGTACGTGATCGCCTTGGCCGGAGCGAGCCTTGAAAATCTGCACCAGATCACCGCCGCCGGCGGCACGACCCAAGCTTACGACGTGACCGGCAATATCAATCAATTCGCCCAGAAGATGGCCGACATCCGCGCCTCCGCTTTGGCGTGCGAATACATCATTCCCGATCCCCCCGCCAATGAGCCTCTGGAGCTCGACCGCGTGGTTGTAAAATACGTCACCGAAGATGACGTTCAAGCCGAAATCCCGCGGACCGAGGGTAATCTAAATTGCGGACAAGACCCCGGCTGGTATTACGACGATCCTGTCCAACCAACGAGGATCATCTTGTGTCCGGCATCTTGTGAAATGGCCCACTTCGACAACCGTGGTCGAATCGACGTATTTTTCGGGTGCAAACCAAAGCTCAATTGATTACGGCTTCTTCGTCTTCAGCGCTTCGAGTTCGGCGCGCAGTTCTTCCTCGGTAAATGGCATTTTCGCCAGCGCGGCTTTTTCATCCTGAAGCGCCGCTTCAAGCGCCCTTTGGGACTCTTTCGCCCGCCCAACCCATGCGGAAGACTCGCCGGTACGGTCGGCCATACGCACGGTACCGTTCATCATGTCGAGCCCTTTTTCCAGTAAAACTCGATATCGGAGCCGCATGGCTCCCTCGAAAAGCTGCTTTTTACGTAATGTGTCCGCTTTGGCCGGCGGCTGAATCCGCATGACGTCGCGGTAGAGGTCCTGGTAAAGCTGCCCCAATCGATAGCCGGCCATGGCCGTCCACCGCGCATCCAAGCTACGCATGGTGTCCGTGTACGCTCGCTGGGCATCTAGAAGCCCCTGGCACCTTCGCTCCAACGTCTCGCCAAAGTTCGGTGGCAGCGGGTCAAAGACGATTTGCTCGCTCTTCTTTCGCCGAACCTCACCCAAGGCAAACCAGACCACGGCCAATTCGATCGGTGGCTTACCCGCCTCGCCAAACCGCTCCCGCTCGATGATGTCCCGAGCCAACGACACTTCGCGTAAGGCATCATCCACCAGGTCCTGCTCCACGAGACCCAACGCACGCATCCCGCGCATCTCGACCGTCTCGAGCAAGGCCAGGTCCGTACGTTTGGTAAGCTCGTCCATCACGGACACCAACTCGCTCCAACGCTCGACATGCGCCAACGTCCGACCCATGCGCATACGCGCCTGGCGCTCCATCGCGAACCCTGGGAACCGACGCAGCAAGTCCCGCAACCGGGCGAGGGACTCGTCCCACGCACCGTAAGACTCGTAGGCGATGGCCGCGTTGTACAAACAAGGCGGCTCCACCGGGGAGTTCGGACGAGCCTTGGCAAGTTTGTCGAACAGCTCGGCAGCTGCCCGATGTTCGCCCGATGACAGCAACCCTTTCGCTCGTTCGAACTCCGCCTGAATCTGATCGTCCTCGAGGGGCGTGATGACCACGGTGGGCACTTCAATCACGGCTTGGGCTCGACCGACCGTAGTTTTCGATACTGTCGCAGGTTGCCGCGAAACGCCGGTACACGCGGGCAGCAGAGTGCCGACTACCCCCATCGTCAACACCAACGTC
Source organism: uncultured Polyangium sp. (assembly GCA_964435055.1). GTDB lineage: Bacteria > Myxococcota_A > Polyangia > Polyangiales > Polyangiaceae > Polyangium. The sequence goes on along the minus strand of CAYSYX010000833.1, from coordinate 305 downwards.
CAAGCGTTGCGCCGACGAACGCGTACGTGTCGCTCCCCCGTCATACTGGACACCCCTCGACGAACTCCGTCCTGAAAACAGGATCCTGAAAGCACCGTTCCAAGATATCCTCGAACCCTCATGAGCGCTTGCCTCGGGTAAGGCAATCCGCTCGTTCGACCCGCAAGTGGACCAAACCAAGGTCGCAAGGTCTCATCTGGAGGTGGGCATGACGAAGCAGGTGCAGTTGTCGCATGAAGCCGAATCCGACCGTCTGAAAGCTGCCGAGTCCCAGCATCGTACGCTTGATACGCGGATCCAAGAAC
>CAYSYX010000832.1:0-3529 GCA_964435055.1 uncultured Polyangium sp. | reverse complement strand
CAGCCAGGGCCGTTTTCGCGGCTTTCGCCGCCATCACGTTGTAATCTTCGCTCGCGCCAGGCTTTTGGAACTTCACCATCCCGACGCCGATGACATTGACTCTTCTGCCCATTTCTCAGCCTCCTCGGGCAATTCGTCGATTCACTTGCCGCTCGCGACGATGATTCGACGAATTGCCATGTTACGTTCCTCGTGCCTACGCCGATTGTCCCAACAAACCCTTCAGAACGCCCAACCGATGTGCCGCAATGCGGACGTCGCCGTCCACGCGCATACGCCCCGTCTGGTAAAGCCGAGCATTTTGCTCCGTGCCGTTGACGAGCGCCACCAAATCTTCCGTGGACATCGTCAATACCGCATTCGGTGCTTTCGCTCGACCCGAACCCACGATTGCATTGCCGCCGGCAAAGTCGAGGTGCCATTCGGTGTCCGGTCCCGTGAGTCGGAATTCGACGACGGCATCCACTTCTTTGGCCAATTCAGGGGACTTGGCAACGCGCTCTTTCAATGCGTCGAAGATCGCCGCCGCGCCGGGTCCGGACGTCGCCGGAGCCGCCGCCACTGCTTTCGGAGCTTCGGCCGTGGGAGCCGCCGCACTCGCCGCCTTGCCTTTGTGCGCCGCAATGGCCGCCTTGGCTTGCTCGGGATCAATCTTCTTCATGAAGTTGAGCTTTTGCGAAGCCATCAAATTGCCCGTGATCTTCAGTTTTCCACCGAAGTAGAGCTGCTGCGGATCCTCTTTGCCGGACGCCATCGCCAGCCAATCGCCCACGCTGATTTCGAGCTGCGTGTCGGATTTCTCCGCGCCTTTGCCCTCGAAGACCGCGCCTTTGCCATTCTTCAAATCGATCGTCCACGTGCTGTCGGGGTTCTTGAGATCGAATTGGAAAACAGTCTTGACCTTGTCGACGAGCGCCGGGTTTTTCTCGACATAATCGCGAATCCCGATGAACACGTCCGCCGCGAGCGATGCCGGCGTATCTCCCGCCGGAGCCGCCGCTGCCGGAGCCGCCGCCGGAACTGCGCCGCCTTTGGCCTTCTTGTGCGCTGCAATCGCCGCCATGGCTTGCTGCGGGTCGATCTTCTTCATGAAGTTGAGCTTCTGCGACAACATCAAATTGCCGCCGATCTTCAGCTTCTGTTCGAAGTACAGCTTCTGCGGATCCGCCGCGCCCGTGGCCATGAGGAGCCAATCCGACGATTGAATCTCGAGCGTCGTATCGGGTTTGTCTTTGCCCGGGCCTTCGAAGACCGCGCCTTTGCCATTCTTGAGGTCGATCGTCCAGGTCGCGTTCGGGTTTTTCAAATCGAACTGGAAGATGCCTTTGACCTTGTCGACGAGCGCCGGGTTTTTCTCGACATAATCACGAATGCCGATGAACACGTCGCCTGCGGGATCTTCCGCCGGAGCTGCGGCTTGGGCCGGAGCCGCCGCGGCTGCCGGAGCGACCTTGGCTTTCGGTTGCGGAATTTCCTTCCACAGTTCGATGGCGGCGTTGGAAATGACGACCTTGTCGCGCTCCTTGATCTTGCAACGGAAGACGATCCGCGTGTCGCTTTCTTTCCACATCTCGGTGACGACCGTTTCGCCCGGAAAAACGCTGTCGGCAAAACGCACCTTGATGCTCTTGAACTTGCGCGCGTCGCCGTCGGCAAAGCTGCGAATCACGTGACGAGCGGCATAACCGAAGGTGCACAAGCCATGCAGGATGGGTTTGGCGAAACCAAACGCCGAAGCGAATGAAGGATCGGCGTGGAGCGGATTCCAGTCGCCGTTCAAGCGATACAGAAGCGCCTGGTTTTCCGGGATCTTTTGTTCGATCGTCGCGTCCGCGGCGCGATCCGGCGGAACGTTCACGTCGGCCGAAGGACCGCGATCGCCGCCCCAACCACCGGCTCCGCGAATGAGCGCCGTGCTTTCGTTGATGACGAGCAATTCACCGCTGTCGTCGTAGCTCTTGATTTCCGTGACGATGAGCGCGTTCTTGCCCTTGTCGAAGATGTCTTTGACCTTGGCTTTGTGAGTCAATTTCGCGGCCGGCGGAAGCGGTCGCGTCAGCTCCATGTATTGCTCGCCGTGAAGCAATCGATCGAGGCCGTAATTCATGCCCGGAGCGGTTTTGCCTTGTTTGGCGAGGTCCATGAGCGCCGTCAATGCGGGCACGACGCCGTACGTCGGGAGCGGGACAAACCCCTGCCCGTGCATTTCGTACGTGTGACGCAAGTCCTTGTCATCGAGCGGATCTTCCGCAGCACCGACGCTCAAGCCGTAGATGGCCAGATCGCGCTCTTCGTATTTGGAATGAACGGCCGGGTATTCGTATCCGAGGGCTTGGTCGAGGTCGATGAATTCGTTGCCGCCTTTGGCCGGGCCGGCCTGGACGTTTGTCATGACCGGACCCATCGATTGATTGATGTCCGTCGGGTGCGTGGCCTTGTCGAAGCCCGTGATCTTGTTCCAATCGCGCTGCACGTCTTCGATACGGATCGGTTTGCCCAAACGAACGGTTTTTCCTTCCGTACGTTCCCAGCGCAGTTTGGCGAAGAAACCGCCGCCGACTTCATAAAGTCCGCCGGTGTCCTGGTTGCTTTCGTGGCAGAGGTACGCGACGAGCGGGCTCACAGCTTCGGGCTTGAGCGCTTCGATGAGCTCGGGCGGAAGAACCGTCTCGGTCATGCGCGAGCCGGCGATCGGCGCGATCGTATTGACGATGATGTTGCGCTTTTTGCCTTCGAGCGCGAGCGTACTCGACAAACCGACGATGCCGAGTTTGGCCATCGAGTAATTGGCTTGGCCGAAGTTGCCGTAGATGCCCGCAGCGGAGGACGTGAAGACGATGCGCCCGTAACCTTGTTCGCGCATGTAGTTCCACGCGGCGTGCGTGCAGCGGAAGCTGCCGAGGACGTGGACGCGGTAGATGAGGTCCCAATCGTCTTGGGTCATCTTTTGGAACGTCACGTCGCGCAGAATGCCGGCGTTGTTGATGAGGATGTCGATGCGCCCGAACGCATCGATCGCCGTCTTGACGATTTCGGCGCCGTCTTCGACGGAGTTGTAGTTCGCGACGGCTTCGCCGCCGGCCGCTTTGATTTCCGCAACGACCTTGTCGGCAGCTTCGGAACCTTTGCCTTCGCCATGACGGCCGCCGCCCAAATCGTTGACGACGACTTTGGCACCGCGACTGGCCAGAAGTAACGCGTGGGATCGTCCGAGACCGTTACCGGCGCCCGTGACGATTGCCACTTTCCCATCGAATCGAAGCTCGTTCGCCATCAGCCATTCCCTCGTACCGGAAAGTTTCGCATGCGAAGTATCCCAAGTGAGGGCGGATGTCGAGGGGGAAATGCGTGATTTTGACGCTGCCCGGCACTTTTGTGGAAGCGAGCGAGTTCACTTGAAGAAGGTGCCGGCCGCTTTGTCGAGGGTCAGATTTGCGCGTGCTCCATTTTTTCGAGCGCCCCAGGGAGGAGCAATCCGCGACCGGCGAATCCGGCCATTCCGTCGAGCGTCGAGGCGAACGAGTTGTAC
>CAYSYX010000831.1:0-3544 GCA_964435055.1 uncultured Polyangium sp. | reverse complement strand
GTTGGTCCGCGGGCGGGCCGGTGTAGAACCAGTCGGCCCCGTGCTCGGCGATGCCTTCGAGCGTCTTCGCGAGGTTCGATTGCTTGAGCGTGTCGCCCTCCTGCCACTTCCCGCCGCTCGGCCGTGAGCACCGAATCGATTTCGCGAGCTTCATCGTGAAATCGCACGAGCGCCAGATGCCCCGTCACGATGTCGAAGAGCAGATCGCTCCGCAATTGCGTGGCGACGAAGGCCGCGCCATTGTCGCCCGCACAGTCGGATTGCCATTCGAATGCCGCACTGCCGTGTTCCGCCGCCAGGGTGTGAAATGAATCCACTCGCAATCGACAACCGCCCGATGCTCCCGTGATGCGTATGGCCGCCGGTAATGCCGTCGTCGCGTCTTCCCGCGGTTTGCTCTGCGCCCACGTTGTTTCCAGCGCATTCAATTCGAGCAGCGCCATTTTCACGCGCACGGTCGCCACCGCGCCCTGCATGCGCCACGTAATGTAGGACGTGCTCCGCCCGTGCGCGTAAACGTCATGCGCACCCACGAGGATCACGAGCGCAAGCAGTACACCCGGAAAAACGCGTTTCATGGAACCGGCGCCATCACGATGGTCGAGGCTTGTTTACGCGTGTCCAAGAATTTCCGCAATCGAGCGTCTTCCTGCTGTTTGCGATAAGCATTTTCCACGTCTTTGCGCACAGCCTCGAAACTCGGCGCTTCGCCTTCGATTCGTTCCGTGAGCCGCAGAATACGATACCCGTCCGAACCGCGAATCGGTTCGCTCACGCCACCTTCTTCCAGGGTAATGGCCGCGCGTGTCGCCGTGGCTCCAAGGTAATCTTGCAATTTCGTCACCGGCAGCGGCGTATTCGGAGGAGCTACGAGCAGCGGTGATCCAAGGGCCTGTAAATCTTCGAATCGTTCGCCTTGGGCGAGGCGTTTATGAATCTTCTTGGCGCGTTGCAATGTCTCCGCATCCAGTTTTGCGGGGGCGTCTCGAGGTATCGCAAGAAAGATGACGTCGACGCGAAATCGTCCCGACAATCGAAATCGTCCGGGTTCTTTTTCGTGAAATGCCCGCAGGGTCTTTTCATCCGGAAGATCGTCACCTTCCTGGGCATTGGCGACCATCTCCAATACGCGAGCGCTCAATTGGGCCCGCATTTGCGGATCTTTTTCCGGCAATCCCAATTCGATGGCCCGCTGGACCAGCAATTCTTCTTCAATCAATCGGTCGAGCGTCCGCTGTTTCAACGATTGCGTGGATTCTTTCGTGCCTTCTTCTTTGGTCATGGCTTCCATCACGCCCGCGAGCGCCCGATCGTAGTCGGCGCGCAGGATGTACGCGCCATTCACGGAAGCAACGGCATATTCGGGCAGCGTATTCGTCGGCGGCCTTTTGAGGATGCTCACGGCCGCAACGATGGCTCCGACGACCGCTCCCAGCGCCAAGACTTTGGTGCTCGAAAAGGCGGCGCGAATCTTGGATTCGGCCATGCGTCAGGTGCCCAGCGGGGCCGGTTCGAAGTCGAGATAAATGGGCGACGACCACGCTCGCTCTTCGTGGTTTCCCAAGCAATCGTCTTTGAAGGGCGTGCGATAATCGCCATAACAAGGTTTCAGCTCGATGCATTCGCCTTTGTCATTGTGTTTGCAGCGCAGGTGATCCCCGTTGACGGCCGGCGACGGCTCTTGAATGGCGCGTACGTAATACACCGTTTCACGCCCCGCAGTCATGAAGTCTTCATCCGCAAATTCGACCGAACAACCTGCGGAGTCTTTCGGACAATCGATTTTCTTCCACGGATCTTGAATCAGATTCTTCAGCGGTTCATCGGCGGTTTTTTGCGGACGAATACGAACGACTTCAATGCGCGTGATTTGTTTTCGCGTATCGCCCGGGTGATAACATTCACCCATGCACAAGCGTTGCACTTCGGAAGCGGGGAGGCCTCCTTCGCCGAAATCGGGACATCCCGGCAATTGCACGAATGAACCGGCGGCTTTTACGCGAAATCGCGGGATCTCGTGCATTTTCGCTTCGGATCCCATCGTGGCCGGGGCGCTCGGGCCATTGATGCGATCGAACCACAGCAAGATGCGATCGCCCGAGGTTCCATACACTTCGCGTTTTTTCAACGCTTCCCAAATGGCGTCGCGATTGCGCGTATCGGCATGCACCGCGACGAGCCCTCCGGTCATGAAAAACGAGGCTTGGCGTTCCAGATCGACCAACCGAAACGGCGGCAGCGTGTTCAGCAATTCCTGGTTGACGGCGGCAGCTTCGGGTTTCGATTGAATCGTCGTAAAGAGTCGATCGCGCCATTCTTCGCTGCATGCGCCGGCTGTCTCCGTATTGCCGTGACGCGCGTATTCTTTGTAACCCGTGCCGGGCCTTGCCGAATGATTGTCGCTCGAGGCAATGAAGCCAAATCGGGCATGATTGGGTTTTTCCGGATTGTCGAAGTTGCCTTTGGCCAAAATGTATTGCGCCGACCCGCCGGGGCGATAATTGAAACTCGGAGCAAAACAATCGCGGCATTGCCCGCATTCTTTCCAATCTTCGACATCGGCTCCGGGAACGCTGAGGTGCCCGGCGGCGCCCGCTTCCACGTACTTCTGCTTGGCATCGGCCACTCGTTTTTCGCATTGATCGGCGGGAATGTTCCCGCAACGCGAACGAATGATTTCTCCGGCCCGTTGACAACAAGGTTCATACGATTCCGTAGCCGCGGGACAAAAGGCCCGACCTTTGTCGTCGTAATCGATATCCTTGAAATCGCGATATTCTTCCGAATTGCCGTGGCCCGAGAAAATCTCGAGGAGCCTTTGTTTTTCGGGATTACGCTGAGCGGGATTGATTTGCTTGTCGTACGTGTATCCGGGCGGCGTATAAAATCCCCACGTCGTCCCGTGCGGAATGACCAAGGAATCCATGTTCCATTGGGCCAGTTTCTCCAAAAGCTCTCCAGGATTGGCGGCGAATTCTCGGCAATCATTCGGCAATGCGTGCACGTCCACGCCCGGGGCGCACGGCGGCACGGACGTCGTTTCTCGGAAAAACTTGACGGTATCCGCATAACGTTGGCGACCGCCGAAGTCTCGAATCGGAATGGACGCCAATGTCAGCAAAGACAAGCCGGAACCTCGAGCGAATACATTTTGAATGAGTCCCGGGGCGGCAATGGGTCGCGTGGGAAGATCTTTTTCGCCGGTATTGTGAAATAAAACGTTTTGGTGACCATAATGTTCGGCCGGCGTTTGTCCCACTTGCGACCATTCGAATCCCATGTAGGCGACGAGGTCGGGATTTTGGGGATCCCCCGCGGCTTCATTGCAAGCCCGAATCGAATCGATGGATTCCTGCCAATGTTGGGGCGTGAGCGCTTCGGCGTGGTCGGTGAGGCCGAAAAAATCGAGCGACGAGCAATATCGAGCGAAGTCGCAAGCGTCCGCGGGAGGATGCGTGCCTTCGCCGCCGACGATGGGCAAACTGCGCATGAATGCGTCGGTGGAAAACGTCGTGTGAACGTGCAAATCGCCAAAAAGAATTTG
>CAYSYX010000830.1:0-3550 GCA_964435055.1 uncultured Polyangium sp. | reverse complement strand
GCTCAAGGCGGGAGCTGCGGTGGCATTGGCCATGGTGGCGGGGGCATTTTTGGCGTGCAAAGGCGAGGACAAACCGCAGGAGCCGCCCTCGCCGAGCGGTCCGGATGCGCGATCGGGGCCCGGTGCACGCGCCGCGGAAGATGCGGGCGTTGCGGACGCGACCATTGATACGACAATGGATGCGAGTGACGACGCGACGGACGCGGCATTGGATGCGGCAGAAGATGCGCCAAGTGATGCATTGGTCGTGACGGATGCGGCGGCGGATGGGTCGACGGGTTTGGCGGTGCGCAAGCCGAGCGTGACGAAGAAGCCCAAAGTTGACAAGGTCGAGCATCGCAAAGGGATGCCGGTGCGGGATAATTTGTTGGAGTAGCGGGCGCGTAACCGGCAACTTCGTTCGTTGCGCTTGTCGAGGCTCGATTTCTCGGCATACGCGGCACCCCGAACTCGCCCGCTCCGCGGGCTCAAACAGCGGGGCCCCGCCGCAGCGCCGAGAAATCAAGCACTCGCCAAGCGGCGTTTCGCGCCAATTGGCAGAGTTGAGATAAGGTGCCAGACACATTGGGCAAGCGTCGAACTTGGGCAAAGCGCGATGAGGCGATCAAATTGGCGACACAATTCGTGTTGCAGGCGGCGGGACCGAATCCGCGATGTATGGGGCAGGAATACGAGCACCGCTTCATTGACGCACGTCAAATTGGCGGCGATGAATGGCCGGTGATGTTTGAAATCCAGATGCTGGGGCCGGTCCATTCCATTATCGACGGCCCCGTCGTGGTGACGGTTGATTTGGCGTCTGGCAAGGTCAATTTCTTGTGACGAGGTTTTTCAATTCGCTCCTCCGTGTGCAGGGACTCGCCTTCGATGCATTGCTCATCGGCGTGGCTGCGGCCCTTTTCCGGCGGTGAGCGGATGATGCGCGAGCAACGCGGGCTGCTTGGTTCGGAGTCGCAGAATCCGCTCGTCTGGGTCATCGCCATCGTGGTTGACGAAGTCGGGGTGACAACGCTCATTGAAGTTGGTATCGGCATCATTGCCGCGGTCGGGATACTCTCGACGCCCAAGAAACCAAGTCCAAAGGACGAATGCGCCGACAAGTACACGGAATGCATGGACTCGCCGCTGGGGAAGCTTGTTGTGGACGTACGTGGAAAGACGCTGTGCGAAAGCTGCCGCTCGCTCTGCCAGGCCGATGGGGCGTGGCCATCGGGTGTGAGAGCTCAGCGGTGGCACTCGTGCAGGTATTAGCAAATTTTGAACACAGCTCGATGCTCAGAAAGAAATAGGTCAATGGGCGGAACATCCCCCACGGGAGAGAACGATGAGCGATGAAAGAAACGACGACACAGACGCCGTAGGTAAAGCCCAGGACGAACGTACGGAGTACGAAAAATGGGCCGAAGGCGTGTTCGTTGCGCTAGCACGAGCACGGGGAGCCGCGTCTGTCAGGTACATTCGAGACAAAACCATCGATTTCGCTTCGGTAGTCGCCGAGTACCGGGCGATTGAAGCTGAATTCATCGCCCATTTTCGCGACGACGAAGAGAATGCCCAGCATGTTCGAAGGATCATGACGGAAATGCTTCTGCAGGCCGCCTGGGACAAGGATCAGCCCTTCGAAACGGGCGAGCGCTACTGGAACGACTTGCAGCAATTGGGTTTTCATAGCCTCGAACGCCAATGCAATACTACCTGGTTGTTCGGCGAAATTTGCCGTGACCATGGACAAACCGATACCGGCCTTGCGGTCGTCGAAGCACTCATTGCCGAACTCGAACGACTACGCGCGGAACCGATGGTCGGTGACTGGGATGCCGAGGATTACGACAGAAACCTGGGCAACATGCAAAAACTCCGCGCGAGACTGGAAGCGGAACGAGCTTGAGGCGAGGCAGGCCTGCGAGGCAGGTTTGGCGAGCGGCTCCAACATTCGGGTTGCGTTGCGAAGAACGGATGCGCTACGTTGCGTTTCATGAATCCCGAAGACGTGTTGGAATTTTGGTTGGGCGCTCCAGGTTCGCCTCCGTTGGCACTCGCTCCGCAATGGTTCAAAAAAGACGAACAGCTCGATGAAACCATTCGGACGCGATTCGGTTCGACGCTGGAAGCTGCCGCTGCCGGTCAATTGGCGACGTGGCAAAACAGCCCGCGTGGACGTCTCGCCCTCATTATCCTTTTCGATCAATTCTCACGGAATATCTATCGCAACACGCCGCGCGCGTTCGCGCAAGATGCGCTCGCGTTGGCGTTGTCGCTCGAAGCCTTGAGCAACGGACATTATGCGCAACTGACTCCAGTGCAACGAGGGTTTGTCCTCATGCCTTTGATGCACGCGGAGGAGACCGAGCACCAGGATCGTTGCGTGCTCGAATTCTATCGGCTCGTGGCGGAAGCCCCCCCGGACCTGACGGCGTATTTCAAGAATAACGCCGATTACGCCGAACGACATGCGGCCATTGTGCAGCGATTCGGACGTTTTCCGCATCGAAATGCCATCCTGGGCCGCGAATCGACGCCGGAAGAGTTGGAGTTTCTGAAACAACCGGGTTCGTCGTTTTGAGCCCCTTCCCGCTTCGTTGTGGTTGACTGCCCCATGCGCTTGGATTCCCTCCTCCGTGTACAAGGCGTCGCCTTCGATGTCGTGCTCATCGGCGTCGCTGCGGCCGTTGCGGAAGACACGGTGCAAACGTGGCTCTTCGATCATCCGGGGCCGCTCTATCACGGTCTCGTCGCGCTGCATTTGATTGCATTGCCCGCGTTGCTCGTGGCGCTCATCGTGGGCTATGGCCAAGCGGGTCGGCCCGAAGAAATCAATCGTCGCGGCCCAGGGCTCCTCGGCTGGGCCATGATCTTTCTGTGGTGCGGGAGTTTTGTCATTCCGGGTGTACTGGGATTGATCTTTCGCACGTCCCTCGGGGAAATGCTCGCCGCAGTCTTCGGACCATTGGCCATATTCGTCGTGTGGATGTGGGCGCTTCTCGTGGCCGAAAAACGGGGCATCATCCCGCCCGGAAAGATTGGCGAGAAAAAGTCACCGGTGCTCGTGCAAGCGTTGGCGTTGGTGTCGTGGGCCTATTTGTTGTGGCTCGAGACGATGCTGGTTTCCGCGGCTTCGCACAAAGGACCGCTCATCACGGTGGGCTTGCCGCTTGGGGTGCTCATTGATTATTTACCCATTCGCGTGGCGCTTTATTACATTCGCGATCACGTGCCGCGTTGGGAAATCGCCACGATGGCGCTGAGTACGGTGCATCTGTTGATCCGAATTGCCATGGCGTGATGTTTTTGCTTGACCCACGAGCATCGTTTCGTGCTACGAACGCGCAACGCAATGGCCGCAGATTCCAGTTTGAAACACAAGCCTTTTGGTGCCTTACGCGGCGCGGTGGCGACATCGTCGGCGCCCGTGGGGAAAGCGCCGCCTTCGTTGGGTGTGGACAAACCGGCGCTCGGGCGCGTGGTCGTGCGTGAGGAATTCGATGCGACCGAAAAGGCCGACATGACGCGCGTGATTGGTTTGCCGCATGAAATGGCACTGGTGTTGGGG
>CAYSYX010000829.1:0-3559 GCA_964435055.1 uncultured Polyangium sp. | reverse complement strand
GAATAGGGACGACCGACGGGGCAGGTGAGGCCGGAACGGTCAATCCTCCGTCGAACGTCCACGTGTGTTCGCGCGAATAATTTCCGGTTTTGAAGTCGCCGCCGGAAAATCGCCAATCGATGATCGCTTTATGTTCGGACATTTCCGTTTCTCACTTGGGTACTTTGAAAATCTCGCCGGTTGCCGTATTGGACCAATACACGTATTGGCCGTCGAGTGCCAGTCCCCAGGGGCCCTGTTGATTGTACGCCAGAATTTCGGGCTTTCCATTGCCGTCCTTGGAAACGCGCTGCACGAGCCCAAGCATGTCGTCCGTCCAATAAACATGGGTGGCGTCGACCTCCAATGCGTGGACGGTGGCGCTTGCCGGGGCAAGGTTTGTCACGTTGCCACCGACGCGCGGCATGGAATGAATGCCTTCGGACGAAGACCAATAGATGGTGCTCATGTCGAGGGCAATGTTGCCGGCGATGGGCGGTCCGCCCCCGAGTTTGGTGGGTAGAACGATACTCGTTGCCGAGCTCCAAATCGTTCCATCCGCCAGGCCCCAAAAGAGCATGTCCGTGTCGAATGCCAATCCGTAAATAGCGCTGTTGGCGCCGACAAACGTACCGTTGTTGCCGCCGGACAACGGGCCCATTCGAATCGACGAAGTCGACGTGTAATATATCGTCGTTCCATCGGTGACGATCGCGCGAGACAAGCCGCCGTTGAACTTGTATTGATTCAAGCCCGCCCAATCCATGCGCGTGGCTCCACTACCGGCGACCAAAATGAAGTTTGAGCCGACGAGAATATCATTGATGGGTTGCGAGCCGGCCTTTCCGACGAGCGCCACGGAGCCGACGACGACGTCCACGACCGAGACCTCATCCGAGTTTTGGGATCCTACGAACAGGTTTCCTTTGAAAATATCCAGCGGGCCGGCTGCAAAGTTGACTTTGCCGACCGGACTCGGGTCCACACATGCACCGTTTCGGCAACCGCCATCTTTGCACGGACTACCACATTTTCCGCAATGATAAGGCGACGAAGGCAGATTCACTTCGCAGCCGTCCACCGGCTTCGCGTTGCAATCGCCAAAATCCGCATTGCATGCGGAAACCACGCATTGGGAATTTTCGCATGCCATCGTGGCTTGGTCGCCGACGCACGCCGCCCCGCACATCCCGCAATGGTCGGCGTTCGAGCTTGGGTCGACTTCGCATCCGTTCGATCCAACCATATCGCAATCGAGATTCGTGCCCACACATTTCGCCAGTTGACACTCTCCGCTCACGCAAGCCGTAATCGCTGTCGTGCTTTCGCACGATAATCCGCAACCGCCACAGTGGTCGAAGTCCTTCGACGGATTGGTTTCACAGCCGTTGTCATAAAATGCATCGCAATTTTCACGCCCATTGTTGCAGCTCGCGATGGTGCATTCGCCCGCGACACACGCGATGTTTGCATCGACGGCCGCAGCACATACCTTGCCACACTCGCCGCAATGCTCGAGGTTCGCCGCCGTCTCCGTTTCGCATACCGTTTCCGGATTGCCATCGCATTCGGCAAAACCCGCCGGACATCCGCTTCCGCCGGCTCCTCCTTGGCCTCCGGAAGCAAATTCGCGCTCCGTCGGTGTGCAGCCCCCAAATGCCGATACGCCTGAAATCAGTCCCAATATCCCAAGAATTCCCACAAGCTTACGCATCATGGGAAATCACGCTACCACAAGTTACCTGCGGCGTGGGGGAAATTGTAACGAGTCGCAATTTCGGGGCGTCACGTCGCCGGCTTCGATAACGCCTGCAACCACGCCTGGACGTATTCACCCGCAGGCGCGGGCCAATTCATGCGCGCATATTTTCGGAGCAGCTCCGGCGTGTGATCCCCGGCGCCCATCTGATCCTGAAATACCGCGCGGGCTTTCCACACTTCCTGCGCGGCATCCTGAAATCGCCCCTCGTAATAAGCAAGCCACGCCCGCGTCAATGCCAAGTGCTGCTTCGGCTCCGCTTCATGCAATGGCAATCGATCGCATTCCGACAATTCTTCGCGCGCCAACTCGAGCCGCCCGCATTCGAGCGCAATCTGCGCAGCAATGACCTTCATTTCAATTTGGCCCCATGGATCGCCGAGACGATCGTATAGACCGCTCGCCGCCCGCGCATGCGCTTCGGCAATCTCCAACTGCCCGGCATCGAACGCAATCATCGCCAACAATCGCTCACATCCGGCTTCTCCTCGCGGCGTCCCCAAATCACGGAAACTCCGCCGCGTCATGAGCGCCACGCGCCGCGCTTCATCGAGACGCCCCTCGCGATGATCCGAATGCGCCAAAGCAATATCGCATTGCGCAATTCCCAAGCGATACCCAATCGCCTCGAAATCACTTCGCGCCACCTTCAACCGCTCACGAGCCTTTTCCGGCGCTCCCGCGAATTGCTCGACAAAGCTGTGCAAAATCAAACACTGACCGTGCCCCAATCGATCCCCAACCGCCTGGAACTTGCCCCCCGCACTCTCCAACATCCGCATGGCGTCGTCATGATGCCCACCGAGGTAATCAATTTCCCCAATGATGACCTCACACAACGCCTGCGCATGTACGTGATCCAGCGATTGGAACATCTCGAGCGCCTGCGTCAATAACTTGCGCCCCTCTTGCGGTGCCGACAAATCACTCGCTACGTGGCCCAGCAAACGCAAACAGTGAGCTTCGTTCTCGACATCACCAACGTCGTGGAAAATCCGCCGCGCATCCTCCGCGTCACGCCGCGACTCCTCGAGACGCCCCGCATGACGCAACGCTTCCGCCCGCCACCGCTTCTGCGTCGCCAACGGCAATCCATCGAGACGATTATCCAAAAGAGACAGATCACGTAACGTTGCTTGTGCGTCACGTGTTCGTCCCCACGAACGGGCGATCGACTTGTGCAACAAGTCGGCTGCGATCTCGATATCACCCGCGCGCAAAAGATTCGTCACGCGGTGGCGCACAATCCGGCGACTCGAGGCATCCGGGTGATGCGCCAAAGCCGCTGCCGCTGCGCGAAGAATCAACGGCGCGTCGGTCTGGGCAAACAGTTGGGACAGCAAGTGTTCTTGCAAGAGCGCATGCGGCCAACGCAAACGCTCTTCACCCGACTGCAACAAAATCTGTGCGCGCTTCATCGCCGCAATCGCGCGTTCCGCATCCACGCCGAGCGACGTCAGTTCGATGCGCAAAACATCTTCGCGAATGTCTCCACCAAGCGCGGCAGCGGCGCGAGCACCTCGACGCAAGTCCTCGGGGATCGCATGCAAACGCTCCTCCCAAAGCTCCGCCGTCGTCGCCGCGCGCATCGCCAGCTTCGCTTCGGGAACGGTGTAACGACCATCCCGCAATTCGATGTGTCCGCCCGAAGCCCACGAATGCACGATCTGCAACGCGAAGAGCGGATTGCCTTTGCTGCGATGAACCGCTTCGTTGATCGCCGCCTCCTCGAGCGGCAACGTGCCGCGCAACAAGGCTTGCGTTTGTGTCGGATCGAGCGGGTCGAGCGCCACGCGATCACCACCGAGCTCGCGCAAAAGC
>CAYSYX010000828.1:0-3567 GCA_964435055.1 uncultured Polyangium sp. | reverse complement strand
ATCTGCTGGCCGAGGGCAAAGCAGTGCCGATGCTGATCGTGATGCCGAACAACCAGGTTCTGCATCGCAGCGATCCGCGGCATACGGAGAAGACGTTTACGCTGTTCGAGGCGGAGTTACTGAAGTGCATTGTGCCGGTGGTGGATCGGTCGTGTTGTCACACGCCAAAAAGCAGAGGGCCGGGAGCAATGCGGCGAAGGCAAAAGCGACGCGCTTCGTTATCATGAGGTTCTCCGTAGTCGAGTGCCGAGTCGAAAGTCGACGAGCAGACTACGCGACCGCAGAGGGCGAAATCAAGCCTGAACGTACATCGATTTTATGGGGAATTGGGCCATCGTCGTCGGTTCGGGCGAATGCCGTGAACCATTGTGGGCGATTTTAGAACGAGTTTGGCGCGGTCGACGATTGCGCAGAATTATTCGTTGCGGCTGGCAGTGACCACGAAATGCTCGCGCATGGCGGCGACTTTCGATTCGTGACGCACATGAATGTCATAACGACCCGGGTGCGTCACGGCAATACGTACGGGCACGCCTACGCCGTGATGTTGCGTGAAACGATGCGTGCAACGAGTTTCGGTGCAATGCTTTTCATCCGCTTCGTGACCGATTCCATTGGCCGCGGGCAATCGGACGCGCACATTCGTAGGCACTTCCAAATGCACGATCGCCGGTTCGTCGGCGTGATGGTGGGTCTGCAAATCGAGCGCGGTCCAGGCATGCCCGGATTCGGGCAAAGCCACGGTTTTTTCTTCGACGCGGACCATATCTTGTTTGTGCGGCGTGCCAAACATGTTGAAGACCAAAACGAGGCCCCCGAACGCGACCGCAGCGGGAATCAGGATGGGCCACTTCCAGCGCGTGGGAGTATCGTTTTCGTCAGCGGCCGTCGAGCTTCGTGCCCGCGATTGGACGGACGAACGTTCGGGCAATCGAGCCATCGCCCTTTCGATATCGTCCGTCGCCGGTTCGACCTTACGGAGCGATTGCATGTCCGCACGGATGTTCTCCGGAAGTGGCGGCAATTCGTTTTTACTCATGCGATCGGCTCCTTTTCTTCTTCCCCCTTGGAATTTTGTGCCGCCCCTTCGAGGCCCAACTTTTCATAAGCTTCCCGAAGACGAACTCGTCCTCGAGCGTGGCGGCTTTTCACGGTACCTTTTGGAATTCCAAGAATTTCCGCGGCCCGTTCGTACCCCAATTCTTCGATGTCACACAAGATCACGACGGCTCGGAAATCTTCCGGCAACGTCTGCAAACAACGCAAAAGATTGTTGTGATTTTGCCCGTCGGATAACAACGTTTCCGGCGTCTTGTCGTCCGAGCGATCCGATCCGAACCCCAACGCGGCGGAACAAGCGTCGACGAATTGCCCGAACAAACCTCTTCGACGGGCTTCGGTGCGCCTGAGTTCCAAGTGTTCATGCCAAGCGATTCCGCAGAGCCAAACCCCGATTTCGCTCCGGCCCTCGAACGACGACGCATTCAAGTACGCCTTGATGAGCGTATTCTGAAACAAATCGTCCGCTTGATCCTGCCGGCCGGTGAGCGACACACAGAATCGAAACAATCGAGGCAATGCGGGACGAACCGCCGCCTCGAATTCACTTCGGCCCTTCGATATCGCCATCGACGTGGCGCTGGCAACTTGTACCGACTCCATATTCGACGCGTGGCTCGATGGCGTGGGCGATTCCACCGATTGCGTTTTTGTAGGCAACCGGGGACTCCACTTGGGAAAAACACGCGGCGGGCCTTGCATTGTCATGACCCGCGACCCCATCGAACTTTCCATGGCAACCGGAGACGGAACAAGTTCATGTCTGGTTCCGCGGAACGTACTGCGGACCGATACTTCGTGCAAGTGATCGGAAGCCTCGCGGATTTCGGCCGATTTTGCGCCAAGCCTCGCGGATGCCACAACGCCGGCGTTCGCGCAACCCTCCATGAACCCCCGTTCATGACGTTACGATCTTCGTCGGGAACCCATCCGCGCTTCGTTCCGTCTCGAGGTTCGGATCGCGGGTTACGAGCGAGATGCGCTTCGTCACCGGCGGCATACGACGTTCCTTTACGGAGAACCTTCTCATGGAACAGGCCGAAACATCCAACGCCGGCAAGCGCCCCGCATCCATCAAGGATGACATCATCTCGGGCTTTTTGGTTTTTCTCATTGCCTTGCCGCTTTGTCTCGGCATCGCCATGGCCAGCGGTTTCCCTCCGATTGCGGGCATTTTGACCGCTGCCGTGGGCGGGCTCGTTGCGACGTGGATTGGCAGTGCGCCATTGACCATCAAAGGTCCCGCCGCGGGGCTCATCGTCATTGCATTGGGCGCCGTCACGGAGCTCGGGGCCGAAGGCGGAAATGGTTATCGCAAAGCTCTTGCCGCGATCGTCGTCGCTTCGGTCATCCAAATTCTCTTTGCGCTCGTACGCGCCGGAGCCCTCGGGGATATTTTCCCCTCGTCGGTCGTGCACGGAATGCTCGCCGCCATCGGCGTCATTATTTGCTCGAAACAAATCCACGTGGCGCTCGGGGTAAAACCCGAAGGCAAAGAACCGCTGCACCTGCTCCTCGAGATTCCCCATAGCATCGGAGAGCTCGACCCGGAGATCACCATCATCGGGGCCGTGAGTCTCGGGATTCTATTCGCAATGCCGCTGCTCGCGAAAAAGGTCGAATTCGTCAAGAAAATACCAGCTCCGCTCATCGTCCTCGCCGTCGCCGTTCCCTTGGCCCATTACTTCGACCTCGAACACGAACACACGTATACGTTTTCCCTGTCGCACCATGATCACAAGATAGGCCCGTCTTTTCTCGTAAACCTGCCGGCCAGTCTTCTGTCCGCCGTGACGACACCTGATTTCAGCGCGGTCTTGTCGGGAACGTCGATCAAATACATCGTCATGTTTTCCCTCGTGGGAAGCATTGAAAGCCTCCTCAGCGCCAAAGCCGTCGATATGCTCGACCCGGAAAAACGCCGCTCGGACCTCGACAAAGACCTCTTGGCCACGGGCGTGGGTAACCTCATTGCCGGATTCATCGGCGGTTTGCCCATGATCTCCGAAATCGTCCGCAGCTCGGCCAACATCGGTTACGGCGCGAAATCCAAGCTGTCGAACTTCTTCCACGGCTTGTTCCTCTTGCTCTTCGTCGCCTTCCTGCCCGGACTCATCCACCGCATTCCGCTCGCCGCCCTCGCCGCGATGCTCATCTTCACCGGCATTCGCCTCGCGTCGCCCTCCGAATTCACCAAGACCTACAAGATCGGCCCGGAACAACTCGTGATCTTCTTGTCGACCATGATCATCACGATCACGACTGATCTGCTCATCGGTGTCGCCGCGGGTCTCGTCATCAAGATGGTCATTCACCTGGTCAACGGCGTCCCGGTCGGTGGTCTCTTCAAACCGGCGATTGAAGAACGTATCGAAGCCGATCGCGTGGTTTTGCGAGTCAAACACGCGGCGGTGTTCAGCAATTACCTCACCATCAAGAAGTTCATCGCGAAACATGCCGAGGCCAAACTCGTCGTCGTCGACTTCGACGATGCGCATCTGGTCGATC
>CAYSYX010000827.1:0-3574 GCA_964435055.1 uncultured Polyangium sp. | reverse complement strand
GAGCTCGAGTTTTACGTTCTCGCGGAAGTCCGTCCGGTCCACGACAAACTTCAAACCACGCCACGCGCTCTCCAACTTTTGGAACGTGGGGTGATGGAGAATTTCGTCGATTTGTCGCGACAATTTCTGGTCGATTTCTGCGATGAGCGCATCGACGAGAGCCTTGTCGACCTTTTCACCTTCGCGCTTCGGCGCGATGAGCTCCGCAATGAACGCTTGCACGCCCTTCTTGGCGACTTCGTAACCTTCGTCGCCCGGCGTCATCTTGGTCTCGGCGAGAATCTCGTCGAGGAGGCTGCCGCCTTCGAGGGTCTGAGCACCCGCGGCGCCTTGCCTTTGCATCTCGGCCATTGGTTACTCCTCCCCGTCTTTCTTGAGACCAAGCTCGTTGATGATGCGATTACGCGAGGCGGGATCGCTGAGGATGCCTTGAATCTTGTTGCGGAACGCTTTCTCGTTTCCGAGCGGTCCTTTGAGGGCCGTCAGGGCTGCACGCAGCTCGAGAAGCTTCTTCAACTCGGGCACCTGATTCGCAATCGCTGCCGGCTCCATGTCGGACAAACGGCGGAACTTCAGGTTGACGTTCAACTCGTTGTCCTCTTGCTCGGACAAACGATCCTTCACAGCCATGGAGAGCGAAAGCTTCTGCTCCGACATGACCTTCTGGAAGTTGTCCTTGTCGACATTGATGGGCTTGCGATCCTCGAGCGGTGTCGGGTCGGGCCGCATCGTGTAGTCGCCGAGCATGAGGAGCTTCAGCGGGAGTTCAACGTCTTCCTTCGCATTCCCCGTGGCGGGCTTGTACGTGATGTTGACGCGTTCTTTCGGCGCGACTGATCCTTCTTTCATCGCGGAAGGCTCCTTTCCCCTTCGCTTGGAAGCTACGTGCTCCGAACGGCCAACCGAGCCGCTCTACGTCAATTTCCGTGGATCCCATGAGGTCGGGGCTCACCTCATGAGGGGTCGAAGCATACCGCAAACTCTTGGTCGTTCGTCCATTCTTTCTTTCGGTCGACAACCGTTTCCGAAGGCCCCCGCGACGACCTCGACATGCGCTCAGGAGTTCGAGATGCGGAAGGCCGCAGCAGCGTCGAGTTCGCAGAGTCGTTCGAAGACTTCCGTTTCACGCTTGCGTTGTTCCTCGGTCACTTCGTAACCCTGATTCAAACCTCGAACCGCTTGGTACAACCCCGCGTAAAGCTCGCCGCAAAGCTCCGGATCCCACTCCTCCAATCGATGCTGCTTCGCCATTCGCTCGAGCGCTTCGAGCTGCGCACGCGCGATCGGAAGTTGTCCGAGCTCCAAACAAATCTTTGCAACACCAAGCTTGCTGCGGAACTTGTCCACCGGCGTGATCGCTTGAGCTGCAACTTTCGTCACCGCTTGAATCGCACTCAGCGGCTCTTGCGCTTCGATGAACGCACGCGCCTCCGTCATCGCTTTGTCGAGTGCACGGAAGCCTTTGCCTCCAGGCGCTCCACCTGCACCACCTCCACCACCGCCGGAGGTTGTTCCTCCCGAACCCAGGACCGGACGAACCTCCGAATCGATCCACGCCTTCGTCTGTTCATCCGCGAGCGGAACACCATCGTTGAACGTGAGGTTGGGAAGTTCCGGCGCTCGACGAATCAACAACGCGACTTCGATGAGATGCGCCAACTTCGCATCGGCATAACCGAGGTTCTCGAGAGCGTTCGAAACATGACGGTGCGGATCGAGCCAGAAGCGATGCTCGGAAACGACTTCGTCGAGTGAGCCGACAATGCCCTCCCAGCTCGCCGATTCAGCCATGCCGTCAAAAGCCGAACGCACGTGATCCGGAGGCGAAGGCAAGTAGGTTTGTCCTCCCTCGTTCGGCGGATCCTGCTGAATGAAGAGCCACAAACCCATACGCGCAACGCGACACGCAAACGCGCTCGACGGATCCGCAACGCGCAACGCTTCACCCGCACGCATGAGCAACGTGCTGACTTGATCGAGCACCGCATTCGCCGAGTCGGCATCCGTGATCGCCGAACCATCCGGCACGGCAACCGGTGCCGCTTCGACAACTTGAGCAACTGGCGCAACCGGTGCGACGGGAGCAACAGGAGCAGGCGGGACAAACGGCGCGGGCATCACGCGCTGAGGCGGCGGCGGAGGTGGTGGCGCAGCTGCGGCAGCCGGAGGTGGCGGCGGAGGTGGTGGTGGAGGTGGCGGCGGCGGAGGTGGCGGTGGCGGCGGAGCTTCCTTGGGAACGCTCGCGACGAGACGACGACAACTGTCACGCAAACCGCCCAAACCACCGTACGCATCGGCGAGTTTGTCCCGAAGCTCGCCATCGAGATCTCGACTCGCCTTCTCGACCGCTCCGACGAGATCCGCATCCTTCGCCGTCGGAGTAAAACCCTGCACGGTGACCGCCAACTGATCACCCAAGAACTGCGTCAAGTTTCCACGTGTGCGCGGACGCTTGATCGGCGGATACATCTTGTCCCAGAACGCGCTGTTGAGTTCGTTGAGTAAAACGAGCCCGTCGAGCACTCCGGTCAGTCCCCCCGTGTGCGCTTTCGCTGCCGCGTAATAAACACCGAGACGAAAATCCTTCGTCTTGTCGGTCAGCAGTTCTTCCGCGTTCGTAACAATTTTGTTCCAGTCGATCTTGCCGCCCTCGATCGAGGTCGTCTTGTCGATCTCCGCTTTGATCGCTTCGAAGAGTTCGTCGTACGTGCAGTCCGCACCGACGCCTCCCGAAATGGGTTCGAGCATCGCCGAGACTCTGTTTTTCGCAGCATCCAACGCGTCCGTAACTGCCATGGCCGGCTACCTACCCTTTCGTTGCAGCGCAAAAGAAACCCGACACCATTCGTTCATCTTGACGAACTCGATGGCCCGCATGATGTCATCAACGAAGAACTGTTTACGAAGACAAACCTTCGAGGAAACTCGAGATCGACAGATCCGATCGGGCGACGAGCGCGTCGAGCTGCGGTCCGAGACCACGTCGTGACGTCGGCTCGTCTTCCGTCGGCGGCCTGCACAACTCGACGATGTGATCGGCAGATCCGGTCGGCGCGATGAGCTCGCGAAACGTCGCCACGTGTGGAGGACCGAAGTGCAACAACATCGTTTGTTGCGGAACCCAAAACGCATTGAGCAACGTGTTCTTCCACCGCGCCAAACGCAGCGTCATGTCCATCCAAACAGCAGCGGCGTAAGCATCACCGGCTCCGAGCGGAAGTCGCACACACAATCCCGTCCTCGGATGTTCCTGCCCGCGAAACGGCTCGACCGACGCGTACACATTGTTCAACGCCCAAGAGCGACTCGCGTCCGTGCCAAACCCCGTCTCCCACAACGCCTTCATCGTCTGCGTCGTGAGCCATGATCGATACGGCGCCCCAATCGCTTCGGCATCTTCGATCGACGGCGGAACGATCCGCGAAACACGATCGACGAAGGCATCCACCGACAGGGTTCGTCCTCCTGTAACCAGCTCGTAGGACGATGCGAGCAACGACCACAACGCGATCGGCAACGACGCTCCGGCGGAGACGAGCTGCCCGTAATCGTACGAAGCAAAAACAACCATCGG
>CAYSYX010000826.1:0-3579 GCA_964435055.1 uncultured Polyangium sp. | reverse complement strand
GCTCGTCGGGTCCGCCTACGTGGCGGAGCGAGTGTGGCGCGAGGGGACGCGCATGCGCAGCATTACGAGGCGATGACGTCGCGGAGCTTGGCGGAACACGAGCAGGAGGTTTGCGCCACGGCGATTCGGCTCGTGGCGCGCACCGAGACCACGGTTCTTTCGGCGGATGCGTTGCTCGATCCGGTCTTGCGCAAAGATCCTTACGTGACGCGGCGTAGTGTACGGTCATTGTTATGCGCGCCGATTACGTACGCGGGACGATTGCTGGGAATCGTGCAGTTGGAGAACAACGCGTTGCCCGGTTTGTTCGGTCCCGGGCGCGTCGAAATCGTCCAGCTTCTCGCCGCGCAAGCGGCTGTTTCACTGGACAATTCGTTGGTCTACGAAGACTTGGAAAAACTCGTCGAAGACCGAACCCAAAAGCTCCGTGCAGCTCAAGAAAAACTGGTCGAAGCCGCGCGTTTGGCGGGACGAGCGGACATTGCCAGCGGGGCGATTCACAACGTGGGCAATGCGCTCAACAGCGTGGCCGTGATTCGATCCGATATTCACCAACGGACTTCGGCATTGCGTACGGATCGTTTGCAGCAGCTTTACGAGATGCTGGAAAAGAATCAGTCGGCGCTCGGGCCATTTTTGGAAGCGGATCCCAAAGGCCGGCGCGTCATTCCGTACCTGAAAGAATTGGCCCAGCGCTTCGTTACGGATCGGCAAGCGTTACTCGAGGAAATCACCGAGCTCGGCAACGTCGTCGAACGGATTCAGGAGATCGTTCGGAGTCAATTGCAGGACTCCGGAGCACCTTTGATCCTCGAGCGGGTCAATATCGCTCAAATGGTCCAAAACGCGTTGGACGTCGGCGTGAGCAGCGTCGATCGTCGACGTCTCGATATCGAAGTGGTCGTGGATGTCCCCGAGGATTTGGAGGTCGAAACGGATCGTTATCGGCTGCTGCAAATCCTGACGAACCTCATGACGAACGCTCGAAAAGCCGTCCGATTGGGGACTTCGCCGCAACGTTTCATCCACGTGATCGGCCGGCAAATGGACGCGGGCAAGGTGATTTTGACGGTCGAGGACAATGGCATCGGCATGGGTGACGACCATAAGAAGCGATTGTTCCAGCAGGGATTCACGACGTGGGGCGACGGCACCGGCATTGGATTGCACTCGAGCGCCCTGGAGGCTCGGCATATTGGGGCGACGTTGTCGGCGACGAGCGAAGGGCCGGGTCGAGGCGCACGATTTACCATTGAAATTCCCCCGACTCCTCCACCGGCGAATCGGCGGGAAAAACGCAGTGAAACGGGTCGAATTGTTCAAGGCGGTTCGTCATGAGTGGTCCGGAAATCGTACGCATTTTGGTCATCGATGATAACGAGGCGATACATCGCGATTTTCGCCGCATTCTCGCCGTCGCTCAATCCGATGCGCTCGACGACTTCGAGGCGGATTTGTTTGGCGATACGTCGCCGGAAGCGATCAAGCCTCGGTCGTTGCTCGAGTTTCGGCTCGATTTCGCATTTCAAGGCGGTGAGGCGATTGAAAAGGTCAAGGCGGCTTGCGCCGAAGAGCAACCTTATTCGGTTGTTTTCGTGGATGTCCGGATGCCTCCGGGAATGGATGGCGTCACGACATTGCAGCACATCTTCGAGGTGGATCACGAAGTCCAAGGCGTTTTGTGCACGGCGTACGCCGATATGCCCTGGATTGAAATCATGGATCGTTTGTCCGACGCCGCGCGCTTTTTGGTTTTGAAGAAACCATTCGAAGCCATTGAGGTTCGTCAATTGGCGACCGCGCTCGGTACCAAATGGATTCAACAAAGAATCAATGCGCAAACGCAGCGGGAGCTCGTGGCGGCCAAAGAATCGGCCGAGGCGGGAGCTCGGGCCAAAGCGCAATTTTTGGCCAACATGAGCCATGAAATTCGGACCCCGATGAACGGCGTGATCGGCATGACCGAGGTTCTTCTGGACACACCATTGACCGCAAGTCAACGCGAGCTCGTGGAGACCATTCATACGAGCGGAGATGTGCTCTTGAGGATCTTGAATGACGTTTTGGACTTTTCCAAAATCGAAGCGGGTCAATTGGCTTTGGATGAGCAGCCTTTCGAGCTGCGCGCGTGCATCGATGAAGCCGTGGTGGTGATGACGCATCAGGTGGCGGCGAAAGGCTTGGAGCTCGTCGCGATCGTTCATCCGGACGTTCCGCAGTTTGTCCAAGGCGACGCCATGCGCGTGCGCCAAGTGCTCATCAATTTGATTGGTAATGCCGTCAAGTTTACTTCGAAAGGCGACGTTTCGGTTGAAGTGACCATCAAGCCGCACGAAACGGATGCCAATCGATGTCGATTGCAATTTCAGGTTCGGGACACGGGGATCGGCATTTCACCCGAAGGAGTGGCGCGACTTTTCCGTTCGTTTTCGCAAGTGGATGCCTCGATCACGCGGCGATTCGGGGGCACCGGCTTGGGTTTGGCCATCAGCAAACAGCTCGTTGAATTGATGGGCGGCCGAATTTGGGTCGAAAGTATCGAAGGGCAGGGGTCGACGTTTGCGTTCACCATTGACGTCGGCGCGTTGTCTGCACGAGCGGCGTCACCGCAACGCGACAACGCCACGTTGCGCTTGAAACGAGTGCTCGTGGTCGTCGGGAATACGACGCTGCGGGAAGCGATTCGTTTGGACTTGCAAGCCTTGGGCATGATCCCGATGGTGGCGTCGACGAGCCTCGAGGCGCAGAAAATCATGGCCTCGGAGCGGGCGACCCTTTCGTTGGCCTTGGTCGACTCGCAGCTCGTGGACGCCGAAGGACTCGAATGGGCGACGAACTTGCAGCGGCAATTGCCTCCGCATGCGCACGTCGCTTTGCTGATTCCGGCGCAGGATACGGCGTTGCCTCTGCGGGCGGAGCGTTTGGGCATTACGACGTGTGTTCGCAAGCCGTTGAAGACGAATACGCTCGCGGATACCATCCGGAAAATTTTGGTCAAACCCACGGGAACCGTCACGCCGCCGATGCATGTCGATATCGATGCCGGTTTGGCGACGCGTCATCCGTTGAGTATTCTTTTTGCCGAAGACAATCGCGTCAATCAACGCGTCATTTCGATGATGCTCAAGGGAATGGGGTATCAGCCCGATATTGCCGCCAATGGCCTCGCCGTGCTCGACATGACGACGCGTACGGCATACGACGTCATTTTGATGGATGTTCAAATGCCGGACCTCGACGGGCTCGAGACGACGCGGCGTTTGCGAGCTCGTCATGTCGCGGGGACGCGACCTTATATCGTGGCTTTGACGGCGAACGTCACGGAGCGCGATCGCGCGGCGTGTTCCCAGGCGGGCATGGACGATTTTCTGGGCAAACCCGTGCGTATTCCGGACTTGGTTTTGGCCATCGAACGAGCCGCGAAGGCGAAGTCGATGGGGTGAGGGTGACGAGAGAAGCGTGGAATCAGCCGAGGAAATCACTCGGCGTTGGATAAAGAGGAACAGGTAAAACGAGATCATGGCAGCCTACTTCATTGCACATTTCAACGTCAAGGATCCGGTACTCTTTGCCGAATAC
>CAYSYX010000825.1:0-3592 GCA_964435055.1 uncultured Polyangium sp. | reverse complement strand
GCCATTTCACGTGCGACCACGTCGTCACTTCGTCCAATTGCCCGTGATCGTAGGCCACTTCGTAACCGACTTGCATGCGCTCATCGCGGTTCACCAATTCGAGCAGCGGGCTCATTTGCGAGCCGCGAAATTCGAGGAATTGTTCAATCGTGATCTCCGCCCGCATCGTGCGCCAGATGCAAGGCGTTCCTTCGGGCGGCTTTTTCGTCGTGGGTAGGTTGACGAAGAAATCGAAAATACCTCGAAAGTCGCTCACCCATCCGGCGTGCATGGAGATTTCATACGCGCCGTAACCATCCTCCGAGGCAGCTCGACGACGCAACGGTCGTTTGGACGAAGGATCATGAAATTGCTCGAAAGCTTGATGAATTGCGCTCGTGACGTCGATGGGTTTGTCGTAGGACTCGCTGGTGCTCATCGTGCCTCGCCGGCGAACGTACACGCTTTGGCCGCTCGAGTACAGCTTAATCGAAGCGCTCCGTTGGGCACTCCATGAACGCGCGTCGAATTCGCCCGTCGATTCGACATTTTTCCATGGTGTGCCGCGCATAGCAATGATAAGGTGGCGCCCCCGATGCGCCGCTCGCTACATTCCTTACGCCTTTGGATAGGCCTCTGTTTGGTTTTTTTCGCCCCATCCGTTCACGCCGATGCGGTGGAAGACGCGTTTGTCGCAGCGCTGGGTCGCAAGCAGAGCCATCAATTGGACGAAGCGGCATTGTCTTTCAAAACCATTGCCCTCGAACATCCCGAACATCCGATCGCGGAACGAGCCATGGGTGAGTATTTTGAAATTCTCAAGCCCACGTTTGAAGCGCCGGGGTATGCCGGGATTGACGAAGCAAATGACGTGACCGCGCTTTTCGTGGAAGGATTTTGCAAACGCTCGACGAATCGAAATGCTTGTGAACAGGTCGAAGCCATTCATTGTTCGGTGATGCGTCTCGGGGCCGAACGGCGCATCCGGGATCACAGCGGCACGAGCGAATCGGATCGAGCCATCGTAAAACAAGCCGGCGATATGTACCTCGGCATCTGGAAACGTTATGGCACGAATGCACGTGCGAAACGCGTTTGTCGTGTGGACGAAGTTCTCTTTAATGCCGCTCATGCGTATCGACACGGTGCGGATCTGAATGCGGCCGCCGCGACGTATGAAATCTTGGTCGATCCGCAGAATGGTTTCCTCGATTCGCCCCTCGGCCATCGCGCCTTGTACGAGCTGGGGCAATGGCATACGCAGGTCGCGGCATTTCCGGAGGCGATTGCCCGATTCGATCAATTCATGACGCTCGCGCCCAAAGATGAACGAGCGCGCGATGCGTTGTACAATGCAATGGTTTTGCGTCTCCAGACGGGCCGCGTGCAGGAAGCTCTGAAAAACGCCGAAACGTTTCTGGCCGGCGCCGGCCCCACGCGAAAAGACGAAGCGACGACCATGATTCTCGAAGTGGGCGAAACGTTGATTGTCCGTGGTGAATATGAACAGGCCGAAACGTGGATGAAAAAAACAATGCCGCGGGTGAAGCAGGACGGCGTATTCGAGCACAAGGTATTTGCTGCGGGGCTTTTGGGTCGAGCGCTCGCGGAGACGGGCGATGAAAAAGGTGCTTCCGAGCAATACCGCGGTATCTTTGGTTCGGCTTCGAGCGGCGGGTGGCTGCGTTCCGCGCCTAAGGAAGCGAATTCCGCGTGGGCTTGGAAAGTGCTGGATGTCGTGGTGGACGCGGCGGTCTTCTTGATTCGCGTAGAAGGCACGGATGCGCGGCGCATTCCCGTATCGAAAAACATCAAGGCGATGCAGGAGGCCATTGATTTGCGGGCTGAAGTCATCGAGCGGACGGTTGTTCGTTATGCCAAACCGTTGGAAGATTCATCGAATCTTCCGGCAAAAGGAAAGCTCGGTATTTCCGTAGCGATCGCCGGGCTTTGGATCGATATGGCCGAGGAGATTGAGCGCGGGATCGAGGCGATGAAAAAGGCCAAAGCGACGCCGGCGGATGTACGGGCCGTCGAGAAAGCTGCGGAAGGAGCGTTGGATCGAGCCGACCGTCATGCGCGCGTGTGTCTGCAACAGGCCAATGAGCAGCAGCAATGGAGCAACGCGACGAAGCGTTGTCGGAATTGGCTCGAGCGGCGGTATCCGAAAGAATTTCCGACCATTGAAGAATTTGCGCCGGGATTTCGAGCGCCTTTGGAATCGGCCATTCTGCGGGAGAACGCGTCATTGGCGAATCCGTGAGGATCGGCCTTGCCGCGGTGGCTGTTAGAAAGCGTTTGGCGCACGAGGCCATTGGAAGGGCGCCGTGTTACGATGCGGGGCGGTTGGGCGGAGAATGGCGCGAGGCGAACGCCGTGGTTTCCAAACCATTGGACGGGTGCTCAATGGAGTGGACACGTTGTCGTCGGCAATGGACGTGGGGCGCAGAAACTCACGGGGTTTTCAAAACGGAAAACGTTTGAAACGGAATTGGCACGCGCTTTGTATTGGCGCGAGTCATGCCGACGAGAGACGAAGACGTTGCGTTGCCGCCCGAGGTCCTGGCTGCGGCTGAAGAGCTGCGAAAAAGGGAGGGTGTGGTCGGGGTTTTTTGGGGCGATCGGTACAAGGAGAGCGAAGGGCGTTGGATTCCGGAGCGCACGCTTTGCGTGCACGTGCAAAAAAAGCGCCAAAAGGACGCGTTGGCCGCATCAGAATTCATACAGCCAACGTTCAGGGGGTTTCGGACGGATGTGCTCGAGGTGGGGAGGATCGTGGCGCATTCGGTAACCGTGCGCGATCGTGTAGATACGGGGGGTCCGTTATCCCGCAGCTCGACCATTACCGCATTGGCAAGCATCGATGGTGTTCCACATGCGTTGTTGTCGGGGCACGGCACGTTGCCAGTCTCAAACGGGAAGAAAATCCGTTCATCGTATCTCTACAGCGGAGCCTCAGACGCATACCAAGGCACGGTTGACTTGGATAGCAGCGGCAACCCCGAACAGATCTTCATTCATGACGGCTCTCGACGAGTAAGTGGACAACTACTCTTCGGCAAAATTGGCGGATCGCGCTCCGTCGATTTTGCGTTGGCCAAACTCGATTCCGACGACGTGGACCCGGGGCACCCCGCGATGGCCGCCCATTCTCATTTCGAGATAACCAGCACGCCGGCGGCAGACGAAAAACTCAGCCATTACTCTCGATTGCACAAGGATGGTAGGAGGTATGGCATTTACAAGTCTATCGCTGCAACGGATTTCGAGGTGCATCTGCCCGATGGCTCTACCCGGCTGTACGCCGATGCGTACGTTGTTGAAAGCAGCGATCGCGAACCGTTCAGTCAATTGGGTGATTCCGGCTCGGCGGTTGTTGATTCGCGCAAGCGCGTCGTGGGCACGATACTCGGAGGCAGTACTTCCAAACCCATAAGCTATGTGTTGCCCATAGGCTTTCTATATCCCTACCTCGAGCACGAAATCTTTCTGTCCTTTTTCTCGGAGAAGTGAACATGCGAAAAACTCACCTTGGAGCCATTTCGTTCGCAGCATTTATGCTGTGCGCGGGACCGTTGCAGGCAGCTCCGGTTGCCGTCACATACACATACAC
>CAYSYX010000824.1:0-3594 GCA_964435055.1 uncultured Polyangium sp. | reverse complement strand
ACTACGTTTGTACAGGTTTCCTGAACAGTGCAACGAGTTCAGTGGTTGAATGGACCTTGAGTTTTTTATGGACATTTTCGATATGCTTACGCACGGTGGCGACGCTTATTCGCAACTGCGCTGCGATCTCCATGGCCGACAAGCCATGTTGTACGAGCAGCCAGGCAATTTCACGTTCCCGCTTTGTCAATGAGTTCCGAGCTACCACCTGGGTCATTGGGAGCGACTCGATGTGCTCACGCAGAACAATCAACCACCAATCACCGGATTTCGGTTCAGCCGATTGTTTTAGCAGTTGAACGTGGACGTCGAGCGTGGCGTTCTTCTGCAAGTCCGGGATCTGCCAGACTGGGTTGATACGCGTTTCGAATACTGCACGCATGGAGAAATTGCGCTCCATATCCTGATCTTGGACGACACGAGCACGAGGCGCATAATGCGCGATGAGTTGCCGTCCACGAGGATTTGCCACGAAATGATCTGCGGACGTTGGTGCCACGAGCATGATTCCAATGTTCGGGTCGGACACCAACGCTTGCGGAATCGAAGTTTTCCACGCGCGATACATGCGCACTTTGAGAGTGACGTTGGTCGTGAAATCATCGATGGATTGTTCGCTGATCGGTTGAAATGCGGTCCATGCGGCTCTCGCTTCTTCGGAGTGCTGCCCCCAAGCTCGAAGCTCCGCGATCTCTTTCGGCGAGGCTTCTCCGAAGACGAGCGATTTCCAGCGGGGATCATCCAAAACCGATGAAGTTTCTGGAACGGGTTCCTGCGCGATGCTCCGACGCTTGATGTTGGTCATGGTTCACCTTCCAGCGTTGCGGCAACTTCTTCAATACGGAGTCCCAGGCGACTGCGCCAAACATAAACGGCGCCTCTTTGCATGTTCAGGGTCGTGCAAACTTCATCAACTTCGCGACCGTCGACGAATAACAACTCGAAGATCTGTTGACCCAAGGGCGACAATTCCGTTTTGAGTCGAGCAAAAATGCGATGCAGCATCTCGTTTGACATGGCCAAACGTTCCGGCGTTCGGCTGCTATCCGTTGCCTGGTCGAGATAGCCGTGAACATCGCCATCGTCGATTTCGAAGCGCTGTTTTCTGTTCTGGTTCACGTATTGGAGCGCGAGCCGCTTGGCCATCAATCCGGTATAATTCTCGAACGACCTTCCGCGCGTGGGATCCCAGCCGCGTAGAAGCCGACCGTCATCGATTAGGAGCGCAACGAAAGAATCCTGACAAACGTCTTCGATGGTATCGCGAGAACGAACGCCGTGGCGAACCAAGACGCGGCCGATTCGGTACATGAACAGCGGCGTAAGGGCCTTGATGAGCTGGTTTATGGCGCGAGTTTCGCCTGAAATCGCCCGTTCGACGAGGTCCGCAGTGATCTTCGCCCGTGCCATTGGCGGCGGCGATACATCGGTCCCGGGTGGTTGGCAAGATGAATTTTCGGACGAGCCCCGAGGTCGGTCGCGAAGTTGGGGCACGGCAAAAAAAAGATCATCGGTCATGTTAGAAATGCGGGCGTCGATTCCTATATCGCCTTTGTAACTCTGACGAAGAACCGGCACATGCGGCGTCAAACGTCGCGTTATGTGCTCACGTGTCGTCGTGGATGAGGTCCACCAGCTGATTTCATCGACGGGAGTCGTGTACGCCACGTAATCGGTGCCGATATTCCTCATTGGTTGCTCACGTCAATTCCATTGCCACGCCCAACGGAAAGGCAAGCCGCGAGCTTTCATGCATTTTTCCGTGGAATGTGCCGAGGTGTACCCGTGTCCCGATTTGCAAAATCGACTACCCCGTGCCTCACCCCTCGCCAGCGCGAAGTCGCCGGTATGCTCTGTTCCACCGGCCTTTCGTACAAGGAACTTGCCGACAAACTCGATATGTCGTTCGGTACCATGCGCAAACATGTCGAAAACATTTATCGACGCGTCGGCGTCCATTCACGTGCGGAGCTCACGGTGGCCTTGCGCAACCTCGAACCGGAACGCTCCATGCAATTCGATAACCCCGTCTCCCGCAGTGCTCGTACATCCGACGTCGTGCGACGGAGAAACCACGAATCGTGTTGCCATTGCGCACCGTGCAATGCTCGATTGGCCCCTCGAACCGTTCGGCGTCGACGCATCGCGGCCCGATTGGCTTTGCGTTGGTGAGCGTATATAAAGAAAACCCCGGCCTCTCGCGAGGCCGGGTTCGTTTTTCCGAGCGGAACCAAGCGTATTGGGGAGCTCTACAGATCGATCCGCGTCATGAATGCATCGC
The DNA here is from genome assembly GCA_964435055.1 of uncultured Polyangium sp. Lineage (GTDB taxonomy): Bacteria > Myxococcota_A > Polyangia > Polyangiales > Polyangiaceae > Polyangium. Next base: position 1,313 of record CAYSYX010000824.1, on the reverse strand, counting down.
TCTCGCCGTTGTAGGTGCTGTCAGCCCCGGGAGCGACCGCATTCAATGCAAAGTTGCTGGAGTTCGTCACGCCAACCACGACCGCGTCGTCCCCGATGAGCGCGACGTCGCGTCCGTAATCATACGAGCTGCCACCCAGGTACGACAGAAACGTGAAGTCCGGAATGCCGCTCGTATCGTCGATGCGTCCCACGAACGCGTCCGTCGCGCCCTTGAGGTTCGTGCCTTGCGGAACGGCCAGGAAGGTCGGCAGGTTCGACGACCCGGTCGTCCCGACGAACGTCGCCACACCGGTCGAGGAATTCACGGCGACGCCGTTCAAGTAATCGTCGCCCGTGCCGCCGAAGTAGGTCCAAAACGGAATTTGGGTGCCGTCGGAGCTGATCTTGATGAAAAGCCCATCGGTACCGCCGGTACGCAACCCGATGAGCGCAGGCCACGGTTCGAGCATCCAATCGGATTGACTCTCTCCGACGACGTTGACATTGCCCATGCCGTCGACGGCGATATCTCGGCCGATGTCCGATCCTGTGCCGCCCAGGTACGTGCTGAACACCAATGCGCTGCCGTCGGGCATGATCTTCGACACGAACACGTCATTCGATCCACCCGGTGTCGATTGGATCGCGGACATCAAGGGGAAGTCCGACGACGTCGTGCCACCCGTGACAAACGCATTGCCCAAACTGTCGGTCGCGACGCCGTACGCAATGTCATTGCCCAGGCCGCCCAAGAACGTCTTGTACGTGAACACCGGCGTCGCGCCGCTCAAATTGATACGAGCGACGAAAGCGTCATTGCCCATTCCCTTCATCTGTTGGAGCACGCCGTTGGTGACCGGGAAATCCACCGACGCCGTTTGTCCCACGACGATGGCTTGTCCCGACCCGTCAAGCGCGACGTCTTGTGCGTAGTCCGATGCGGCTCCGCCGAAACGGAAGCTCGTTGTCAATCCATTGCCCGCGCTGTTGAGCCGCGACAAGAATGCATCGTAATTACCCTGCGCTCCAAGGCCTGTCGGCACATTGAAGTTCGGAAAGCCCGTCGAGCTCCTCGAATACCCGACCACCGTGGCTTGTCCCATGCTGTCCACCGAAATGCCCGTGGCAAAATCGGCGTCGGTGCCACCAATGAACGTGCTGTAGAGCATCGAATTCGACAAAGAGTCGAGTTTCGTGACGAACGCATCGTTTGACCCGCCCGCATACGAGGACCCAGGCGAACTTGGAAACCCCGCGGATGTGGTCGACCCGGCAATGAAAACGGCATTACCCACGGTTGCAACGGCGTTGGCTTCTTCTGCGGCAATGCCG
>CAYSYX010000823.1:0-3596 GCA_964435055.1 uncultured Polyangium sp. | reverse complement strand
TTTCCCACGGTCGACGAATACGTCGCCGGAAATGGGAAGGACGAACCATCGAGTCCAAGCGGCGTCCGCGGAAGCGGTTCCTGCGTTGGATTCGGCGCCGGAGCAGGCGGCGGAGGAGGTGGTGGTGGCGGCGGTGGCGGCGGAAATTCGCGCTGCGGGGCCGGTTGTTGCGATGGTTGCGGAGATGGTTGCGGCGTTTGTCCACCATACGCGGGCACCTGCGAAAATACCGCTTCCTTCAATGCGTTTTGCGTGGCGAAATCAATGGTTCCATCCGTGCGCAACGTCCGCGTCGGGTTCCATTTGTTCCACCAAACTTGAAACGATATCAATGCGCGTTGGGTCCGCGCATCGACGAGGCCCGAAAAATCCGAGGACAAAAGGCCGAAATCCAGCGGATCACACGCGCCATGTCGACGCGCCCACGCGGCAACCAGAATTTGCGTATTCGCGACGACGCCCGTATCCATTGTCGAATTTTGCGTCGGTCCGGGAAGTCCCGGCGTTGTCGGCGTGGCCGGATTCGCCGATTTCGCCAGCGGCGTTTCGGGCCATTCGTCCGGAATACCGATTTCCTCATTTGGGTACAGCGACGTCCAATTGCCGTTCGTCACGGTTTTACCTGGATTGACCGCGCGCAGCTCGGCCCACCATTTCGGCCGGGAAATCGCGCCCATTTTCGTCGCGATTTTGTACGGCGTATCGTCTTTTTGCACCACGTACGAACGCCGCGTCATCACCGCGCCCGTATCACGATCGTACATCAACCACCCCGGCGGAATGTTCCACGTCAAACTCCCCGGCTTGTGCACCGGATTGGCCGCCAGCAATTCCGCCGTGCGTTCGTGTTGCCCCGTCAATTTCTTTGTAATGCCTTGCGCGGTTTCTCCCGGCGCCGCAACGTATTGGCCCGTCGCCGCATCCACCCCGGAAACATCGCGAGCTCCAGGCGTGGCACCCGTCGCCAATCGCAAAAACCGCGGATCCAGCGAATGCAAAATGGGCAATTCCACTTTGATTTTTTGCATGATTGCGTCGGGAATCGGCACGACCGACAAATGTCTTTTCGGCGTCGGACGCACCACGGGTGACGCTGTCTCATTGTATTCGAGGGCTTCGTCACGCTCGAGCATTTCTTCCTCTTCCGAAGGTTCGATCATGAAATCGGGGCCATGAGGAATCGCCATGAGCGGCGACAAACGGTAGGTTTTCGTCGGCGTTTCCGTACATTCGGGTTGCGGCGGTTCTTGCGCGGGTGCGACGTCGGGTTTGGGAAAACGCAACCGCGGTTTTGGTTGAATTGGCGGATTCGCGGGCGTTTCTGCGGGCGGAGCCGGTCGTTCCATTGCCGGCGGGGGACTCGACGAGGCACGCGAACGTTTTGCAGCCGCGGAAAGTTGCGTCGGCAATCGCCCTGCATTGCGACGTTTTTTGTATTCGACGGGATTGTACACGCGCAGCCGCGCCTCCTCCGCATACGCCGGATCGCCCGTGCGTTGCGTCATGGCCGCGCCTTCCGCAAGAATGCGTTTTTCCTTGGGATTGAGGTGTTTTTTCTTCGATTTGTTTTTCGACGCATTGCGGATCAATCCCTCGGCCAATTTCCCGCCCGCTCGGCCCAATGCGCCGCCAAGCGCCGTCCCCGCGGGACCTCCGAAAACCGAGCCCAAAGCGGCGCCTCCAAGGCCTCCAAGTGTTTGTCCGAGGCTCCCATCCCCCGCCAATGCGGTGGTCAATGCGGCGCCTCCATGACCGCCGAAAGTCTGTTGGAGCGTTCCAAAGAGGTCGCCTGTTTCTCCTTCCGAACCAGCCACATTTGCGGCATTTCCCGAAGGATTCATTTCATCATTCATGAGCAGAGCTTTCATCGAGGTTTTCCTTTCCTGTCGTTCCGACTGGTCGCTCGACGTACCGAGGACAGCGGCTCCATCTGCATTTCGTCACATCAATACGTTTTTCCGAAATGATCACCGTGGCATCGACGTCGTATTCATTGCCCACCGGTCCTGCGAATCGACCGGCTTTGTTGAAATGCGAAATCACGATCGCCGTCGGCGCGACGTCATTCAGCGCCTCGAGCAGCGCCGTTTGCTCGCGATATTGCGGCGCCCAACGTTGCAATGAATCCACGACCATCACGGCCGCGTCTTTGGGCACGCTCGCAAATGCTTCGCGCCACCCCGCCCCGTTTGTCTTGGATACCCGCACGACCCGGTCCGGGGACGAGTTCGTCCGTAAGAACAGCTCGCGCACGACGTCCGTGTTTTGCTCGGCATCCAGCCAAAACGCGAGGGCCTTGAGGTCCGCGGCCATTTCCGCCGCAATTTCGGCCGCCAATGTCGATTTTCCAGCCCCGGGTATTCCTCCGACCAAGATTTTGTATCCATGCACAATGCCCCCGAGGGCTTGCGCAAGCGGCGCTCGATATTGCCTCGGTCGTAATGAATGCCCGCGTTCCAGCGTTTCGAATCGAATACCGGATTTCGGCTCCAAGGGTTGCGGCTCCCAAGCCGAAGCGCCACAATCGCAAAAACCGCCCAATTCCGTGCGTTTCGGACGGTGGCACACGGCGCAGCGCAATTCTTTCGACAACAAAAGTACCCCTTTGGACATGACTATCCCTCGAATTCCCCCGAAATTGTTTTTCACCAATAATTCGTTACAGCCAACGCCCCGGGCGGAATGCGCCCTATTTCCGAATTCACGATCGTCGGATCGGCCTTTTGCCAGGCCCCGCGCCAATACACTTCCGCGAGAACATGCGGAAAATCCGCTTCGGGCCGCACGGGATGACTCCGCGCGGCAAGACCGCTCGCCAAACACAACGCAATGAACACGCGCGATTTCGCATCGCAATCACCGAATCCGCGGGATAACGTCACCGTGGAATCTTCGAGCACCTCGCGTTTTGGATCCCGCACGTAATCGAGCGCGTATTGACAAAACTTCAGAATTGCAGGAGCACGAGCGTCGAGCGGCAATTCGCAAAATACACGGGCCCAGCGCTGCACAATGGCCAGCGACGCATCGGCGGCACTCGCGCGTTTCATGTATTGCGCTTTGGCCAAACCCGTGGAAAAGTCGACGACGTGCACGCGCAACATTTTTGTTATGCCTCCGGTATTTGCCGCAATTGTTGGGCGTTTGTCTGGACCAATCGGGCGAATTCCGCTTGCGATTCCGGCCCGACCGCAACCATGGCCAGTTTTTGAAACTCAGGATCACGCAGCATGGCGCGCATTTCGTCATCCATGGGTATATCGTCGGGAATCGTATAGGATTGGGCGGGCGGTGGTTCGGCCGGAGAAACGACCGGTTTCGGGGAATGCGTCGCCGCAGGCGGCTCGGAAACGGACGCATACGACCAACCCGCCGCGGCAAGCATGTCGGACAACGGAGGCGGCTGCGCGGGCATTTGCGGGCTCGCAGAAGGCGTTTGGGCACGCGCGGGCGCCTGCGGAGCCTGCGGTGGCGGCGGAGCCGCTGGAGGCGCGGCAACGGGCGGCGGAGCGGCAAGCATGGCCTGAAGTTTCGCCCGCGTATCGGGATGCTCGAGCAGCCGACGCAACAATGCATCTTCGTCATTGAATTGCACC
>CAYSYX010000822.1:0-3603 GCA_964435055.1 uncultured Polyangium sp. | reverse complement strand
GTCGTACGCCGAATGTTCGGCGCCGCGTTCTTCAATGCCCCCTTGACCGACGAAGCCAAAGCTGAAATTCGCAAAGATTTGGACAAAGGGCTTCGCGCATTCAATCACCTGGCGAAGTTCGATCCTTATGTCGCCGGATCCGAATACACGCTCGCCGATTGCGCTCTCGCCGTGCATTTGCCCCTTTTGTCCATGGCGACGAAAGCCGTATTGGGCGAAGACATTCTCACGCGTATCCCCAAATCCGCGGAATACTTGGAGATGATCGCCAAGCGTCCGGCCGTCGCTCAGGTGTATGCCGATCGCGATGTCGCCATGGCGGCGATGTTCAAGCGCTGAAATCGATATTGACCCGACTCCGCCGAATGGATCGCGACGCATTGCATTGCGTAGCTCAATCAAGAAATCGGCGGAGTCACGCTAATCGGCGCACGGTTTGCGCAATTGGGCAACGAACGATTCCCCCAGCGCATTGCCGATGGGGGTCACGAGCACGCTCGCGGCATTCGGCGCCGCGAGGGCATATCCCGCAAATCCACCATGACCGTGACCGTGTTCATTGTTGACGAGGGTGACGATGTCCGTCTCCGCCGGTGTTTTTCCGAATGGAACGAATAACGCCCGCACGCTGCTGTCCCATTCGTTTCCCGCGCGCATTTCATCCGGTCCCGCCGAATAAATCGAGACGGCGACTCCATCGTCCGTCGCAGCTGCCGACAGAGATGAACCGACGGCGGGCAACGAAACGATCTCACCGACAGCCACGCCGTCTTCGTCGAGTTTTCCCATGCGCCAGCCGACGCGGGCGGCTTGCCACGCCAAAAAAAGACCATTGCGCGTCGTGAAACCGACGGGATCCTGAATATCGGGTTCGACGCCGGTCAACATATACGGAGCGCCATTGAATTGCCCGTTCTTTGCATCGAGCTGCCGAGCCCATAATCCTTTGGCATCGAATCGCGACCATGCCGAAAAGATGCGATCGCCCCAAAGCACCGTGGTGGATTCTCCAACCGCGCCGGGACCCAGCTCTTCGGGCGATTCACCGCCATGTTTGTCGATTCTGCGCACCTTGAGGCGACGTTTGTCCTCTTGGCCTTCGGCGAGGATCGACAAGCAATGCGTCGGACTGCAATGCAGCCAGGGGTCATCGATGGTCTTCGCCGCCGGCTTGATGCGTTCCACGACCGGCTCGCGGGTGGCCAGATTCCACAAAATCAATTCCCCGGGCGAACCCAGCAAAAACAATGCGCGATCGTCCCACAATGCGAATCGATTGGGTTCTTCCGCCGGCAGGGGATCCAGCAATTCGACTCGGCTCGATTTGGGTTTTTCCGGGTTACTCACGTCGATGAGCACCCACGCCGCGCCCGAGATGGGTTTGTCGGCACCGGTGCGCAACACCCAAATAAAATGTTCTCGAGCGTGTGCGGAGACGTATCCGTTGGCAAATGCTTCCGGAAGGAGGAACGGTTCGAGTTTGTCTCGTACAAGGCGCAGCAGCACCCGTCGATCCCCGGATTTGGCCAAAATCCACGTGCGATCTCCAGCGTGACCCGTCCACGCGACGTCCCGCACGTCCACGGTTTGTCGCGGCGCCTTCGAAACGCCACACGACGACGTCGCCGGAGCACGGGGCAGGGCGGTCGGGATGGGCGCAGGTCGCACGGGCACGGGGCCGCATCCGACGAGGGATCCTGCAAGAAACAGCCCGAAAATACTGAGGTTTTGGTGCTGGGCCATAGGGGTTTGGGGCGAAGAGCGCCGAAGGCGGATCGAAGCCCCAAATGTTAGAACCGATGAACGAAAGAAACCCGGTCTTGATTCTCCATAAGACGACGCGCGCGTCAAGAGGATCGACGAGCAATCGACGTTCGTCGGCCGAATGTGCGGAATGAACGATCCACGATTTTCGATGTGCACGACGTTTACCGGCTTGTGTTATAAGCCCACGTCATGACGCTTGCTCCTCCGGCGACCGCGCGTCCGCCACGCGAAGCCCACCGAATCGACGAAATCAAACTGGCCTCTTGGCTCGAGACATCCGTTGAGGCTTGTCGCGCGGGTGGAACGGCGGCCGCGCTGCAATTCAAAGGCGGCCAATCGAATCCAACGTATTGGATTGGTTTTACGGGGAACGATGGCACGCAAAGCGAATTCGTTTTACGTAAAAAACCACCGGGACAACTTCTGCCGTCGGCGCATGCGGTCGAGCGGGAATATCGCATCATGCGGGCGCTCGGGGATGCGGGCGTGCCCGTGCCGCGCGCCTTGGCCTTGTGTGAAGATGTTTCGGTCATCGGCACGCCGTTCTTTGTGATGAACCACATGCTGGGTCGAATCTTCTGGGATCCGCGTTTGCCGGAGATCGAAAAGCCCGAAGAACGCAGCGCGATTTATGACGACATCGTCGGGGCTTTGGCCGCGCTCCATTCCGTCGATTTCGCCGCCGTGGGGCTCGGCGATTATGGCAAAGTCGGCGGATTCATCACCCGTCAAGTTCAGCGTTGGTCGCAGCAATATCAATCCTCGAGGACGAACGACATTCCCGCTATGGAAACGCTCATGGCGTATCTTGGAAATCACGTCCCCGATCATGATGAAACATCCATCGTCCACGGCGACTATCGCCTCGATAACATCATTTTGGCGCCCGATGCCCCCAAAGCCCTGGCGATCATCGATTGGGAATTGTCGACGCTTGGGCATCCCATCAGTGACTTGGCATATTGGTGCATGAGCTACCATCTGGCCTTGCCCGGTCGCGGAAGCCTCGTCGGGTGTGACTTGAAAGCCCTCGGTATTCCGAATGAATCGGAGGTCGTCGAGCTGTATTGCCGAAAGACCGGTCGAAGCGGAGTCGACCATTGGCCGTATTATATGGCGTTCGGAATTTTCCGCTTGGCGGCGATTGCGCAAGGTGTCTACAAGCGCAGTTTACAGGGCAATGCGAGCTCCGATCAGGCCGGCATGTACGGGGCCGCCGTTTATGCTTTGGCGGACTTGGGATGCAATATTTTGGGGATTCGCCCGGAAACTTGAGCGTTTGTCGAGGATAGACAGGCGAGATAGACGGGACCTACGCGCGAAGTCTCAGATGTTGCCGAGACGTCCGTCGACGGCTTTCCAATTCACGTTCGCGAAGAAGTCATCGAGGTACTTGGCGCGCTCGGTCGCCGGCAGGCGGGTGATCGTCACCGGTGCCGCGTCGGGCATGGGTCGCGCGACGGCACACCTGTTCGCCGACGAGGGCGCGCGCGTGGCCGTCGTCGATCTCGATCCCGAGCGGGTGCTCGCGGTCACCGACGAGATCCGCTCGGTGCACGGCGACGACGCGGCGATCGACGTGGTGTGCGACGTGGCCGACCACGACTCGCTCAAGGCGCTCGTCGCACGCGTGGCCCAGGCGTTCGGCGGCATCGACGTCGTGATCAACAACGCGGGCATCTCGCTGATCAACTCGGCCTTCCAGGACGAGGAGACCTACGAGGCCAACTGGGCCCGCACGCTCGACGTCAACCTCACCGCACACTCACGGCTGATCCGCCTCGCGCTGCCGTTCCTGCGCGAGGCCGAGGGTGGCGGGCGCGTCGTCAACATCGC
>CAYSYX010000821.1:0-3615 GCA_964435055.1 uncultured Polyangium sp. | reverse complement strand
GCTGCGACGCGATCATTTCTGTCGTCAAGCTGTAGCTCTACGTCACTCCCCCAATAGATACGGTGGAGTCGCAGGCCTGTGGCGCCCATATCTTGAATCGATGAGCGGTCGTGGTTGCCACTGCCGCCTTGGAACAATTCAATCCGGGGAATTATTTTATCGAACCCAGGTGCCGCTAGAGTTCGAGCAGCGGACGACCTTGCCTCGACGGTGACGAAGCCACGCAAGAACCCTCGACTCTTGTCCCGTATTGCCAACGCCTTTCCTTCTGTGCTCGCAGCGTCGGCGTGTAATACTGCCGCCGAGCGTTTCTCATACCGAAACGAGGCAGTAAATTCCCCCTGAACCTTCCCGGCAAGCGCAAGCTTAACGCGACGCGGTCGCGCAACTTGCTCGTGGATGTTGTCGCCGATTTCCACACGTGCTTCGGGCGGCAGTTCGGCAACAAGACCAGCAACGCTGCCATGAGCGACGAACCAGTCGCAATCTTCGACCTTCAGAAACGGTGCATCGCCAGCCTGTGGTTGCACCCAATGAACCTCAGTGCGACCGTATCTCCTAGTCATGTTTCCGGGTGCGCATTGAGACAAGGCAAGCCGTATGTCTTCGTCAATCTGCTGTGGCGAGTCGGGCACTATGACACTGAGCAAGGGCAAGCTTACGGAATCAAAAAGGCGGTTTGGTATCCAGCGGAAAGATGTTGCCCATTGCTTAGGTTCATCATTTACAATCAAGGCTTGATCGACTTCCTGCGTTGCATGCTTCCAAAGGTCACGCAGACTCGTGTAGCCCAATTCGCAAAATGTATTGGCGCCGAACACTGAGCGAATCAATGCTTCGCTCTCATGCCAGAGCTCCGGCGGCATATTGGCGGGATCAACTTGCACGTCTTTCTTACGAAATCGGTAGCGTGCAACAGAGTCCAAGAATGTTGCCAGTACCTGTGCGCGGCGAACAAAATAATTTCGAAGATTTATTGGCAGCCGGTACGTCGCGGCATCCAATAACAATTCGGGTCTTCTAAAAAACCATGAATCACGGGGTGAATACACTGAAAGTGTAGCTCCTGTTACTGGTCGGTCGTCTGCACCACGTCCACCGCGACCTTTACGTTGCACGAAGCTTGCAAGGTTTACGGGGGCATAATGCTGATAAACGAATATCATGTCGGAGTCATCGTATCCAACCTCTAACGAAGAAGTGGAAAATACGAGGTCACTTGCTCGGATCATTGCTTCAATGCCCCCGCCACTTCCTGCGAAAACCGGTTCTGGGCACACTGCGAGATTGCGTCTTCTGCTGTAGTTGCCTTGGGCAGTGCGCTGCGCGTTGTCGGTGGCTGCAAAGTACCAGCATTCTCCCTCCCGAAAACGATCGCAAGTGCCGGGTTCACGGCAACATTCGTGACGTGGCGTTCCGCTTTGGTCGTCATCGCCATATAGGTAGGTGCGGAGACGTGCAAGACGCTTCGTCTCTTCGGCGTCCTGATAATCCCCATGAAGCCTCTTGAGCTTGTCTATGGAGTCAAGGAACACTAAGCCTCGATACCCGCCTTCGCCGCCTGTTCGACGTCGCATACCGTGCGACAGACACATTACGCTTTGAATCGTAGTCGACGCACCTGCAATAGAATGACCGCGGGATTCTACCTCTGGTTGAACGAAATAGAAATATTCACGGCTGCGTATATTTATCTCGCGTTCAGATGCAGTCGCTTGAATACCTACAGCATCAGAACGACCACACAACTCAGCCCACACGAGTTCGGGACTCCCTAGGGTGGCGCTCATACCAATGGCTATCGGGCGCTGCGAGCCTCCAGGAGCGTTCGTTGCAAGTCGCCCGAGCGCACGCTGGATCACGTGACCAACTTGCGCTCCGTGGATGTGATCGAATAAGTGAATTTCGTCCGCCAGCAATGCGCGGGGAGCAGACAACGATGGATCATCTCCGAAAATTCGGCCATAAAAGCTCGTCATCTGCCATTGGTGCAATGATTCCGTAGTTGGGAGGAAAAGTGCAGGCGGCTGCCTGCGCAAGCCCTCCTTCGTCCCCACCCAGCCGCCAAATGTCCAATTACATCCAGTGCACTCCAAAAGATCGGCACCGGCAACCCCTTGCGATGGTGATATGCAAAGAGCGTAATCGCACTGCGGGCAGTTAAAAAACGGGAATACGAATGAGCCTCGCCGGCTGCTGGGCGACCACAGTTTCATATGGTCGTCATTCATCCTCTGAAATGATTGCGGCACGTAGGCATTTTGCATTCCTATCGTAAGCATGGGTACGCCATCAACGTTGGTGAGCGCTTCAGCATAGCTCACGATGCGCTGAGCCTGGTTTGCTGCAAGGCGAATACGCGGATATACCAATATCGCACGGCAACCGGTGACCCCTTGCATTCGATCGACAAGCGCGCCCACCAGTACAGGAAACACAGCCGCTTCCGTTTTCCCCGCCCCAGTGTCAGCCGTTATGACGAATGTGTCGTGGTTCGTTTGTCCAAGCCACGCGCCGAGAATTGTCTCTAGCGCTTTTGCCTGGAAACCTGCTAATGAAGGTTCGTCACCGTTCTTGCTCCAACGTTGCCGCAGCATCTCCAGCAGTCCGGTCAGCGCAGAATTGACGTGCTCAAGGTCCATCCAACGAGCCGACAGCAGTTGCACAAGCGATAATAGACTCACGTCGCGTCGTGGTCTGTCTCTGTCCTTCGCAATTACTCGCAAAGCACGTACCAAGTATGGCCGCTTTGATACATCGCTCGTGTCGAAACGTTGTTTAACGTAGCGCACTTCGCGAGCTAATTCGGCCATTCGGCTCCGAATGCGCCCGTCTTCGCGGACCAAAATATATTGATGAGACTTGAGTCGTTGAATTAGGTCCGCGGACTTTTGTTTGGACCAATGCTTTGCGTTGGCGATCTCGTACGGATAAGTCCAAGCCTCGAACACGCCCAAATTTATTCTCTTTGCTTCGACACTCTCCAATGCGTTGAGGAAAAGAAAGTCATCATCTTGGAGCGTCGGCAACTCGGAGAGGTCGGACGCATCATCCGATACGGGGTCGTCGTCAACAAGTTCTATCGTGTACCCTTTATCACACAAGTCCCAGCGGAGTTTACCCTCCTGCACCAACGTATCGAGAATCGGTCGGAGACAATCATTACCAGTCGAATCCATCCAAACAAAGCGTTTCTGTACTTGCCAGTAGAATGGGCTCAATGTGCCCTTGCGAGCTCCCTCGATCGCTTCCTCAATACGACATCGCACCGTATGCTCATTCACGGGATAACGAGCCAATGGCACATCATGCGGTTCAGCTACCCAAAACCCTTCGCTCTTCTCGCAAAGAGTGATACGACCAAGGCGGTGTAAATCGCGAAAACAGGCGAATGGCAGCTCGGACTCCTTCCGAGCAAGCTCTCGTCGTACTTCTTTAATAGCCGCAGAGCCATATTGGCTGCGCAACGCGACAGGTCGAATCCCCCGCTCGAGTACCTCTTTGAGCAGTTCGGAGTCCTCGGGCTCCTCCTCGTGGGGCGCCGGTCGCTCCATCGTTGTGAGCGGGGGGAGGGGAGTATCAGCTGAAAATGCGCGAACTCGCAGGGTAATGGAG
>CAYSYX010000820.1:0-3616 GCA_964435055.1 uncultured Polyangium sp. | reverse complement strand
CTACCGCATAGGCTCCACGAGTTCCCGCATTGACGAGAATGCTTCCCAGGTCATACGTGGTCGAGAGAGAAATCCCAAATGCCGGGGATGGTGCGGCGCCAAAAACCATGGCTGGTCCAACATTGACGTTTAACCGGCGCTTTTTTCGTGCTTCTGACGTGGCCACTTTGTCGGCATTCGACATTGGCGAAGGCGATTCGACGAAAACCATCCGATCTCGGACCTTTTCGACCGTTTTGACCTCGGTTACTCCGCCGGGAAAATTCAGGTAGACCTCAATTTTCTTTCCTTTGGGGCATTCGACGGTTTTTCGTACGCTGTCGCGTCCTTCGAGTGTTCCGATGATTTCGTGTATTCCCGGCTCGATGTAGTGCCAAAATGCGCCGTTGCTCTTGTGTGGCTCTTCGTCGTCGATTTGCACGAAAGAATTGACATCACTCGTGGTTATATCGACGCGGCAGATGCGGGTTTGGGCCAAATCGAAGGCATCAAAAAAAGTTTTTCGTTCGGTACGCGAGGTTCCCGCATGTTCGGAGATGGCTCGATAAAGGTTTATGGCAGCTGCGACTTGATACGAGGGCGCGTCGAACATGGCGAGAATGAGGCCCAGGCGCCCGGCAATGAGAGGATCATTTCGGATGTCGAGGGCCGCGTTGTATGCCTTCACGGCGTCGTTGAGCCGACCGTCGTTGACCGCTCGAGCGGCGTCTTTGACCAGAGCGTGGAAGCGCGCCTCGTCGCCTTCGCCGATGGACGGTTTTGTTACGGGCTGTTCGACGGTGGGTTCGTCGGCGAACGACAAAGAAGTCGCGAGCAGCGAGGCGACACCTAGAAAAGCGCGGGAAATACGACGCACACGCGCGACGATACACGAACGGAAAAACCGGGGCAAGAACTTAGTGCGAGAAGGACGAACCCACGGGAAAACCCGCCGAGAGCGGGTCGATGACACGGGGTCCGTGGGCCTTGAGCGCGTGTACGTCACATCGAGCGGGGGTCGAGCGTGTTCGTTGGCCAGACAAACGCCAAAAATTCCAAATTGTGCCTGTCGTTTGTAACCTCGCACCATCTCATTGTAATCCCTCCCGAAATACCTTTTTCACGATCGCCCTCATCTCCACCGGATAGCCCTTGACCAGCTCGCCGAGTTGCCCCAATTGCTCCCTCGCCTCCCGTTCCACTTCGGCAAACTCGACGTTTGTCGCGGTCGACATCCCGCACATTGCCCGCATGCGCGCCTCGACATCCGCAAGCTGCTTTTGCCGTTCGCTCACCTTTGCGAAGAACACCGCGCGCGTGTCGTTCGGCGCCTCGAGCGCCATTTCGGCAAACTTGTCGATCTCCGTCCGCAGTTTTTTGGCCAATCGTTCGAGCGGTTCTAGCTCACCTTCCCTCGACAAACCCTGCGCTTCGATGCGCCTGCGCGCTTCGGCGAGCACCTCGGTCACGTATTCCTCGGTGAGCACGTTATCGCGAACCCAATTCAAAACGAGCTCATCGAGCGCGTCGACCTCTCGCCGTCGTGTCGACGGACAAACCGTGCCGCCGCGATCCCGACGTCGAGCGCATGCGTACACCTTGATCGATTGCTTGCCTCGTTTTGCGTTGATCACCGTCAGCGGGCCATTGCACGCATCGCAACGAAGCACGCCCGAAAGCAAATAGAATGCAGGCCGACCGCCCATTTTCTCGGGCGTCTTTTGCGAATGCACGCGCGCCTGGACCGCGTTCCAAAGTTCGTCCGGGATGATGCGTAAATGAGGTGCTTCAACGACGACAACCTGGTGTTTGTGCTGGTTTGTCCGGAGGCGGGTGCCCGCTTTGTACGTCTTGTGAATGCGTCCCCACTCCATGCGCCCGATGTACAGCGGCCGGCGAAGCATTGCATGCACGGCGCTCGGCACCCACGCACCGATGCCCCGTTTGCCCGCACGTGGCGATGAAATGCCTCGTGCCGTGAGCGATTTACATATTTTTCGTAATCCCTCGCCTCGCGCATATCGCTCGAAAACGTCGCGCACAATGGACGCTTGAAATTCGTCAATCGCCCTCACCTTCCCGGCCCCGTCTGGCGCGGCGATATTCTGATATCCATACACGACCCCGCCCGCCACGAGCCCTCGACGTGCTTTTCGCTCCGCACTTTCGCGCGTACGACTCGCAATTTTGCGCCGTTCGCTCTCGCTTGCGAACCCGCGCATCACCGCGAGCAATCGCGACGTTTCATTTTCTAAAACCATTTCTTCGTCCGTCGAATAAAAAACAATCCGAACATCGGCGTCGGTCATTTCTTGCGCAAACGTGGCGACGCGGAGCATATCTCCGCCAAGACGCGAATCGTCGCGTGTGATAATCACATCGAACTGCCCGTCCGTCGCCGCCTCGCGAATTGCCGCAAATCCCGGCCTTCGTTTCGGTGAGAATTCCGCGCGGCTCGCCGTATCCGTAAATTCGTGGCGCGGGTCAATCTGAAAGCCTTTGGCCATTGCAAATCGGCGAGCATTGTCAAGCTGCGTTGCAAGGCTCTCGACCTGGTGTTCGTCCGTGGACCTGCGAGCATAAATGGCGGCACGAATGTTTTTCATTTGGAACCACCTTTTCGAGCATGCATGGTCATCACAATTCCCACGAGCACTTCGAAGACCTCGTCGCCCCATCTATCGCGAATCTCCTGAGCGGACGAAGTTGTCGGCCTGGAAGATGCTGGAAAACTGAGCAACGGTGTCGTCGAAGATAAACGCGTGAATGAAGACGAATTCTGAGTGTCCATCGAAGCCCCTCCCGATTTCGTAAGAACTCAAGTTGAACTTATGACCGCCCCGCCACCACCAACCCCACCAATCCCATCGCCACGATCCCACCCAATCCAGCCGTTCTCCTTTCCTCGCGCGCACCAAGCTGCACGATTTCGATATCGTCCCCATAAAAGAATCGCAGAATCCTCTCGCAATCCCATCCGTGCTCGCCGAGCCAATGCGCGCCGTTTTGGCTCATGCATCCACGATTCCCCGGATGCGTCGACAACGCCAATCGCGTCGGTATGACGTCGCCACCGCTTCGTCCCTGATTGTACGTCACCCACTTCTCCGTGTTTGTCGCGTCCGCACCACGCGAACCATCCTCGCGCCACAATGCTCCCGCCACATAATTCGCCGTGATGAGTCGCCCGCCGTACCGCATGACAAACCCACGCGTGCGCTCGGTCGCGGCAATGCAAGACGCGTCCGCTCCGGCTGCGAAAGTTTGGAAAGACGTATCATTCTTGATCGGTGTCGTCCGCCCGAGCGTGGGGTGATCGCGCATCACGCGAAGCACGTACGTACGTGCCGCAATCGCCAGCGCCGCTTTCGCTTCGGGATGTGCATGCAAATGCTCGCCCGCAATCACGCGCGGCAAGTAATTGCCCTCGAATGCGAGCGTCCCCTCGACGGTCAACACCTTCTCGGGGATTTCCTCGATTTCCGCCTGCGCAACGGGCACGTAGACCGGCTCATGCAATGCCCGAGCGCTCTGCTGCTTTCGCCGCCAAAGCTCGTCCGGCGATGGACTCGGCGCATACTGTCGCCATTTTAATGCCTCGGCAACCGCGGAAACGTCGCCCCATTTCAGCGCCTTC
>CAYSYX010000819.1:0-3619 GCA_964435055.1 uncultured Polyangium sp. | reverse complement strand
GGCCGAGCTTCACGAACTGACGATGAAGGGAGCTTTGCCCTCTCGACGGGGCAAGCGGTCATGAGCCCCGCAAGCTCTCCCAGGAAAAACCCTTGCTTTTCGAGTAGGAAAATGATCTCCTACGATTTGCAGTACAAAAAAGCGAGCCTGCACGGTGCTAGTAACACCGCGCAAGCTCTAGGTAAAACCCCGCACGAACGGAGTTCCACCATGGAGCTTTCCATACCGCGTTCTGACGCGAGATCTAGTGTTTTTTTGCGCGTGCATCGTGTCGCATGCGCCATCGGTTGTCGAGCATCCGAAGCTTCCCGTATGCCATGGGAGCACGTGGATCTTGACCGGCGCACCGTGACGATTCGTCGCCCCTCTACCGCGAAAGGGGGGCACCATGCCGCGTAAGCGTACAGGTAACATCCTACGCGAAGGGGATCACTTCGTTGCTCGCGTCCTTCTGGACGACGGCAAATATGGTCGGATCCATTTGCCGCCGGGATTGTCCGAAGCGAAAGCACGCGAGCATGCTGCGTTTTACGCGGAAAACCCCGACAAGGCTCGCGCCAAACTCGAAGCGCAGAACGCCCAAAAGGTCGGGGCGTTGCCCGTTCCAAAAGGTGAAACCTTTGCAGAATATGCCGAACGTTGGCTACAGGATCGCGAGCGTCGCGGATTGTCGCACGTCTCCTATGACCGCGGCGTATTGCATAACCACATTTTCTCGCATCTTGGGAAAAACGAAATGCAGAAAATCACGCGTGACGATCTCGAAGCGTTCGTCGTGCATTGTGACGATTTGGTCGCACAAGGCAAATTCCGATGGACCACGTGCGAGCGTTGGTGGTCCATTGTCCGCAAGCTCTTTTCCGATGCGTGGTGGTCAAAAAACAAGATGCTCCGCGTTCGGCAAGACAATCCCGCAAGGGATATTGAGCCCCCCGACAAGGGCGGTGATGCCTCGAAAACGTTTCTGTACCCTGACGAATTCCTGAAACTCGTTTCGTGCGAGCAAGTACCGCTTGCCATGCGACGACTCTACGCCGTAGCGTTTTACCTGTACGTGCGAAGGTCCGAGCTTTACGAATTGCGCTGGACAGACTTCGATCTTGTTCACGGAACGGTCACTATCAGCCGAGCGTGGGATAAGGAACGACGCATCGTCAAAACGACGAAATCGGGATACTGCCGAACGTTCGCGATAGAGGCAAATCTTCTGCCGTTGCTTCGCGTAATGCATGCCGAACGCATCGACGACGGCAAGCTATTCGCGCCCGAAATGTTCTATGAGCTTTCGATCAAGCTCAGGCGTGACTTGCAATTGGCAGGCGTCACGCGTGCCGATCTGTTCGTCCGCGATTCCCAGCATTTGCCGCTACGAACGCACGATAGCCGCGGAACCTCTATCACTTGGGCTTCAATTCGTGGTGACGGCGTAGCTATGATCATGGAACGCGTTGGTCATAGAGATTACGAAACGACGCAAATCTACATTCGACGCGCAGACGCCTTGCGTGGACGAATCGGAGAACCCTTCCCAGCGTTGCCGTCGTGCCTACTCGACTCCGACCCGAGCGGTGACGACGGGGGAGGGGGCAATCTGTCGACGAAACTGTCACCGTACGCGGTAAAACCCGTATTCGTCGGGGTTTTGGCGCAAGCGTCCACCCTCCGCCATGGCGGCCGCCACCTGGAATGTGCGCGTGATTTCTGTTTAAGTTGTTGAAATGATTGAGTTTCGGTCCAAGGTGCGTGGCTGGTACGGAACTAGCTCAGCTTCGGCCCATGAGCTACGCCCGTGCCATTCATCCAGGAACCACCTACTTCGTGACTCGCCGAACGGAGCGCAGGCATTGCCTTCTGCGTCCGGACCCGCGCGTAAATCAACTCATTCGGTATTCGCTTGTGGTGTCGGCGCTTCGACACGGAATGCTCCTCCATGCTTTTTGCGCGATGTCAACCCATGTGCATTACGTAATTACCGGCACTCGAGGTAACTTGCCGAAGTTTCTTGAAATGTTTCACAGCCTCGTGTCGCGTGGAATAAAGCGTATTCATGCTTGGGATGGGGCGGTATGGGATCGGGCGCAAACAAGCGTCATTGAACTGTGTACGCGCCAAGCTATCATCGAAAAGATCGCGTATACTCTCGCCAACCCGGTACGAGCTGGTCTTGTTTGGATGGCGCGCGAATGGCCCGGGGTCAAGACAACCATAAAGGGCATTGGACGACATTTTATCGAAGCGCGACGTCCTCAAACTTACTTTTCGGCGCAAAATGATAAATGGGTACCTTCGGCCAAACTCATCATGGCTCTGCCGCCGTCCGTGCCGGTCGACGAAGTTCGCGGGTTTCGGCGGGCAATCGGGCGTGAGCTGTGCAGATTGGAGAATGCGGCACACGCTGTCATTCCAAAGCAAGTGGTGCTCGGCGCCAAGAAAGCAATGTTAATCGCACCGGAAACTCGGATAACAAGTTACGAGCCCAAATACCAACATCATTCAACGTTCGCCGTCGGACGTGAGGCTCCTCCAGAGGCTAGATTGGCCGCTGTTGCCAAACGACGTGCGTTTCGAGTTGCATACCGCAATGCGTTGCTCGCCTGGCGTGCAGGGAATCGGACGGTGGAATTCCCCGCCGGTACCTACGCTATGCGCGAGTTTCACAGGGCGAACATTGCGCACGAATAGGAATTCAGGCAATCGAGTGGAATACCCTCGCGACGTTGGCAGAGTCTTGTTGACGAAGAGCATTGCTATCTTGCATGCGTTCCGACCGAACCAAAACTAGGGAGAGACCGTCACCTTTCGAATGAGATCGCCGTCCACAAACGCGCTCCAAGGTCCAGATGCATGGCCGATCCAAGCATACTGGCCGTCAAGGTGTGGATGACGCGCGTGCATTACGAAAAACTGAGACGATCCGGTGTCACGACCCGATAACGCTATGCCCACCGTTAGTGGTTCGAAGGGTATTGGTGACGTCTCGCACCGCAGCGATGGTTTGCCAACGGGGCCACCGTAGCCGTCACCGTGAGGCGCGCCCAACTGTGTCACGAATCCCGGCACGACTCGGTGCACGACCATGCCGTCATAATAACCTGCTTTGGCCAAATCCACGAGACGGGTCACGGCTTGGGGCGCGATTCTGCCGTCGAGCACCAGCTCCAGTCGTCCAGCGTCGGAATCCAACGTTAGCTTGATTTCGTGGTCGATTGGACGCTCGACTTCGGTCGTTACCATCCCCCCCTCGGGTGGCGCGATGCAGTTTGGCGCAGTGTTGGACAGCAAGGTCAATGCCTTGGCAGCATGCTTTCGAATTTCCGGCCACGACGAATGGCATAGTTCGTCTATTCGAGTCTTGCTCTCTGCAATGCCCAGTGCTCCCAGCGCATCAATGGCACCGCCTGTGAGCTCGATGTCATTTTCCGCGTCGGCTCGAGCCACAATCGCCATGAGCTTCTTTACGATTGATGGGGCTGGGGCAACGGTTTCCGGCTCGGTGGATTCTTCCCTCCGATGCTTCTTGCGTTTGTTTCTTGGTAGCTTGTCCAAGTCGTTGGCCAACGTGGGTTTGCTCGTAATAACCCCCGCAGCAGTGGCAATCAGCCCCGATTCCGGCCCGGCT
>CAYSYX010000818.1:0-3633 GCA_964435055.1 uncultured Polyangium sp. | reverse complement strand
AGTACACACGTTGGCCCTTGGCGGACTTCTGCGGTCGGATCGAGCGAAACTCGCTCTCCCAATACCGCAAGACGTGCGTCTCGACGCCCACGATCCCCGCGACTTCACCGATGCGATAGTAGAGCTTGGCGGGAAGCTCTCTGCGCCCCGACAAGACTCGTCACTCCTCGGCAGCTGCGCCCGAATTCGTGTTGAGCGACTGCTTGAGGATTTGACTCGGCTTGAACGTCAGCACGCGCCGCGCGTCGATGACGATGGTCTCTCCCGTCTGCGGATTGCGACCTTGTCGTTTGCGTTTGTCTCGCAAAACAAAGTTTCCGAAGCCGGAGATTTTGATCTTTTCACCTCGACCGAGAGTTTCCTTCATCGTTTCGAAGATGAGGTCGACGAGGTCTGCTGATTCCTTTTTCGAGAACCCCCCGAGGCGCTCGTAAACGGCTTGTGCGATTTCTGACTTGGTCATGGCACCGTTTCCGCTGAAAAGAGCAGAATACGGACCTGCGCGCGGAAGGTAAAGCGCGACGAACGTGACGGTGTGTCAGGGCGGGGTTTGGGGCGACTCGAAGCCCCGGATGTTCGACGGGAAGAATCAGGCGGCGAGCTTGCCGACGGGGGCTTCGGCAGGGGCGGCTGCGTCGCTCGGACGATCGCTGGAAGCGGCGAGCACCGGGGCGGCAGCTTGGCGACGACCCGCTTGCTCATGGGCCACGAGCATCGAGACGTAGCCGTAACCGATCGTGAAGAGAATGGCGAACGGAGTGGCGAAGTAGTGACCCGTTTGGATCGACGCGACGGTGGCGGCGAACGACATGAGGCAAAGCGCCGTCTCGAGGAAGGGCAGATCGGTACGCGCGCGGTAACGACCTTTGTTCACGCCGTCCTTTGGTGTTCGAACGAATTCGCCGGCCATGTGGCGCAAACCATCGAAGACCGCTTTGGACAGGTGAGGGGCCAAGCCTGTGCCGAGGGCGATGAGCATCGGCAAACGAACGATGGCGCCGAGACGTGAACGGTTTTGAGCGGCTTCGGCGTGCATGTAGAACGCCGCGAGAGAACCGGTTGTCGCGACGCACAGGGGCAAGTCGACGATGATCATCGTGAGCGTATCCGTGGCGGGCATGAGCACGAGCGCGGGCAAGAGCAGCACGCTCAACGTGACGAGCAGCGGATAGGCGAAGTGCGGCGTGAGGTGGAAGAAGGCTTCGAGGCGTTGCGAGAAGTTGATGTTCGACGAAAGGACCGTCTTGAGGAGCTTGCGAGCCGTTTGCACGGTGCCCTTGGCCCAGCGGAATTGTTGCGCACGCAGAGCCGAGACGTTTTCCGGCAGTTCGGACGGAGAAACCACGTCGCCGCGGTAGATGAACTTCCAGCCCTTGAGCTGCGCGCGGTACGACAAGTCGAGGTCTTCCGTCAGCGTGTCGTGTTCCCAGCCGCCGGCTTCGCGAATCGCTTCACGACGCCACATGCCGCCGGTGCCCGAGAAGTTGAAGAGCAGATTGGCGCCGAAACGAGCGCGGTTTTCAACGAGGTGATGGCCGTCGAGCATCAGCGCTTGCACCTTCGTGAGCACTGTCGCTTCGCGGTTCAAGTGGCCCCAACGGGTCTGCACCATGCCGACCTTCGGATCTTGGAAGTGACCGACGATCTGGCGGACGAACTGCGGCTCCGGGATGAAGTCCGCGTCGAACACGGCAACGAGGTCGCCTTTGGCCACGTCGAGGCCCTCGGCGAGCGCGCCGGCTTTGTACCCCACGCGGTTTGTCCGGTGCAGGTACACGGCATCGACACCACGTTCGCGAAGGCGATCCACGTGGGCACGCACGAGCGCTTGCGTCTCGTCGGTCGAATCGTCGAGCACCTGAATCTCGAGTTTGTCGCTCGGGTAATCCATGCGCGCGGTCGCATCGAGCAGCCGTGCGGCGACCGTCGATTCGTTGAACAGCGGCAGTTGGATCGTCACGCGAGGCAAGTCGCTTTCGGCAACTTGCGGGACTTCCTTGGCCTGCTCGATCTTGCGGCGATGCTTCATGCACAGAAGCACCAGGTGCAATCGATGAATGCCGTAAGCACTCAGGGCGAGGAGAACGGCGAAGTACAGGACACAGAGCAGCGTGTGGAGCATCGTTCGCGCCTCCCTTGGGCGCACGTTGGGACAGTGAACATCGAGGGAGTAGCAGAGGCGAACGAGCACAGTTGTCATGGACTTGTAAAACGTTGCATCCGTTTGTCGGACCTTGTCCCCAAGCGTCAACGCGTGCGTCGCCGGAGGTCATGGGTCATGACAATCGCGACGCGACACGACACCGCGCGACATCCGCATGCTGTACACGTGTGCAGCAGCATCCACGGCAGTCGACAGGCCATCGGAGTCATCCACGTGAACCAACAACCCACACTCGTCCCTCGCGCCGCGCTCGATGATTTGAAGTCAAAGCAAATCGCGTTTCTGCAAACTCGACTCGTGTCTCCCGCCGCCCGCGTGGAGTGGCGCGCGAATCTGGCGAAAATTCTCGACGAATTGCTCGATGTGCCGCTCGGACAGTTGGTTGAGCCAAACTCGTTTGTCACGGCCGCCGATGCGTTTCTCACCCGCGCCTTCTTGGAGTCTACGTTTCAGCCGGTGCTGGTCCGACTCGTGCGAGATGTACGGGCGGTGCTGATGAGCGAGAAGGGGACGATCGGTTCGTTTGTCCCGGCGAATTCTCGCGAAGCTCTGCGCGACTTGGCGGCGCGAACGCACAGCTTGACGGGACCGCTGGTGCGCGAGATTTCCGAACACGAAGCCGCGCGGCTCGTCATGACCGACGTTTTGCATGACGCACTCGTGCAGTTTTCGGATCGCGTGAATCCTTTTGTTGCCGAATGGGGTTTGCCCTCGCTCTTGAAGAAGTTCTCGCCGTTCGGTTTGGGGGGAGTGGGCAAGAGCATCGAGGGCATGCGGGTGGAATTCGAGAAGCGCCTCGAGCCCGAGATCCGCAAGTTTCTCATCGGGTTTTCCCGCGAAGCGTTACGCAAAGGCGCAGGATCGATCATCGCGCAGTCCGACGCGCCCGCGTTCATTGCGTTGCGGCAGCGCATCGTGACGTTTTTGCTCGAACAGCGTTTCGCCAACGTGCTGCTCGAAGAACGCGATACGGAAACAGCCGTGCGGGCGGCGATGGGGGTCATTGTCCATGTGTGCACCGACGACAAACTCGCCGTGCAACGCAAGCAGGCCTTCAAGGTATTCTTCGATGCCCACGCCCAAAACAGCGTGCGCAGTGTGCTCGTGAAGTTTGGTTTGCCGGACAAACTCACGCCCGCGCTCGTGGATGCGTGTGCGGAGGCGACGTTTCCCGCGTTTGCCGCGGCCGTCGGTACGGAAACGGGCAAACGTTGGCTCGAAGGACTCGTGGCGGAGTTTTACGACGGGCTCACGGCAGCTGACGAAGTCGTGGCGGGTTCTTGAGCAAGTTCGAGAGGGTAAACACGGAGATTTGCGCGCGGGGGATTGAGGCGACGGTCAGGGACTTGTGGGCAAAGAAGTCGCGCACGAGTCCGTTGATTTGCGCGGGCGGGATTGAGGCCGCACGCGTTGGATTGGACGTTCGCTCCGCGCGCTAACAAGCGCGCTCCGCGAAGAAGCTTTGTTTG
>CAYSYX010000817.1:0-3638 GCA_964435055.1 uncultured Polyangium sp. | reverse complement strand
TCAGGGCTTCAGGGACAGGCCCGATGTTGCATTGCGCCTTGCTGTCGATGTTCGTGTTTTACGTGACGCGTCGGCGCGGCACGAGTTATCTTGCGGGAGCGATTTTCGTTTGCAGCGCGGTGCTCACGGAAGCGGTGAGCGGCATTGTCGGGATCGCCGATGTGTTTGGGGGAATGGGCGCTCTTCTGGCCCTGTGCGCATTGAAATGGCCCGGCTGGGCGATGCCGTTCGGCGTCGGCGCGGGGCTTCTTTTCGGTTTGTTCAGCAAAGAAAGCGCGATTGTCTGCGTGCCGCTTTTGCCTTTGGCCGCGCTCGTGACCGCGCCTCTTTTGCACCCATCGCGGCCGCAACGAATTCTTCGGACGTTGGCGGCGACGATCGCTTCGGTCGCGGCGTTTGTCTTGTACGTTGAATTGCGCCGCCGATGGTTTTTATCGCCGACCGCCGATGAATTGCTGGAACCTTTGCCCGAAGGCGCGTCGGCATTGACCCGCGCGGCACGCGCATTTCTGCTTTGGTTTCACCAAGCCCCATTACCTCGCGATCCGCTCAACAATCCGCTCGCCGAAGCGACGACGCCCTTGCGCATTGCGGGGGCTTTGCGCGTGTACGTGCGGGGGCTCGGGCAAGTCGTTTTTCCGAAAACCCTGAGCGGCGATTATTCATTTCCGCAAGAGCCGGCTCCGGATCATCCGATCTTCTTCGAAAGCGTGCTCGGCGCAATCTTCATGGTCGGGCCCGTGCTCGTGGGAGTTTGGGCTTGGATCTCCGCATTGCTGCGCGAATCGAGAGATCGCGCGCAGATGACGTTGGCGGCGGGGACGCAAGCGGTTCGACCGGCCGGCAGAGGGCGCATGGCGGTCGTTGCGTCCTTTCTTTTTGCGCTTGCGCCGGCCATCGTGGCCATTGAAGTCTTCGTCTTGCGGCCGCGCGGTATTCAATGGACGATTCGCGGTTTTTCCTGGGCAATCACGGCCGTGCCGTTGTGGGCCGTTTCGTTCGGGCTTTTCGCCGAGGCCGGGCGCGGGGTCATTGATCCCGACATGGGTTACCTCGGTTCACGGCCGCTTGGACGTTCCGGGTTGACGCTTGTTTGTCTGGGCCTTATCTGGCTCGTCGTCAGTTATTTCCCTCATTCGAATATTCCCGTCGTTTTGCCGACCGTACGAGCCGAAAGGTTTTGGTATTTCCCGGTCATCGGTACATCGATGGTGCTGGCGCTGTTGTTCGTCGCGATTTACGAAGCGCTCGAGAAGAAGCCCAAGATCCAATCCTACATACCTGTCGTGCTCGGGGCATTTTTTGCGTTTCAATGCACCAAAGCTTATATGCACGCCCGCGATTACCGGTCCGATTTGACGTTCTGGGAAGCGACCAAGGATGCCGTACCGAATTCGGCGAAAGCGCATCTGAATTATTCGGTCATGAAAGGCGCCCGGTCGGACATGGAAACGCGCCTGCATGAGAGCCGCATCGCGCTCGAGCTCGCGCCGGAATGGCCGATGGCGCATATCTACACGGGCGATACGTTATGCCGTATGCATCGCGCGGACGAAGCGTGGCCCTTGTATGCAAAAGGTTTTGGTTTGGGTCCCAATGAGCCGGGATTGATCGCCTTGGCTCTACAATGCTTGTGGGACGAAAAGAAATTGGCCGACCACGACGAGGACATTCGAGCGATTGCGGCGGAACATCCGGGCTCGTGGATCGCTTATCTTGGCGTGGATACGCTGGATAATGGCGAAAAACACGGGGGAGTGGATCCCAAATATCGGCCTCGTTCCTACAACGAAGGACCGAAGGAAACCACGGAGTGAACGTTTACGGAGCCAGCTTGGCCACGAAAATATCCGCATTTCCGGCGCTCACCAAAGGCTTTCCGACTTCAATCGGCAAACTGCCGTAAAAACCGCCGCTTAGCAGGATATTCGCCGCTGCATCCGTACCCACGTGGATACTGTATTGAGCTTGATTGCTGAACATGGCTCGGGCCCAGAGTTCATTCAGATCGGCATCCAGTTTGGCCAGAAAAAGCGTATTGTTCATGGCGATACCCAAAGGAGTCTTGCCGAAATTCAGGACGCCTTTGTAATACCCGCCCAAAAGCACGTGTCCCAAAGGATCCACGGTTACGCTCGTCACCAATTGATCCGCGCTGTCTCCGAAAACTTTGGCCTTGGCGAAGGTCCCGTCGGCATTCAGTTTCACGACGTAAATATCTCCGCCGCCCATGCCGTTGATGGTCGAACCACCCAATGCGGAAAGGTCGATCGTCGCGCTTCCGATTCTTCCGGCGATATACGTGGTTCCATCCGCGGCGGTGGCGATTTGCGGTCCGAAATCGTCACCCGATGAGCCGAACTTTTTGACGAAAACCAATTTGCCTGCGGAATCATAACGCAGAACAAAAACGTCGGAACCCGTGCCGGACGAGGGGAGCGGCGCTTCATTGCCGACGGTCAAACTGCCCGAGAATCGTCCGACGACGGTGATGTTTCCCTGTTTGTCGACGGTCGCGCGCGTTTGCGTGAGAAAATTGCCCACCAGGTTCGGCACACGAAATGCGTCGCTGAAGATATGGGCGCTTTGGGAATCGAGTTTGGCCACAAAACCAGCCATTTGGCTCGGGGTATTTTCCGTCACACCAATTCCGCCACCAAAATCGATGACCCCACCGAAATCGCCGGCCATGATGATGTTGCCCTGCGCATCGAAGATCGCGGAATTAGCCAATTGATCCTTGTTGTCTCCGAATTTTTTGCTCCAGATATGCGATCCATTTTTGTCGAAACGAACCAGATAAATGTCATTCGACCCGGAGCCTCCCAAAGCGCCGCCGCCAAAATCAATGGCCGTGCCGGTGAATCCGCCCGTCATGAGAATGTCGTCATTGGTGTCGATGGCAACGTCGTATGCATAATCATACGCACCGTTCGTTCCGAACCTCTTGACGAAAACGCAATTTCCCGTGGCGTCGAGTCTCAACAGGAAAATATCGGGAATACCCAATTCCGAACTGATCACTCCGCATCCGAAATCGATGGTATCGGATGTCGATCCCGCGACGACCATGGAACCGTCGCTCATTGCGCGGATCACGAGGCCGAATTGGTCATTCGCCGTGGTTCCATAGGACTTGCTCCAAGTCGAAAGGCCCGTGCACGCGGCCGCCGTGCCATTGCAATCCTCGTCGTCGATCGTCGCGCAGTTTTCGAGTGCCGGAGTCACTTGGCCCAAACAAGCGCCATACGTGCCATCCGCACCACAAGTCTTTTGGCCGGTTTTGCAGATGCCTTTGTTTTCGGTTCCCGCAGGGCCGTCATAACAAGACATCATTTCATTCGGCGTGCATTCATTCATCGACCCACCTTGACCGCCTTGTCCGGCTTGGCCCGCCATTCCGCCTTGACCCGCTTCACCGCCGCCCCCGGCTCCTCCCGGTCCCGAGTTTGTCTTGGTATAAGAATCCAGATCGAGCAGTTGGCCGCACGCCGGCGCTCCGAGGAGGAACATCATTGCGCCGAGGGTCAATGATGGACGGATGAATCGAGGGCTCATGGGTTGCTCCTTGCGTGAAAGGAATGTGGATTTTGAAGGGCGCGACGATGCCCGCCGCCGCGTAACGTCAAGATGGCTTG
>CAYSYX010000816.1:0-3652 GCA_964435055.1 uncultured Polyangium sp. | reverse complement strand
ATGCACCACAGGACGAACATCGGGGTCATCAAACACGTGCTCGCAATCGCGCCGATCCAATAACGACGCGGAATGTGAAAACGCGCGGTGTCCGATTCCGACAAACCTCGTCGACGCTCGAGAATCCACGCCGAAATGCCGGCAATGGCCACCCCGACGGTGCCGACGATGAATCCAACTCGAAACGAGCGGCTGACGAGACCCGCGACATGCACGGCCAAAAGCCAAATCGTGACGGTCAGCCCGGGAGCGACGACACTTCGCACATCGAGCGACCCGCCCAACCAACGAGCCGCTGCTCTCCCCGCCAGAAACACGCCGGGCATGCACAGGACAAACACCGTCAGCGCGGACAACGGGGACGAGTCAAATTCCATCGCCCGCACCATAACTAAATCGGGGATGTCGGGGGAACAAAAAAAACGCTGCGAACACGTTCCAACGGCGGAGAGAGACAAACACGTGACGAGAACACTGACAGAACGGGACATTGCGGATAAGATGCTTGGATCATGCATCCCGACGGATACTTTGCGTTGGTGCTCGATGAAGATTCGGCGGCGTTATTGAAGCGGGATTTCGCCACGTTGGAGCATCGGATTGCGCATCACTGCACGGTGCGTTACGGGACGAAGCGGCCGGAGGATTTGCCGCCGGTATTCGGTCCGGGTACGCTAGGACAAACGTTTCGTCTGAAGGTCATCGGCGTCGCGCGGCTCGAGGGGAAAGTCGAAGCCGTGGCGGTCGCGCTGGTTTTACCGAATGGAACGTGGCTGGAACGAGGGTTTTCCGAGAATGCGGTTCCGCACGTGACGGTGGCGACGGACGGGGTGGAAGAACCGGCCCGAGCGAACGAATTGCTGGAGGCCGGATTCGAACGAATCGACGGCCCGTGGCTCGAAGCGCGGCTCGAACATACGCGTGTGTCAAGTAAAACGGGTTTGGCCAGTACGGGCAGCGCATGAAACCGGGCATGTTCCACGTGGTGAACCGAACCGGGTCGACGCATCGAGCGCGAAATGGCGTATCTGCGGAAAAGAAAAGGACTTGTTGACGATCGTCCTCCGTTCGAGGCATCATGGAGGTACAGTATCGTAACGTGCCCCCACTTCGCTCACTCGAGGACCCATGCCCGCCAATCTTCCCGATGCTTTGATTGCCCGGATTGACCAATTGTTGCTCGAGCGAGTGGCTCGGATCAAGCAGGGTCAAGTCGCGCTGCGCTTCATTGGGGTGCCTCAGGATGCTGCGTGGCGAAACGACGCGGCGCGGACGGTGACCGCTGCATTTCGCATGTTCCTTCCGGACATCATGGCCGATCCGATCATGGATACGACGTTGATGCTTCAAATCATGCGTGAAGTTCATCTGACGGGTCTGAAAACGGCACAAGACATTCCCATTAAGCAATTCCTCGACGACATTGCCAAAGAAGCCGGCCTTGAACATCTTACGGCTCCGGCGTTGCCCGAAGTGCCGCCGCCGACTGGGGCGCAGGATCAAGCTCCGGATTCCGCTCCCGGATTACGTCGCACGCAGAGTTCATCGAACCTGGGCAAAGCCGGCCCCGGGAAGCTGCAACGAACCAATTCGTCGCCTTCGCTGAAGAAGCCGACGCCGGCGCCAAAAGCGACCGTGCAAAGAGCCGGAATTTCATTAAAACCGATGCTCGATTTGATGAAATACGGCATCGTCAAGCGTCATCCGGCGATCGTCGAGTTTCTTCACGCCGTCGTGGAAACCATTCAATCGCTCGATACAACGGCGCGTGTCGCTTATCTGCAGCACATCCAGCGCTCCGTCGATTTGAAGAAAACAGTGTACCTCACGTACGTGCTCGACCTGATCGTCGTCGCCATGGGCAACAGCAAGGAATTTGCGTTCGAGGTGCAGACGCATTTTTATCGGGAATTGCAGCAGCGGGGTATCGACCCATTCGACACGTTCGCGACATTTCGCGGCATCATGGCGCTACCGAATTCGACGCTTTTCAAAGGAGCCAAGACGATTTCGGTTTTTCCGGCCATGACGATGTACATCGCACGGCGGTTCAACAATGGCAATCCGCCGAGCAACGCTCAAATCTCCGCCATCGCGAATCACTTGTCGTGGGCCGATCGCATGGCGCTTGGAATGTCGCAACAGACGCAACAAGGCGGCGAAGACACGGGGTTGTTGATCAATATGGAAGAAGCGGTGATTGCCGACTTTTCCGCGGGACGTAAAGACAACGCTGCGGTCGGAGCCATTTATTGCTCGAGGTTGTACGGACGCACGCCGGGCGTGGGAGCGCAGGACGGCATGGAGTCATTTTATTACACGGGGTGGGTTCTTCCTGTTGGGGCGACGGAGGACGATGCCGATTACACAGGTGCGGCGCATCCGTTTTACGATGCAATGAAAGCCGACGCGAAGAAAAAAGACGCCATACGGATCAACGGGCAACCGATGGCCAGGAATTATTACGCCGCAAGTTACGACGACGATTGGGCGAGCCTTTATCACACCTGGAACCTGGCGTTTATTTTGGGTGAAATTCCGGACCTGGACGTCATGGCCCCGAAACTGCTCGCGCCTTCGGTCATGAACGCCAAAGGCAATCAATATCTATATTGCCGAGTGCACGCGCTGTTCGTAGCGATTTGTTTCCTGATCATGAAATGCTCGGACAGGACGCAAAACGATGCGCATCCGCCCAACAATCAAGCTATGGCGCGGCTCTACGGCGCAATCAATCTGGAGCAGGCGTGGTTGTATTTGGTCAAACGCAAGGGAAATGCCGCGGGCACGAAAGAAGACTTCCTGCGTTATTGGGATGAAGCGGCCCCGTCGCTGGTGGGCGGAGCGCTCGGGTATGCCCGACTTGCAGCCCACGCGTTCCTCGGTTGGACCAGCAAATTGATGGACTGAACGGCCACGACGCTCCATTTCGACAGGCCGAGGGCATCGGGGTTCCATTTGTCGACAATCCCTTCGGCCGAGGCAAATACGTTTGGCGCCCAAAACCATCCGCAGCCGTCATATCGTAGATCGGATGAGCGCGTCCTGGCCGGGTGGCCCGGGTACTTCGTGACCGTGATTTCGATCAATGAATTTCGAATGGTTTGTTTTGACCGGTCGAGTGTCCGTGAATGCCGGTGCGCGATCAGCGGCATGGCGTGTCGCCCAATTCGCACGGAGCTGTCCGGAGTACAGTATCACGGCACGAAGCGCGAATCCATTTTCTCACGCTCGATGTCGTACAAATGATTGCGATCGCCTGGATGGTTCGAGTATGCTTGGCGAGCGGGCGTGTATGGCGTGGGGGCTCATGGGCCTCGAAGGAGCACAACGATGCAACAATCGGGCGTGCAAATCGGCGAGATTCTATTGGGCAAGTATCGCGTGGAGCGAGTGCTTGGGATTGGCGGAATGGGTATCGTCGTCGCCGCACGGCACACGCAGCTCAATGATTTGTTCGCGATCAAGATGATGCTTCCGGATGCGGTCGGACATGAAGGTGCGGCGCTTCGTTTCGTCCGTGAAGCGCAAGCGTGTGCGCGGCTCAAGGGCGAGCATATCGCGCGCGTGCACGACGTCGGGACGCTCGAAAATGGCGCTCCGTACATGGTGATGGAGTATCTTGCCGGAGATGATTTGAGTCGGGTTTTAC
>CAYSYX010000815.1:0-3653 GCA_964435055.1 uncultured Polyangium sp. | reverse complement strand
GAGAATGGTTCCGCCCGTCCCCGTGTTCGGTATGGGCTCAAATGAAGTCCCAACGCAAGACATTTTTGGTAAATCTTGAATGCGCCATCGTCGCACGATGGTGGCCGCCTCCCTATTCGGAGATTCCCTGAATCAGCCTTCGGGATCCACCGCCGTAGGCCATCGGAAATTTCCGGATGCCTCGAGCTTTCGATATGGCCCGGACACGCTCCAAACTTGGAATTGCCGCATGTCCTGCATAGACTCTGCCCGTACTCCAAGAATGACTGATCGTGTGCTTACTCCTGATTACGCGCTATTGTATGCGTGTCCGTGTGACCTGGGGGGGTAACATGTTCAAGAATTCCAAACTCGTGTCGTTTCCGTTGGTGGCGGTGCCGTTGCTCGTGGGATGCGACGCATCGATTGCTTTGGTTTCGGAAGAAATCACGGCATCGCGCGAAGCTTTCAGTCCGGTAAATCCTCCGACGGGATCCATCATTTTTACGAACTCACTCGAGCCTGAGGCGCTTATGCCGAACGACTTGGGCGTGCATTCACTCGACACGATGTCCGCGACGACGGTGGCTTTGCTGAGCGGGCCTGACGGAACACTCCTTCGTGAACTCTTGAATTATGCCGTCGGGTGTGCGCTCGATGAACATGCGCGCGTCGAAGTCGTTTGGACGGATGGGAATGGGCATGTACATCGAGAATCCTATCGAGGCCAGTTGGGCCTTGCTCCCGATTGGCAAACGCGGCCGCTCCATGTCGTCGAACAGGAATGGGTCACGGCGTGTCTTGCGGCGCGAACGAATTGGAGTTCCGAGCGGATGCGCATTTCGATGCGGGGCAACGCGCAGGGGCTTGGCAACGCCAACGGCGAGGCGAATCAGTTTCCGATTCGTGAAGGCGCGTTTTGGGGCAATTTGTTCAGCGCGGTGCCGTATGTGCGAGCTTGCTACGATTCGGCCAATGTGGCGTATGCTCGGGCGCAGGGGCGCGAATGCTCGGCGGGCCATCCGGAGGCGGGCGCGGTTGTCGAATGCGGTCTCATTCATGTCGTCGGGCCTTGCGATGATGCTTGCGCTCCGACCTCGACTGCGGGACACTACACCAGTTGTCGCATCGATCGTACGGATTTACCTAACAACGCTCAAACCGCGCGGGTGATCACGGTGTTTCTTCGCTGATATGAGTTTGTCTCGACTCGGGAGCTATGGTGATGCCTGACGACCGGTTCGGCCGAACGGCATCACGGTGTTTGCATTGCGGACGGCGCACGGGGGCATACGGGTGCCCCTTGCACGGTGCCGTCGCGGATGATCCCGCGACGACGCCGGTTCCGACCGTGACGGAAATCGAATCGCTGCAATTTAATGGATATCGAACCACCGGCATCCTGGGAAGGGGCGGGTTTGGCACGGTGTATTCGGCTACGGGCGGCGGGCCCGAATCGAAATACGTGGCCATTAAAGTCGCCCATGTTGCAACGCTTGACGCAAAACGGCGTCTGCTACGCGAATCCGCCGCCTTGCAGCGCGTCGGGCCGCCCCATGTTCCCGCTGTACTCGATGCCGGGGAGCTCGATTCCGCGCAGCCGTACGTCGTGATGGAACTCGTCCAAGGCACTCCGCTGGCAGAGCTGCTCGTCGCGCGTCCGTCGCCAATGGCGCCGATGGATGCATGCAATATTTCCATGGCTCTGCTCGAATCGCTTTCCGCCTTGCATGCAAAAGGTCTGGTCCACGCGGACTTGAAGCCCGAAAACGTCCTTCTCAGCCCCGATCACGCGCACGCGACCATTCTCGATCTGGGGCTCGCGCTGCGAGTCTCCGCGAGTGCCGTCCGGGAAGGAAATGCCGCATTGCCGGCAACCATGGCCGGGACGTTGGAGTATATGGCGCCCGAGCAATGCGAAAGTCGCATGTTCATTGATATTCGGGCGGATATCTATGCCGTGGGCGTCATGCTTTACGAAATGCTCATGGGATATGTGCCTTTTTGGGGGCCTCCCGCAGCGGTCCGTGAAGGGCACCTCAGTCGCCGGCCCATGCGCATGACGTTCGCCGATGATCTTGGTATTCCGCCCGCACTCGAAGAATTGGTCTTGCGTTGTCTGGAAAAAGAACCCGAAGCTCGGTTTCCTTCGGCAATCGCTTTACGCGGCGCATTGGAGGCATTTACGGCGTCCGTCCACGGCGCGTCGATTCCGTTCACCATTACAGCGACGGAGAATTTCGTTTGTCGAGACGAAGACGCGAACGAAAAAGAAGCGCCCGGTGATGCGGTTGTCGAAGAGCCTGCATCGAGTTTCAAGCAGCCGGCTTCACGCACGACCACGGAGCGGCGGACGGTGAGTCTGCTCCATTTTTCGTCGCCGCTCGATCCGATCGCCCTTCGTTCGCGCATCGAAGCCATCGGGGGATACGTGATGCGTGCCGGCGGTGGGCGAATCGTGGTGGCGTTTGGTCATGACGGATCGGAGAACCCGGCGAGTTTGTCTTTACGTGCGGCCCAGGACTTGGTCGAGCGCGGCATTTGCACGCGTGTCTGGGTCGATTTGGCTTCGGTGTCCGTGACGACGCGTCCGGATGGATCGCGGCGCTTGTTGAGTCCGCGGATGGCGCGTGTCGATCGAGCGCCTTTGCCCGAAGGGCCGTCGCCCATCGTGATTTCACCGGCGGCTCGGGCCGTGTTGAGCGACGCTGATTTGCGGGTGGTCGCCGGGCCTCATGGCCCGCAAATCGTCGCGGATCGCGCGTTTCCCATCGTGGATGATCCCACCACGCATTTGGGGCACGCCGGCGCGCCGCTCGTCGGTCGTGACGACACGCTCGAAGCGTTGGCTTCCAGCGCGCTGCGAGCGACGCGGGAGCAGCTCCCGTCGATCATGGCGGTGATCGGCGAAGCGGGGCATGGCAAGACGCATTTGCGGCGGCTTTTGGTCGAGCGGTTGCGTTCGATCGTGCCGGCGGTGCGCGTCATCGACTTGCGAGCTCGTGAACTCTTGGCGGGCGGCGGCGATTGCGTACGTGAGCTCTTGGTCGAAGCGATGGGTTTGCCCGCGGGGGTCGAGCGAGAACATCGTCCGACGGTTCTGCGGGAATGTCTTGGTCCGAGCAGCACGACGGAGGCGGTGGCGGCGCTCGCGTTGGCGCTGGGCTGGATCGCTCCCAATGCCGAGGAAACGGCGGAGTTTGCCGGTTTGCGGGTCCTCGAAGCCGCGCCGTTTGCGTTGCGCGCGACGTTGACGGTTGCGGCGGGTGAAGCGTTGCGCAGACGAGCGGCCAAAACGCCCATTTGCGTGGTTCTCGACGATGCGCATCACGCCGATGACGCAACGTTGTCGATTCTGGAATACGCGACGCTCGCCGAAGCTCGAGCGCCGATCTTCGTTTGTGCCCTGTCGCGTCCGGTTTTTCGGGAAATACGCCCGTCTTGGGGCGAACGTGCCGCGCGTTACGAAGCCGTGGAGCTCGAACCGCTCGATGCCGCAAGCGCCGCCGCACTTTGTCGGGCGCTTTTGTATCCCGCCGACAACGTCCCCGAGACGGCGGTCCGGCGTTTGGTAGAACGAACCCAAGGCATCCCGCTGCTCTTGGTGGAGCTCGTGCGCGGGCTCAAAGGCGCCGGCGTGGTTCGTCGTTATCAAGGTGCGCGAGGGTTTTACC
>CAYSYX010000814.1:0-3655 GCA_964435055.1 uncultured Polyangium sp. | reverse complement strand
GCGGGGGAAATCGTATCCGAGTTCAGCCGGTTTGACCGGGAACCGAGGCGGGGGGAGGCTCGACGAGGGTATTCTTTTTACGGGTCGCAATGCCTTTGAGGGCCGTTTGGGACCGGTAATGCAGCGTTTTCTCGAAATGGGCCATGAGCTCCGGCTTTTTCTGCCGCGTAGCGCTTTCGACGACTTTCGCGGCGACGGCGCTGATGTCGTATTCGCGATTGTTCATCAATTGCGCTTTGCTTTCCTGCACCACTTCGAGCAGTTTCTTCAGAATCAATTCGTGTTCGCCGAGTTTTTGAATGTCGATGGAGGCTTGCATGATGCGAGCATGAAAGGCCCCGTGCACTTCGGCGTCGTTGCCATATTGCGGCAATGCATGGGCCAATTCAGCGAGCACTTCGGCAATGCCCGGTTGCTCACGACGAACACCTTGCATGGCTCCGGGCGGGAGATCCACGAGGGCGTCTTTGACGTTCGCGAGATCGACGGTGATCGAGCCGGTATACGCGGGACCTGCAATGAGTGCCATGATGAAGCCTCCTCACGAAAAGGGGATCTTTGTTTGAGCGCGGCAATGGATTGACCTCGCCAAACCCGAATGGTTTGCCGGGGCGGTCGCATTTCCGTCGTTCGGGGTATTGGTTGCCCGTCGGGGGGAAATGTTCATGGCGGAGGAAAAGTTTTTTCAAGACGGATGACGATTTTGCGTTTGTGCGGGATTTGAAGGGCTCGCGATGAGGGGAAGGCGTGGCCGAGGGGCGAAGGGGTGAGATGCGAGGCGAGATTTGGAGGGAAGGACACCCGAAACCAGCGTGATGACCATCGCAGGCGGCGTCGACATCCTGATTGTGGCTGGACTTCGTGACGAGTACGCGCAGGTGCTCGAGGTGAGCGCAGGGGCATCACGGGAAGCCGATGGGAGACGCGCCCCGGGCGATTCGAGCACGTTACGCGTCGGCTTGAGCGAGGAGTGTTGCCGGGCTTGTGATGGTGCGCGTGGGGGAGAATTGCGAGGCGCTTAGGTTTTTTCAGCCGCGCGTCGGAGCCACTCGTGTTCATTAAGGCCAACGCGACGGCTTGCACGAGGATTTGAAGACGCGCTCAACACGTGGCGATCATCGTTTTGCAAGGCGTGGTCGAAGGCCGGAGCAAAGCGGATTGCGTTGCGACGCATCAAAACGCCTTGCTTCGTTTCGCCTTCATGACGTCCAAAAGGGCGCCGAGCGGGCGCTCTCACTCCCACCACCGAAGAACGTGCGCGAATCCGCGCAGCCGTCCGTAACCTGGCCCGCGCCTATGGCGGTCGAGACGTCCTCGCCGCCGTCATGGGCGTATCGGTCGGAACGCTTGGCAACCTGTACAAGAGCGCCTCCTATGCCATTGCGGTGCGCGTCGCTCGCGCGGGTGGCATTCCCGTCGAGACGATCCTTTCCGCAACCACACGTTGCCGGTGCGTGCGCCCTTTGTGGCCGAAAGGGGGCACGATGATGACTTCCCAACACCGCTCGCGTACCCTGCGCGGCTCGGATCTGAACGAGATGCAGCGGGCAAAGCTGCGCGCATTGCTCCGCCAACTTCACCGCGAGCATTCGTGGATCGAGATCGCTCGGCTTCTCAACTTCCGCCGCGCATACATTCGCGACTTTTTCGACGGCATCGAACCGGGAAACATGGCCCTTGCCAGGGGCATCGCCGCCGCTTCCGGGCTTGACCTCGACACGGCCTTGGATGGTCGTTTCACGATTACGGCGACGGGCATCAAACCGCTTCGGGGGAAGTGATGCGATTCGTCATCAATGACGCCGGGAATCGCATCGTGGATGCAACTCCCGAGGAAACGCACGCCTTGCTTCCTGCGCTCCGCGCTGCGTTTCGACGCTGGCGCGCGAATGAAGCGGACATCGAAGATCTCTGCCAACAAGTGGAGAGCGTCATGTGGCAGGCTCTTTCCGAGGGACGCGTACATGAGCCCGATGCTTCCCGTCCGGAAGATGCCTCTGGCAGTGGATGCATGGCGTTGCTTGGAACGTTTGGCGCAACCATGCCCGACGTGGTTGGCTACGGTGCGAAGTGCCTGCGAGCGAGATGCCGATCGTTGCATCGCCGTCGCCCGTGGCACGGTTGGAAGCTCGGGACGCGCTGAAGCGCATCGCAGCGGATGCGCAAGCCGCAGACCTCTTGCTCGCATCCGTCGAAGGGGGACGCACCACAATGGCGCGGTGCACGTTCTGGCATCGGGTAGGACGGGCTCGCGTGTGGGCTCGTGAGATCGAGCAGGACGATACAAGAAGCCCCCGATGCCTGAGCCGCCAACCCCGAAGCATCGGAAGAAAAAGCGGTAGACGTTGCCGCTTTGCAACACCATCCGTTCGGTACCATCCAATTTCCTGGTGGCTTCTGCTGCACGCTTGGTCTGAAGAACAGAAGAAGCTTGCGTTTGCTCCAAACCTCGGCAATGATGGCGCCCCCATGCTCTTGGGATCGCCTAGTACCGTCTCACTGCCACGCATCGACGCGGAGACTTACTATCGCGACATGACCAGCGGGCGGAACGGCGCTGTATTGCTGGGTGGTGCAACGTTGAGTGGGCGAATCGTTGACGTCGTGGTGAAATTGTCGGATCGCTTGCGCGGTTATGCACCAGTTCCATACCTTACAGAGTGGTTGGCTGCGGCCATCGGCCAACGACTAGGGATCAATGTTCCAGAACCATTCGAGGTTGTAATAACTCCAGAATTTGGCAAGAGTTTACGTGATCCAATTCGCACATCTGTAATGAAGTCTGTTGGTTCGGCATTTGGATGCAGATTTTTTCCACATTTTACCCAATGGATGAAGGGGCAACTCCTGCCAATGGAGCTTCGGCAAGCCGCCGCTGACTTGCTGGCATTTGATGTATTTATTCATAATGTGGACCGGCGTGCAGACAACCCCAATCTGTTGGTATCCAGGCA
Organism: uncultured Polyangium sp.; assembly: GCA_964435055.1. Taxonomy (GTDB): domain Bacteria; phylum Myxococcota_A; class Polyangia; order Polyangiales; family Polyangiaceae; genus Polyangium. The sequence goes on along the minus strand of CAYSYX010000814.1, from coordinate 701 downwards.
AGTGATTTTGGCAATCGACCATGATGCGGCTTTTTCCTTTATTGTGCCAACTATCGGGAGTACGACGGATCCTGCTAACGACAAGTTGTTGGATAGCGTGATCAGTCGACATGTGCTAAATGGCATGTTTGGCAACAAGACACCATCTCTGGATCGTTTTCGCGCTGCCGTGTTGGCGCTCGACGACACGGCACTTGACGAAATTGCAGCAGCCACTCCAGCAAGCTGGCAAACTGGGCTGGCGACTGGGAAACTCGATGAAATTATTGGCGTAATTCGGAGGCGGCGCGATGCCATTGATCAATGGCTACCACCGGTTGAAGCATGCATTCAAGGATAAAGTACCCATTTCAAGCCGTGGCAGTTCGGTATGTGCACGACGTGCTTTCGGGCGAGTTCTTGAATGTTGGAGTTGTTCTCATTTGCCCAGAACGTAGCTTTGCCGGATCAGAATTTGTTGAACAGTGGTCGAGGGTAACCGCAGCCTTTCCAAATGCAGAATTGCCTCACCTGCGCCGCGTTGCCGCACGGATCAAGGATGCATGTACAGAACTTTGGCCCGAGAAGCGCCACCAAACAAGATTAGTTGAGGCCATCGACATCATGTCGTTTATTCGCGATATAATGCCACTCGACGATGCAAGTATTCAGTTTTCGGCGCCCATATACGGATTGACACCAGATCCGCATCAAAAGCTATT
>CAYSYX010000813.1:3423-3657 GCA_964435055.1 uncultured Polyangium sp. | reverse complement strand
CAACACGGCTTACGTGCCGACGGCATCGTTCGCGCGATGCAGATGCACGCTCGGGGGCAGGCGGGACAAACCGAGTTTACGGACATCAACCGGTTGCTGGAAGAAACGCTCGCTCTGGCGTATCACGGCGCTCGATCGTCGGATCGGGAGTTCAACGTCACGATCGAAAAGCACCTGGCGCCCAATTTGCCCCAGCTGGAAGTCATTCCGCAAGAAATGGGGCGCGTGTTCTTG